>JBOGEB010000154.1:6390-10880 GCA_050743125.1 Egibacteraceae bacterium
TCGGCGATGCCCAGGTCGTCGATGCCCAGGTCGGCAGCGACCGCCTCGGCGACCTGGCGGGCGTCGCCGGTGATCATGGCCACGCGCAGACCGAGATCGTGCAGCGCCTGCACGGCCTCCCGGGATTCCGACCGAACCTCGTCCTCAAGCGCCAGGGCTCCGCTCACTTGACCGTCGCGCACGACGTACAAGACCGCGGCCCCGCGTGCCTGCCACTGCTCCACTGGCCCGGTCAGCGACTCGGGGACCGTCAGGCCACGCTCGCGCAGCAGGTTAGGCCCGCCCACCGCGACGACGCGTCCGTCCACGGTCGCCTCGACACCGCGGCCGGTCAGCGACCGGAACCCGGTCGCCCGGGGGGCCGGGGGGTGCGCCGCTGAGCGCTGACGCAGCTCGCCGCGCTCGCGGGCGGCGGCCACGATCGCGCGCGCCAGGGGATGCTCGCTGTCGGCCTCGACCACGCCGGCCAGCGCCAGCAGGCGGTCGGTGTCCCAGCCAGCTCCACCGGCGTCCGCCTCTGCGACGGCGGCCACGCCGGTGACCCGGTGCTCGCCCCTGGTCAGGGTGCCGGTCTTGTCGAACAGCACCACGTCGACCGTGCGCATGCGCTCCAGCGCAAGGCGGTCCTTGACCAGGATGCCGTTGCGCGCGGACAGCGAGGTCGAGATCGAGATCACGAGCGGGATCGCCAGACCCAGCGCGTGCGGGCAGGCGATGATCAGCACCGTCACCGCGCGCGTGACCGCGCTCTGCGGCTGGCCCAGCGCCGCCCACACCACCGCGGTCACCGCAGCCGCGGCGACCGCGGCGTAGAACAGCAGCGCCGCTGCGCGGTCGGCCAGCGCCTGCGCACGCGACCGCGACCGCTGCGCCTCGGCGACGAGTCGTCGGATGCCGGCCAGGGCGGTGTCCTCGCCGACTGCCTCGACCCGCACCCGGACCGCCGAGTCCGTGACGACCGTTCCGGCGACGACCCGGTCACCCTCGCTTCGGGGCACCGGGCGGGACTCCCCGGTGATCATGGACTCGTCCATGTCGGCGGCGCCCTCGACGATCACCCCGTCGGCGGGCACCCGGCCGCCAGGGCGCACGAGCACGATGTCGCCCATGGCCAGGTCGGCGACCTTCACGGTCTCGATCCCCGTGCCCGTGACCCGTTCGGCCTCGTCGGGCAGCAAAGCGGCCAGCGCCTCCAGCGCGCCTTGGGCTTGGCCGATCGCGCGCATCTCCTGCCAGTGGCCCAGCAGCATGATCACGATCAGCAGCGCCAGCTCCCACCACACCTCAACCCCGAACAGCCCGAGGCTCGTCGCCAGGCTCGCCACGAACGCCACCGTGATCGCCATGCCGATCAACAGCATCATCCCAGGCCGGCGGTCGCGGGCCTCAACGACGCCGCCGGTCAGGAACGGCCAACCGCCGTAGACGAACACCACGGTGCCGAGGACTGGCGGGATCATTGCCGAGCCCGGGAACGCCGGTGGGTGGAAGCTCAGCAGGTGCTGGACCGTCTCGCTGTAGACCACGACCGGGATCGCCAGCAGCAGCGAGGTCCAGAACCGGTTCCGGAACATCGCCGCGTGATCACCGTGCCCGCCGTGGCGACCGAACGGTGCACGAACCCCCTCGGCGGCGACGTCGTGCTCGTGCGTGGTGCTCATAGCTCGGCCCTCCCCGAGGATGCCGCGCCGCCGGGGAATGGCCCGCCGGAACAAGGCATGAGCATGAAGTCCGGATTGCTGGCTGCCGGACTCCAACCCTGACTTTGGCCTCGGCTGGGTCCGGTCAGTCCTTGGGGACGGAGACCTCGACTTCGATCTCGACGGCGTCGCGCACCTTGAGCGCCCCCATGAGGGCGGAGAACGGCTTGATCCCCCACTGCGACTGGACCACGGTCGTGCTCGCCGTGGCGCGCCCGTCCTCGACGGTCAGCTCGAGCTCCGCGGGGCGGGTGGCGTCCTTGATGGTCAACTCCCCCGCTACCGTCAAGCGGTTGCCTGCGGGAGGACGCACGGCGGTCGAGCGGAAGACGATCTCCGAGTACCTGCGGGTGCTCAAAACCTTCTCGATGTTCTTCTTGATGTCCGCCCGGTCCTTGTCGGACAACGGCTTGGCGCCGCCCTTGGCCTCGCGCACCTCCAGGGACTGGACGTCCGCGGTCGCAGTGAGGCTCGAGCGCGTCGGGTCGTCCCCGTCGACGGTGGCCTCCGCGCTCCAACGGGTCGCCTCGAGGACGAGGTCGTGGCCCATCGAGCTGGCGAGCCCCTCTCGATACACGCGCAGGACAAGACGGCCCTCAGAGGGACCGAAGCTGTACGTACCGGCTGGCACCATAAGGCACAACCTCCAAGATTTGAACGTACGACGAGCCTACAGTCGCTGTCGAGGAATCAACCCTGCGTACACCTCTCCTGTCGTCCTTGCAGGCCACCTCCGGCGGACTCCACCCCGACAGCGGTCGCTCGCTCGTCGTCAGGGTGACGGGGCTCGTCCATGATCTCGGCTGACATAGAGTCTGCGTGGATAGCTCCAACCCCTTAAGGCCGAGACACGCCATGCCCAAGCCCGAGAGGTTCGTGTTCGTCTGCATCAACCAACGGGATCAGACCCATCCCCGGCCGAGCTGCATCAACAACGGGTCCGCTGACGTCTTCAACGCCCTGCGTGAGGAGCAGGGGCGGCGGCTGCTCACGGACGTGAAGATCGTCGCCGGTGGGTGCCTGGAGGCGTGCATGGTCGGCCCGGTCGTCGTGGTCTATCCCGACGACGTCTGGTACGGGGGGGTGACGGAGGAGGACGTTCCGGCGATCATGGATCACCTGGAGGGCGGTCCGCCGGTAGCGTTCCTTCGGATCAGCGACGCCGAGTTCGACCTGCGACCGCCAGAGATGTGAGGGCGGCGATCCCGCCTGCGCGGCTCAACGAGGAGGCGCACAGATGACCGATCTGATGCCCATCCAAGGCTTCCACCACGTCGAGTTCTCCGTCGGGAACGCGAAACAGGCGGCCCACTACTACCGGAGCGCCTTCGGGTTCACCCCGATCGCGTACGCGGGGCCCGAGACGGGGGTGCGGGACCGGGTCTCGTGGGTCCTCGCCCAGGGCGACATCCGTTTCGTCCTGACTGCCGGGCTGGGTCCGGACTCACCCGCCGTCCGGCATCAGGCGGAGCACGGCGACGGCGTGACGGACCTCGCGTTCGCCGTCCCCGACGCCGAGGAGGCGTTCCGTGTCGCCGTCGAGCGCGGCGCCGAGCCCGCCCGCGAACCCGAGGTGCTCACCGGCGCCGAGGGCAAGGTCGTCGTCTCGGCGATCAAGGCGTACGGCGACACGATCCACAGCTTCGTCGACGCGTCGAACTGGTCCGGGGTGTTCCTGCCCGGGTTCCGTCCAGCGGGCACCACGGCCCACGCGACCTCCGCCGGCCTGGAGGCCGTCGACCACGTCGTCGCGAACGTCGAGTTGGGACGCATGGACGCCTGGGCCGACTTCTACGTGAGCGTCCTGGGGTTCACGCAGCTCGTGCACTATGACGACAAGGCGATCTCGACCGAGTACTCGGCGCTCATGAGCAAGGTCCTGTGGGACGGGACCGGCCGGATCAAGCTGCCGATCAACGAGCCGGCGAAGGGCCGCCGCCGCTCCCAGATCGAGGAGTACCTCGACGCGTACCGGTCGCCAGGCGTTCAGCATCTCGCGCTGGCGACCCAGGACATCGTCGCGACGGTGAGGGCGCTGCGGGCCAACGGGATCCGCTTCATGCGGGTGCCTGACACGTACTACGACGAGGTCGCCGCCCGGCTGGACTGGTCGACGATCGACGTGGACCCCGAGACCCTTGCCGCGCAGGAGATCCTCATCGACACCGACGACGAGGGCTACCTCCTCCAGATCTTCACCGAACCCGTCCAGGACCGGCCGACGGTGTTCTTCGAGGTGATCGAGCGGCACGGCTCCCACGGCTTCGGGGAGGGCAACTTCAGGGCGCTGTTCGCCGCGATCGAGCGCGAGCAGGCCCTGCGCGGCAACCTCTAACAACGTGTTTGAGAATCGCGGCCTTGCCCCGTGGGCGAAAGGAGCGGAACCCGACGCGACGCGACCCCCGGAATACTTCTCAGACACACTCTAAGTACCCGGGTCGAAATAGCGTTGTCGTTTGGGCGGTGTTCGCCCTTGTGGCCAGGGTTCGTCACGTATGCGTGACGAACCCTGGCCATATGACGATTCCTGGCCACAGCGCTGACATGCGTCACGCACAGTCAGAATGGGCTGCTCACGATGACGCTGGGTCAGCTGCAGGCGGACGCGGCGGGGGTCGCTGCGACCAGCGGCCGGCACGCGCTCGAGGCGTGCGGCGCCGGCGCGCCGCGTCACTGCACATCGGGAAAACAGCAACGTTATTTATGCCCAACCTCTAACGCCGTAGGGCTCGGCGCATGGTGAGACGGGTGCCGTCCACGTGCCGGCGCACCTCGATGTCGACCAACCCG
>JBOGEB010000155.1:0-10793 GCA_050743125.1 Egibacteraceae bacterium
CGGGCCTCCCCCCGGGTCAGCCGCAGCCGCCGGGCCAGCAGGTCCGCGGTCGACCGCGCGCCCTCGGCCCGCCACGCCTGACGCGCGTCGACCTGCGCGACCCGCCGCAGCTTCTCTCCCGCCACGACCGTCTCCAGCCGGTGCAGCCGCTCGACCGACTCGGCCAACGTCGTGTCGTCGACCTGCCCGTCCAACGGCTGAGCGCCCAGCACGGCGAGCGCGCGCTCGGCCAGGTCGAGCAGCGCGCTGCCGTCGAGGGTCTCGACTGCCGCACTCTGGACCTGTTTCGTACTCATGTTCGTAGTATGCCATGTGGCGGTACGGTTGGCAAGGGTTTGCGGAGAGATCTTTGTGTGTGTGGGTGGTGAGCGGAGTGGCTGCCTGGACAGGCTGGTGTCAGCGCGGTGACGTGCGCCCGCACGGCCGGCGTCTCTGCCGGCGCCAAACATCGTGGAGCGTCGGAGCCTGGGGGCAGCAGACGCGACGACCGCCCGACACCACCCGACCGACACACGCCAAGAGCCGCAAAAGGCCGCGGTTCGTTGCGATGAGGGCACAATCGAGTCATGAGCAGCGCGAACGGGGGTCAGCCGGAGAGCGCGCAGTCCGATGGTGGGCCTGAGCGCAAGCCGGTCACGATCTACGACCTGCACAGCCCGGAGGCGCAGGTCCCGCTGCGGCGGCTTCCGGAGATGACCGCGCAGGCGGTGCGGCTGGTCTGGGCCGCCGCGCCCGGCGAGCTGCTGATCGTCACCGGTCTCCAGGCGGTGTCCGGGCTCGGCCTGGTCGTTCCGATCCTCGCCGGTCGCGACCTGCTGGCCACGGTCGCCGCGAACAGGCCCGGTGCGGCGTCGAGGGTTGTCCTGGAGGTCGCGATCGTCCTCATCGTCGGGCTCCTGGTGGCGCTGGCGGGCGCGGTCGCCAACACGCGGGACGAGCTGCTGAGCGAGCGTGTCGCCCTGCACGCCGAGCAACGGATCCTCGACGTCACCTGCACCGTCGAGCTCGAGGCGTTCGAGACGCCCGCGTTCCACGATCGGCTGCAGCGCGCCTCCATGAGCGCCTCCTACCGCCCGTACCAGCTCGTCCGGGGGCTCGTTGCGCTCAGCAGCTCGGTGCTGGGGATCGCTGGCGTGTCGATAGCGCTCGTCGCGCTGCAGCCGCTGATCCTTCCCCTGACGCTGCTCGCCGCGGTCCCACTCTGGATCGCTGGGGTCCGCAGGGGCCAGGTGTTCTTCAACTTCTTCTGCAGCCTGACCCCCGCCGAGCGCGAGCGCGGCTACCTGCTGAGCCTGCTCACCGGCCGCGGCCACGCGAAGGAGGTGCGCGCCTTGGGGCTGGCCGGCTATCTGCGCGGTCGCTGGGAGCACCGCACCGACGAGCGCCTCGCCCAGCTACGGAGCATGGTGCGGACCCAACTCCGCATCACCCTGATCGCCGGCTTGGCGAGCGCGCTGGCCGTCGGCGCGGCCCTCGTGGGGCTGCTCGCGCTCGCGTTGTCGGGGCGCATGAGCCTGCCCGACACCAGCGCCACCGCTGCCGCGGTGCTCGTGCTCGGCTCGCGCCTACGGAGCGCGGCGTTCGGCGCCGACCTGCTGTTCCTGTCGGCGCCGTTCGTACAGGACCTCACGGCGTTCCTCGCCTCGACTGAGGCGCGGGAGCCGACGCCGGAGGGGCCGTCCCCGGCAGCCTTCGAGCGGCTCGTCGTCGAGGACGCGACCTTCACGTACCCGTCCGGGGACCGGCCAGCCCTGGAAGGCGTGTCCCTGGAGCTCCGTGCCGGCGAGGTCATCGCGCTGGTCGGTGAGAACGGGTCGGGCAAGACCACGCTCGCGAAGCTGCTCTGCCGGCTCTACCGGCCGCAGTCCGGGCGGATCCTGTGGGACGGAGTCGATGTGGCCGAGCTCGATCCGCACGAGCTGCGCCAGTCGGTCGCGGTGCTGTTCCAGGACTACTTCACGTACCTCATGTCGGCGGCGGACAACATCGCGGTCGGACACTGCGAGCGGGCCACTGACCGGGCGGGCATCGTCGATGCGGCCGTCCAGGCCGGCGCTGACGAGTTCCTCACCGCGCTACCGGGCGGGTACGACTCGCTCCTGGGCCCGGAGTTCGAGGGCGGCACCGACTTGTCGGTCGGCCAATGGCAACGGGTCGCCCTGGCGCGCGCGTTCTTCCGCGACGCCCCGTTCGTGATCCTCGACGAGCCGACGGCCGCGCTGGACGCCCGCGCCGAGCACAAGCTGTTCGCCCACATCCGCACGCTCTTCGCCGGCCGCACTGTCCTGCTCATCTCGCACCGCTTCTCCACGGTGCGCTCAGCCGACCGCATCTACGTCCTGGCCGACGGCCGCCTCGCCGAGCACGGCACCCACACCGAGCTGATGGCCCTTGGCGGCCACTACGCCGAACTCTTCACCCTCCAGGCATCCTCCTACGTCGGGACTTGGACCAGACCTTGAACGCGGGTTGGGCGGGAACGGTGGGAACGGTCAGCGTCGATCACACCGCGCGCGGCGCCTGGGCGGTTCCGCTGGTCATCAGCGGGTTTTCCCGCGGTGAGACGCCCTGGTGAGCCTTCGTCGGCGCAGCCCCGGGCGGTTTCGACACATGACGAAAGGCATGATGGGGCCAGGCGTTGCGGTCGACCTCAAGAGGTGCTGATGGCGGGGTTTCTGCTGCTGCTCCTGGCTGGAGCCCTGCTGGTGGCAGGCGCCGAGATGTTCGCTGAGAACGCGGCCCGGGCCGGGCGCCAGCTCGGCGTCAGCGTGCTCGCTGTCGGCCTGCTGCTCGCTGGCGCCGAGCCCGAGGAGCTGTTCACCGCTGTGCTGGCCGCGGTCCGGGGCCGGACGGCGATCTCGGTCGGTGACGCGCTCGGCGCGAACGTCACCATGCTCAGCGCCGTTGTGGGGGCCGCTGCGCTGCTCCGTGGCGTCCCCGTCGGCGGTCGCGTGAGCCGGTATCTGCTCGGCGCCACCCTGAGCAGCGTCGTGGCCGCGTTGACGACACTGAACGCAACGGTGACCCGTTGGGAGGGCGGCGGGCTGCTCGTGCTCTACGTGGCCCTCGTCGGCATGGTGTGGAGGCTGGAGCAGGCTCCACCAGCCGTCGGCGAGCTCGCCGAGTTGGAGGAGGAAGTAGCCGATCAGGCAGACGCGCCGCGCGCGCATCGTGGGACGGCCCGTGGGCTGCTGCTCGCCCTCGTGGGGATCGGGGTCATGGCCGCGGGTGGGTGGGCCGCTGTCGAGGGCGCTGTTCGCGTGGTCGCCACCCTTGGTGTGGCCGACGGCGCGGTGGGCGCCACGTTCGTCGCGTTGGCCACAACGGCAGAGCTGTTCGCGCTGGTCTGGTCGGCGGCGCGGCGCGACGTCGAGGAGCTGGCCGTCGCCGGAATCGTCGGCTCGGCCGTCTACAACGCCACCGTCACCCTCGGCGCCCCGGCGCTCATCCGGCCGTTGGACGCCAGCGACCTTCGTGTGGTCGCATGGGTGGCTGCCGGTCTGCCGCTGCTCGTCCTCGGATTGGGCGGTCGCCGACGGCGAGTGCCTCGCATCACGGGCCTGGCGCTCCTGGCCGGATACGCCGCCTACGTTGCCTTCCTGTTGACCTAGTGGTCCGCCGGGGCCACCAGCCGAACGCGGTTGTCGGCAGGCTGACCGGCGAGCCTGACACGCTACTCGCGTTGGATGACGGTCAGCCCGTCCCAGACCGGCAACAGCACGACGCGAGTACGGGGATCCGCAGCCGCCCGGTCATTGAACTCGCGCAGCGCAGCGGTGTCCTCGTCGTCGGCTGCAGGGTCCAAGACACGTCCTGACCACAGCGTGTTGTCGACCAGTATGAGACCGCCGGAACGCAGCCGGGGCACGAGCTCGTCGTAGTAGGCGAGGTAGCCGGGCTTGTCGGCGTCGATGAACGCCAGGTCGAACTGCTCGGTGGCCGGCAGCGAGCGCAGCGTATCCAGAGCCGGGCCAAGCCGTAGCTCGATGCGGTCGGCGACCCCAGCGCGGATCCAGTGCTCCCGTGCGATGGCCGTCCATTCCTCGCTGACGTCGCAGCACAGCAGCCGCCCGTCCGGACCGAGCCCGCGGGCCAGGGCGATCGCCGAGTAGCCCGTGAACGTGCCCAGCTCGATCGCTCGTTTCGCCCCCATTGCGCGGGCCAGCATCTCCATGAACTCGGCTTGGTCGTGGCCGATCTGCATCGGGGCTGACCGCCCTGTGCGCTGTGCCGTGACCGCGGCAAGCTCACGCTGGGCCTGGCTGGGGTGGCTGGAGTGCTCCAGGGCGTACGCGGCGATGGCGGCATCGACGAGGCGGGCACGGATTGTGGTCATCGCGGTGCCTTTCGGCAGTCGGCTCGCGTGGCGCTGCCAGCATGCCGCGAAATGGGTCATGAGTCTTCGCCTGGGTCACGCGCTCACCGGTTGGCGAAGACGCGCCGGAGCGCGTCAGCGGCGCGGCGGCAGTCGGCGGCGGAGACGTCTGGGTGCGTGACCATCCGCACCGTCCGCTGGTCCATCCTTCCGACGAGGACGCCCTCCGCGCGCAACGCCGCAGCCACAACCGGCGCATCGACGTCCTCGAGGTAGACGATGTTCGTCACAACCTGAGCCAAGTCGACGCCGCCAGGGTGGACCTCGGCGGCGGCCTCGGCGAGCAGGCGGGCGTTCGCGTGGTCGGCGGCGAGCCGGTCGACCATCCGCTCCAGGGCCACCAGCCCGGCGGCGGCGAGCACGCCGACCTGGCGCATCGCCCCGCCGTACCGGCGGCGCCACACGCTCGCCTCGGCGATCGCGTCGGCGTCACCGACCATGAGCGACCCGACCGGGGCGCCGAGCGCCTTCGACACGCAGAACATCAGCCCGTCGACGAGCGCCCCGTACTCGGCCGGGTCCGTGCCCGAGGCCACGGCGGCGTTGAACACCCGCGCGCCGTCCATGTAGAGCGGCACGCCGGCGTCGTCGCACACCTTCCGGAGCGCCACGAGGTGATCCACCAGGTAGTAGGTCCCGCCACGCCGGTTGTGCGTCTGCTCGACGCAGACCAGCGACGTCGGCGTCAAGGGGAAGCCGTTCGGCCGGATCGCCGCCGCGACGTCGGCCGCCTCCAGCAGCCCGTAACGCGCCTGCAGGGTGCGGAACTGGACGCCGCAGAGCAGGGCGCCCGCGCCGGCCTCGTAGTTCACGAGGTGCGCGTCGGCCTCGACGACGACCTCGGTGCCCGGCCGGGCGAGCACGCGCAGCCACAGCTGGTTGCACATCGTCCCCGAGGGGCAGAACAGCGCCGCCTCGCGGCCGAAACGGGCCGCAGCGGCCTCCTGCAGCCGGCGGACCGTCGGGTCCTCGCCGTAGACGTCGTCGCCGACCTCGGCCTCCGCCATCGCCGCGCGCATCGCCGGGGTCGGCTTCGTGACGGTGTCGCTGCGCAGGTCGATCAGGCGCTCAGCCATCGCACACCTCCGCGTATGGTGCATGCTGGGTGAAACACGGCGCGGAGGGCAGAGATGACGCGAAGCAACCTGATCCTTTGCCTGCGCTGGGCGCGCTGGCGCTCGGTGGCTGCGGGCGCCCGAACAGATCAGCAGCCGGCCAGGTCGCAACGGTCACGGAGACGGTCACCGTTACCGAAACCGCAGCGCCGGCGCCCTCACCCCGGCCGGCCAGCGAGCCGCCCAAAGCCCAGCTCGAGGACGGCCGCCACTTCGGCCTCGTCAAGCGCGTGGATGTCAAAGCGCCCTCCCTGACGTTCGACCTCGCCTACTTCCTCACGGGAGCCGAGGCCGACAAGGCCGCGCGGGAGCACGGCGTCATCGGCCCGAGCGAGCACATCGACCTCTTCATCGTCAACGACAACCCGAGGCTGTGCACGCTCCCCGTCCACCGCGGCGTCGGGGTCCGGTGCTCAAGGGCGGCAGCGCGACGCTGAAGGGCGCCACGCTCGAGTCGCTCGCGTCGTCCCTGCCGCAGTCCAAGGCTTCTGGGTCAAGGTGGAGGGCGGCAAGGTCATCGACCTCGAGGAGCAGTACACGCCGTAGCCCTGTCGGGCGACAGCGCGACGAGCGCGCGCATCTGAAGGGTGTGGAAGCGAGCAGCGAACCACGACCCGGTGCAGTACCCACCTTGACCGCCCCGCTGCACGCGACATGACGTCACATCGGTGGTACGGGCGGTCAGGTCAGGCGAGATCACGGTGTGAGCGTTATTCCGGCTGAATGTCTGCCTGAGTTTGGTGTGGAGCAGCATGGCGAGACGGCCTGGGGGCAGGGGGCATCCCGGGCCGTCTCGTGTTCAGGCCAGACCGGTGGAGCTCCGGTCGGCCCCTATCGACGTGAGGCTGCTTCGTTCACACGCGTGAGCGTCACCCTTCACCCCCGAGGAGCAGGAGCCGCTCGACCTCCTCCTCGACGTGGGCCATCCGCGCCAGCTCCCGGGCCAGCTCGCCAGCCTGCGGGCCGCCGACCGCCGGAGAGACGGCAGCCCGAGCGATCAGCCGGGCAGCGTCGCCGATGGTCTGCCGATAGGTGGCGAACATCTCGACCACCTCGCGCAGCTCGGCGACGATCTCCCCGCACAACGCTTCGACCTCGCCAAGCGACTCGGAACCGGGCTCCTGCCGGGTAACGACGGTCTTGTCGTCGTCACAGATCATCGGTCGATCACCGTCCAGACCAAAGGGGGAGGATTGGCGCCCGGAAGAGGACTGGGGTTGTCCCGCTCCCTCCCGCCGTCTGTGGGACGTCTATTCCGGTTTCCATACCGCCGTAGGCTCCTTTACGAGATCACCCTCGAAGGCGACCTGGTAGCGATCCTGGCAGCCTTCGCAACGCACGTTTCGAGCGCCGGTGGAGAAGAACATCCGCGACCGCTCGACCTGCTCTTGACAGCATGGAGTCCGCAACGTCATCGTGACGAATCCTTTGTCGAAGACCACCGCCGTGCGGCGAGGCCACCGCTTGCCCGCGCGGTTCACTGTCGTGGCCTCCAAGCACTCATCGTCGCGTCCAGCCTGCGACCGCGCCATACGCCACCCTCCGATTGTCACGTCGTGCCGAGCGGCGCAGCTCAGGCACTGCCTTTGCTCGCTGCGCCTGATCCAACGCATGATCGCTTTTTCCCGATCGGAAGAGCAGCTCGGGATCACAGGCCCTTGCAACCGAATGAGAGATTATCTTCGGCACCGCCGAATCGTTTGCGCGAATCGCACAAATAAGCTCCGTCTCCTTCGCGCCAACCAATGACGTAACAGTTTTCTCCACACCGAGTGATATTGGAACAGCGCGGCGGACATAGGAGCATCATGTCCGAACCACCCTCGTGAAGCACGACTGTCCATCCAGAAGACCGAGCGTTCCGGTTCGCACCCTGCGCTGAGCATGTGGCAGACTCCCCGTCAGGGGGGGACAGGAGACTAGCCTCCTGCGCCATGTCGTCGAGGGGAAGTAGACGCCTTCAGAGGCTGTGTAGGCCAGGTAGGAGACAGACTCCTACATTTGCCTACATCAGCAAATCGGCAGTAAGCCGGCAAACTACGCAAGGATGGGAGAATGACCAGCCAACGGGGGTCGAGGGCAGCATTCAGCTCCTCAAGGAGGAGTTCGGCCGTGAGCTGCGTCGTCTGCGAAGAGCCGTGAACCTGACCCAAGACGCCCTTGCCCGGCAGGCGGGCTATCACCGAGTCTCCATCACCCAGTTAGAGAAAGGCCGCCAGGAGAGCGGACTGAAACCGCTTACCACCCTGCCCGCAGCCGAGTTCGTGCGTCTGAGAATCCGGCTGATTAGATTGGGAGCGCCGCCGGTCATTGTCGATACTTTGGACGAAGCCTTGAGTGCAGATATGATAATCTCCGAAGCCGTCGAGGTTGGTAGTGACCTAGCTGGACAAGACAATCACCTGCTCGCCAGCTTCGTGCACAAGCGTGATCTGACGAACATGATCACATGGCCGTTTACGGGTGTAGTGCCAGACCGGATACGATTCCTGGAAAGTTTGCGGTCAAACCACTGCAGGCATCGGGTTGATGCGTTCGGTCTCGATGAGACGGAACGCGCACGCTTTTTCGATTACCTTCTTGTAACCGCTGAGGCAAGCACATACAGTGACACCATTTTGCCGCGTCGACAGGCGATCTACCTGCTAGGCTTTGACGCGCGGTCAGAGTCCGCGGAGTGGTTGCGCTCGGAGCAGCGTCGGGCGTGGCATTGCGCCCACCCGGGCACCGATGTTCCGACTTGGGCTGCGGTGCGCTCCTCGGCGCTGACCCTCGCCCGCTTCGGGGATCGCGACCCTGTTCAAGCGTTTGTGCAGCACGGGCTCGCCAACGAGCAGCAAGAGGTAGCAAACCTTAATTACTGGGCCTACTGGGTCGGAGAGATCCCGCATATTGAACCAGACGACGTGTTCATGGTTGTAACAGACGTTTCATCTTGGGATGGCAGCACTCTGTTGCGTCACCTTCTGAACCGTCTGGAGGTGGGATCCGAGCACGCCGATTTAAACATTCACACCCTATGGACACTGCTCCAGGCGCGTCCGTCTTTGCTGCAAATTCATACTACGCTGCGCTCGCTTGCGCGGGAGCGGATCGAGCAACTCATGGATGACCGTGAGCTGTCGGCTCAGACGCGTCAGAAACTGCCGGCTCTCGCGTACGCCATACGCCTCGCTGAACGATAGGAAATGACTGTGTCCGTGCAGGACGAGCATGATCACGAAGCCGGGGCCGTTGCGAGCTTTGCCTTCGAGCTGGGTGTGCTCAAGCGATTGCGTCGCTCCGGCTGGTGGCATGTTGGTGTGCGGGACCCGGAGTCAGTGGCTGAGCACAGCCTGCGTGTCTCACAACTCGCGGCGATGCTCGCCGCCATGGAAGGAGCTGACCCAATGCGAGCGGCGTTTCTCGCGCTGTGGCACGACTCTCAGGAGACCCGCATCGGGGACCTCCCCCAGACCGCCAAACCCTATGTGAAGGTGGCTAGCAACGAGGTGATTACCGCCGATCAGACCACGCAACTTCCGGATGCTGTGCGCAAGATCGTTCAGGAGGCCGTTACCGAGTACGAGGCCCAAGCCACCGTTGAGGCACACTGCGCCAAAGACGCCGACAAGCTCGAATGCCTCATCCAGGCTGTCGAATACCGGGCGGCCGGCTACGTCGGCGTCCAGGGTTGGATCGACTCCTCGCGGGACGCTCTTCGTACCGACGCAGCCCGTCGCATTGCCGACCAAGCGTTGCATACCTCCCAACTGGCTTGGCGCGGACGATGACTAAGTACGTGTTTTGAGAATCGCGGCCTTGCTGCCGGCAGGCGGGTGACTTTCCTCTGCATCCGAAGGAACGTTGCAGGGCAGATGGGCAAGGCGGCAGTTCGGCTCCCGCTTTCCTTTGCATCCGAAGGAAAGCTGCAACCGGCGCAGCGGGGTGGGCGCGCAGCGGCGCCGACGCCCGCACCAGTCCGCGTGGCGCTCGGAGACCGCAGGTCAGACCGCTGACGTGGGTGCCGGATGCGGCCTCGCGCGACTGCGAAGAAAGCCGCACGGCTTGCGCGAGCCGCATCCCGGGTGACTGCGCGAATTCTCGGCACACGTTCTAAGAACTCATGCCTTTCGAACCTGACGTCCCACACATAGCAGCCACGAGCTGGCATCTTTCGGCAGGCACACCACCGGCGCCGACCTGGGCCGCGGCCGGTCTGCCGCCTCGGGCAGGCCACGAGCCCGGACAACCTCGGGACAGGCAACACGAGACGCAGGCACGCAGCGCCACAACCGGTCGGCGGCCGGAGCGCGCAGCAACTGTCGGGATCGCCGTCGCATGCTCCACTCGGGGGATCTCCATGTCGGGTGTCCGGTCAAGTCGCCGTGCGTCGCCGCCGTACAGCTGAAAACGTCGCGTTTGGCGTCGACCGTGAAGGCGTCAACTGGCCGATACTTTGGGAATCGAAAGGTCACGACCGCTCGCGTCGAGAAGGAACCGAAATGAGTGGAACCGTCTGGAGCACCGGCTTCGACGAGGCCTGCCGCCTCGCCAAGGACGCGGGCAAACGGATCCTGCTCGACTTCTTCTCACCCACGTGAGGGGGCTGCCAGACGTTGGGTGCCGTGACGTACCCAGAGCAGACCGTGGCCGACACCATCGCCGCCCACTTCATCGGCGTGCAGATCAACACCCAAGACAAAGCCGGCGAACCGATCGTCGAGCGCTATCGGCAGGTGTGGACCCCCGACCTGCGCGTGCTGGACCCCGACGGGTTCGAGTACTACGCCTGGAACGGTTACCTGCCGCCGTTCGAGTTCGTCCCGCAACTGCTCGTCGGCGAGGCCACAGCGCGCCTGCGCACCCACGACGACGCCGGCGCCGCCCAGCTGTACGCCGAGGTCGTACGACGCTTCCCGACCAGCCACGCCGCTGCGCAGGCGCAATACCTCCTCGCGGTGTCCAAGTACAAAGCCAGCCACCAAGCCAACGACCTTTTGGGCGGCTGGCGTCAGCTGCGCCTGCGCTACCCGTCCAGCATCTGGCGGGTCAAGCAGTCCTTCGCCGAGCAGGACTGACGCTCAACGCCTGCGCCGCCGAAACCAGCCCCAAACGAAACCCAGGCCGACCTGATCTGCCCCGCAGACCCTCCGACAGCCAGGGATGACGGCACGACGGGTATATCGCTGTCGCGCTCGTCGCGGGGTCCCGCAACCCGGAGTTAGGGGCGTATCTGCCCCTAAGTCGGGATTGCAGCCGCCGCCTGCGGGTGCGTCGTTGCAGTCGTTTGCCTCCGGCTAGCTTGCCCGGCGAGAGGTCAC
>JBOGEB010000156.1:0-10763 GCA_050743125.1 Egibacteraceae bacterium
GCCCGGTGCGCACGAACCGGTGACAGGCGTCGTGCGCGCGACGGTGATCGGGGTCGACGACGCCGATGACGCGGGTGATCGTGCGCCTGCCCGGGCACAGCGCCCAGCCGGTGACCAGGTCGGCGAAGATCGCGAACGACGGAGCAGTGAACACCGCCTGAGCGCCGGTCAGCAGCGTCGCCCACTCCGCCGCGCCGCTCATCGGCCCTTGCCCCGCGACGCTGCCCGCTCGGCCTGCACACGGACCCGCAGCTCCTCCAACCCGGCTCGGGCCTCGGCCTCCAACTCGGCCAGCGCGCTCCGGTAACGCGCCACCGCGACCGCCACTGCTGGGACGTCGGCGGCTTTCAGCGTCAGCATCTTGGTGCGCCCGGCGACGCTGTAGGACAGCGCCGGGGTTTCGTGCAAAGCGCCCCGGACGCAGCGGCAGCCGGGTTTGCCGCACTTTCGCCGCAGAGTGATCAGCGAGCCGCACAGCACTCGCGGCTGGTCGGGTGTGTCCAGCCGTGTCATCCTGCCACCCCTTAGACTGATAGTGAGCCACTAACAGTCTAAGGGGTGGTTTTGTCCAGCCCTGGACCACTCGTTACCCCGCTCAGCTCAGACCCGGGCCGCCCGGCCGCTTCACTGGCCACAGACCACCCGCCCCCCGCTCGAAAAGTGCGAAAGCCACTTGCACCCACAATATCTCCGTAAATACTTGCGAACCTGACCGCTCTATGACATAATACGAACATGCGTACGAATCATGCAGAGGCAGCGGCGGTCGAGACGCTCGGCGACCACGCGCTGCTCGACCTGGCCGAGCGCGTGCTCGCCGCGTTGGGAGCGCGGCCGTTGGCGTGCAGGCGGTAGGGCGCGGCGTAGGGGTCGTCTGCCGCCATCAGCTGGTCATGGTTGCCCCGACCTTGCGCACACGGCCCTGGTCGAGCACGACGATCCAGTCGGCCATGCGCACGGTGGAGAAGCGGTGGGAGACGAACACGGTGATCGTGCTCTGGTTGGCTCGTCTGGCCGCGTTGGCGTAGCGCTCGAACAGCGCGTGCTCGGTCTGGGCGTCCAGGTTGGCCGTCGGCTCGTCGAGCACGAGCAGGAGCGGCTGCTGGTGCATCAGCGCCCGTCCCATCGTGAGCTTCTGCCACTGGCTGACCGACAGGTCGACCCGTCCTCGAACGACCGGCCGAGCTCCGTGTCGACTGCTTTGACATATGACGAGCCAGTCGATGCAGGCAGCGGGAAGCGCGGCCCGTCAAGCGCCCTGTCGGCCCGCCCGAGAGGCGGCGGCTTACGGCCTGGGACTTTGCCGGTAATGGGTGGTGATGCCCGCGACGGCGGCCCGGGAGGAGACCCTGAGTTTGGTGAAGATGTGGGAGAGGTGGGTCTCGACGGTTTTTTCGCTGATGCACAGGGCGGCGGCGATCGCGCGGTTGGTCTTGCCCTCAGCGACCAGATCGGCGACCTCCAGCTCGCGTTCGGTGAGCGACTCCACACCAGGTGCGCTCGTCCTGTTACGTGGGCGGCGCACCCGGCGGCCGAGCCGGCGCAGCTCGCGGGCGGCTTGGTCGCGGTAACGCCGGGCGCCGCACGCGGCCAGCGCGGTTTCGGCCCGCTCCAGCTCGACCAACGCAGCCTTGCGGTCACCGGACTGGGCGAGCGCCCGGCCGGCCAGGATGCGGGAGCGGGCCGCCTCGATGCGGGCGCCAGCCGCTTCCGCCGCCTCGGCCGCGGCGAGCGCCAGCTGGGCCGCCGGTCGGGGCTGGCCGCACTCGAGCAGGACCGCCGCCCGCGCCCGGCGCGCCAAACCTGTGGTCACCGGCAGGGCCAGCCCTCCGGCGATGGCATCAGCGCGGCGCGCCCACTCCTTTGCCGCCTCGACACGGCCGAGCGCAAGCTCGGCGCGGGTGAGCAGCTCGTAACCGACACACTTGACCACCGGAACAGCCAACGGCAGGTCGGGACCGTCGATGGCGGCGACCAGCTCTGCGCGGCAGCGCTCGGCCTCGCCCACCTCCAGCAGCACGGGAGCGAGCACCGAGCCGCTGGTCGCCGAGAGCAGGCTGGGGTCCAACGTGGACGCCAGCTCGACGCTCTCGGTGCCGGCGGCGAGGGCGGCCGGCAAGTCGCCGGTCATGGTGTGCACCCAGCAGCGAGCCCACAGCGCCCAGGACAGCGACTGCGCGTTGGCGGACAGGCGTGCCGCCTCGACCGCGGCGTCGGCCAGCTCGCCTGCCTGCGCCAGCTGCCCGCGCATGGCGAGCGCGGACACCTGCCCGAGCGTCATCGGCACGAGCAGATGGCCCTGGCCGGTCGCCCGGGACACGACGCCGCCGCGCTCGAGATGCCGAATGGCGTCGTCGAAGCGCTCCATGAAGAATTCCGCCCATCCCAGGTAGTACGCGGCGTCGAGACGGGCGGCGAGCTCGTCGTCGGCCAACTCGTCGAGAAGCGCGGTCGCGTCGTCAAGGTGGGCACCGGCGCTGCCCGTGTCGCCCAGGGCGTATTCGACGAGGGCGAGCGCGCCCGCCGCGGTGACGGTCAAAGCCCGGTCGTCGAGCGCCTGAGCAGCCACGCACGCCTGTTCCGCCCATACCCGTGCGGAGGTCAAGTCGGAGGCGTACAGCGCGTCCACGGCCAGCTCGACCTTGAGCGCGACCGCTTCGGGACAGCGGTCGTCGTCTATGCCCCGCAAGGCTCCCACCAGACGGGCGTGGGCATCCTGGTGGCGCCCGAGCAGACGCTCGACCCCGGCGCACAACGCGACCAGACGCACGCGCAGCGCCGCGCACCCGGGGACAGACAGCTCAAGCGCCTGACAAAGCACAACGCGGCTGTCCTCGAGCTGACCGGCCGAGCCGAGCGCCGTCGCCAGCGCCACGAGCAGCTCCAGCCGCTGCTGGGCGCCGTGCCCGTCGGTCATGAGGCGCAACGCCGCCGCGAACCAGCGCGCCGCCGTGGCCGGAGCCCGGGGCGCCGTCGCCTTGCCTGCCTCGGCCAGCAGGGCAATCGCCGCCTTGTCGCCCGCCTTGGCCGAGCGCTCCACATGGTGGGCTCTGACTGAGGGCGAAACCCCCTGCGCGGCCAGGGCAGCTGCCGCCCGGGCGTGGGCGCCCAGCCGCCAGCCGGCTCCCGTCGACTCGTAGACAGCCCGGCGCACGATCGGGTGACGGAACCGGAACCGGCACGGAACGGCCGTTGGCCGGACGAGGTCGAGCTGCAGCAGCTCGTCGAGGGCCACCAGCGCCTCCGCCTCGCCGACCCCTGCCGTCTGCGCGGCGAGATCGGGCTCGAACGGATCGCCCGCCACGGCCGCCCCCCAGAGCATGCTGCGCGCTTGCCCCGACAAGCCCTCGAGCTCGTTGGCGAGCGCCGCCCGGACCGCCGCCGGGACGCCGTTGGCGTCCAAGCCCGCCAATGTCGCGGCCTGGACGACCCGGCGGCGGGAATCCCCGCGCATGAGCTGCTGGAGATAGAAGGGGTTGCCGCCGCTGTGCCGGTAAAGCGCTTCGCGGGTGGCGCGGTCGATGCCCGGGCCGACCAGCTCGTCGGCCTCGTCAGCGGTCAGGGGCCCAAGCTCGACCCGCACTGCGACCCCGTCACGGACAGCCGCGTCCAAGGCGGCAGCCAGCCGCAGAGATGTCTGGGCGGGACGGAACGCCAACGCCAACAGCACCGGGCTCTGCGGCTGGTGGGCCAGCAGGTGGCAGACCAGCTCGACGGAGGCGGGATCGGCCCAGTGCAGATCGTCCAACACCAGCACCAGCGGCTGCGGCCTGCTCAACACCTCCAGCAACGCCCGCACGGCCCGGTACGCGCGATGACGCTCCACCGGCAGCCCCCCTAGCCCTGCCCCGCCGGCCAGCGGGGCCAGGGACGGGAACAGGCCGGCCAGCTCGGCAGCCCGCTGAGGGCCGAGAACCTCGAGGCCCACCGGACCCAGCGAGGCCAGATGGTCGTCCAGAGCGGCCGCGAACACCCCGAAGGGCAGGTCACGCTCGAGCTCGGCCGGCCGCCCTGCCAGCACCAGGTGCCCAGACTCCTCCCCCCGGGCGCACAGCTCGGCCAGCAAGCGGGTTTTTCCGACGCCCGGCTCTCCGGCCACCAGCACCACCCCCGCAGACCCCGAGGCAAGGGAGCGCAGCGCCCGCTCGAGCGCTCCAAGCTCAACACGGCGTCCGATAAGGGCTGGTATCTCCGTTGTCATGGGTTTCGGGCGCTCGCGAACGTTCACGGTGGACTCCCTCCCGCCGGCCGCCACACAGGCGTGCTAAGAAACAGAGCCGCTCAGGCGCGTATTGATACGAGAAGCCCACGAGCAACCGACCGTCAGAAGAGTCGGAGGTCGCCCGGCTCCAGGCCGCGCAGCCGGTCATAGTCGATCTCGACCCAACCGAGGCCACGATCGGCAGCCAGGACACGGGCCTGCGGCCGGACCCGCTGCGCGGCGAGCAGACCGCGCACAGGCCGCAGCAGCGGATCGTGGTTGAGCCGCTCGACGTAGCGGGCGAGCTGCTCAACGCCGTCGATCTCGGCCCGCCGCTTGACCTCGACCGCGATGGCCCGCCCCTCGGCGTCGCGGCAGAGCAGGTCGACGGGTCCGATCCCCGTGGGGTACTCGCGGCGGACCAGCGTGAGCCCCTCGCCGAGAGCCCCCGGGTTCGCCGCGAGCAGCTCCTGCAGATGCGCCTCGACACCGTCCTTGACCAGGCCAGGATCCTCGCCGCAGTCGTGCGTGACGTCGAGGAGCGTCTCCTCGAGCGTGATCCGCAGCTGTTCGCCCTTCGGACTCGTCACCGTCCAGACCGGCCCGTCGACGACCAGCGTGTTCGGCGCGTTCATCCAGTTCAGCGGCTTGTACGCGCCGCCGTCGGCGTGCACGGCGACGCACCCGTCCGCCTTCACCATCACCAAACGCACCGCCGACGGCAACCGCGCGGACAGCCGTCCGGCGTAGTCGACCGTGCAGCGAGCAACGACCAGGCGCACTACGCGCTCCCCAGGCGATGAATGTCGGTCCGCGCCGTGAGGCTACGTGCGCGAGGAGCACCCCGGCAAGACGGACGGGTGTGCCGGGCAGCCGCCGGCCCGGATGTGTGCCCGAGCGTCTCGGGAACGGCGAAGGCCCGGCGCTCTTCGGCGCCGGGCCCACATTCCCGCGAGCGTCAGTCCGCCCGCAGTGCCGGGTTGATCGCCCCCACGCTCCCATGGCCGCCGACTCTTGGCGCCGAGCTTCCATGACTGCCGGAGGGGAGCTGAACCCTAGGTCTTCACGTCGCTACCACCACAATCAGTCTAGCCGCGGTCCTCGCCGCCGGAGCCGGCCATCTCGACCGCCGGGACGTCGGGTGGGGAGTCGATCGTGCGGAAGACGATCTCGCCGCCTTCGACATCCACGACGATGACCTGACCGGCGCTGAACTGGCCCCAGAGGATCTTCTCACTGAGTGGGTCCTCGATCTCGCGCTGGATCGTGCGGCGCAGCGGGCGGGCGCCGAGCTGCGGGTCGTAGCCCTTCTCGGCCAGCCAGGCCTTGGCGTCCTCGGTCAGCTCGATCTCGAGCGCCTTGGACTTCAGCTGCTCCCGGATACGCCGCATCATCAGGTCGACGATCGACTTGACCTGTTCGAGGGTGAGCTGGTGGAAAACGATCACCTCGTCGATCCGATTGAGGAACTCGGGGCGGAAGTGCCGTTTGAGCTCCTCGTGGACCATCTCCTTCATCCGCGTGTAAAGGTCACGGCTGTCCTGCTTGGCGGCGAAGCCCATGGTCTGGACGCCGAGGTTCTTCGTCCCCAGGTTCGACGTCATGATCAGCACGGTGTTCTTGAAGTCGACCTGCTTGCCCTGAGCGTCGGTCAGGCGGCCGTCCTCCAGGATCTGCAGCAGCGCGTTGAACACGTCCGGGTGGGCCTTCTCGACCTCGTCGAACAGCACGACCGAGAACGGGCGGCGGCGGACCGCCTCGGTGAGCTGGCCGCCCTCCTCGTAGCCGACGTAGCCGGGTGGGGACCCGATCAGCCGGGACACGGTGTGCTTCTCCATGTACTCCGACATGTCGAGGTGGATAAGGGCGTCCTCGTCACCGAACAGGAACTCGGCGAGGGTCTTCGCGAGCTCGGTCTTCCCGACACCGGAGGGGCCGAGGAAGATGAACGAGCCGCTCGGCCGCTTGGGGTCTTTCAGACCGGACCGGGTCCGGCGGATGGACTTGGAGACCGCGGCGACAGAGTCCTCCTGGCCGACGATCCGCTTGTGCAGCTCGGACTCCATCCGCAACAGCTTCGCGGTCTCCTCCTCGGTGAGCTTGAACACCGGGATGCCGGTCCAGTTGGACAGGACCTCGGCGACGTCCTCCTCGTCGAGCGTGAGCACCGAGTCCATGCCGTCGGACTTCCACTCGCGCTCACGGGCGGCCTTGCGCTCGAGGACCCGCTTCTCGTCGTCGCGCAGGCGCGCGGCCTTCTCGAAGTCCTGCTCGTCGATCGCGGACTCCTTGAGCTTGCGGATCCGCCCGGCCTCGTCCTCGAGGTCCTTCAGGTCCGGCGGCGCGGTCAGGCGGCGGATACGCAGCCGCGAGCCGGCCTCGTCGATGAGGTCGATCGCCTTGTCCGGCAGGAACCGGTCGGAGATGTAGCGGTCGGCGAGGTTGCCGGCGGCGACGAGCGCGTCGTCGGTGATCGTCACGCGGTGGTGGGCCTCGTACCGGTCACGGAGGCCCTTGAGGATCTCGATCGTGTGCGCGACGGTCGGCTCCTCGACCCGGATCGGCTGGAACCGCCGCTCAAGCGCGGCGTCCTTCTCCAGATGCTTGCGGTACTCGTCGATCGTCGTCGCGCCGATGGTCTGCAGCTCGCCGCGCGCGAGCATCGGCTTGAGGATGCTCGCCGCGTCGATCGCGCCCTCGGCGGCGCCCGCGCCGACGAGCGTGTGGAGCTCGTCGATGAACAGGACGATGTCGCCGCGGGTCGTGATCTCCTTCAGCACCTTCTTCAGGCGCTCCTCGAAGTCGCCGCGGTACCGGCTGCCCGCGACCAACGCGCCGAGGTCGAGCGTGTAGAGCTGCTTGTCCTTGAGGGTCTCGGGAATCGTGCCCACGGTGATCATCTGGGCGAGGCCCTCGACGATCGCGGTCTTGCCGACCCCGGGCTCGCCGATCAGGACCGGGTTGTTCTTCGTGCGGCGCGACAGGACCTGCATGACCCGCTCGAGCTCCCGCTGGCGCCCGATCACCGGGTCGAGCTTGCCCTCGCGGGCGAGTTGGGTGAGGTTGCGGCCGAACTGGTCGAGCACCGGCGAGCCCTTCGGGTCGTCACCGGGGCCACCCGAGACGCCCGCCTTGCCCGCGCCGGCCTGACCTGGCTCGCCGCCGGAGTAGCCCGAGAGCAGTTGGATCACCTGCTGGCGGACGCGGTTGAGGTCAGCGCCGAGCTTCTGCAGGACCTGCGCGGCGACACCCTCGCCCTCACGGATGAGCCCGAGCAGGATGTGCTCGGTGCCGATGTAGTTGTGCCCCAGCTGGAGCGCCTCCCGCAACGACAGCTCCAGAACTTTCTTCGCGCGCGGAGTGAACGGGATGTGGCCAGCGGGCGCGGTCTGGCCTTGCCCGATGATCTCCTCGACCTGTTCCCGCACACCCTCGAGCGAGATACCGAGGGACTCCAACGCCTTGGCCGCCACCCCCTCGCCCTCATGGATCAGCCCAAGCAGGATGTGCTCGGTGCCGATGTAGTTGTGGTTGAGCATTCGCGCCTCTTCCTGCGCGAGCACCACAACCCGCCGGGCTCGGTCGGTGAATCGCTCGAACATTCACTGCCCCCTACTCGGGTGCCTAACCAAAACTGTAGCATCGGGCCGACTGCATACCCGGGGTTGAGCCAGACGCCCTTGTCCTACTCACCCCGCTGGCTGTTTCCGTGACTCCAGCCTCTCCGGGGAGTCGGCGGGACACGCCCGCAGGATGTCCCGCCCGGATGGCGACCCGTTACGCTAGCGTGCCCGGATCACCCGCGCCAGGATCAGCCCCGTCCCGCGATTTCCGGCCCAGCGTTCCAGCCCTGCCCCCTACGGGAGCCCGCTGTCGCCGTCCAGTCGCGCCGCGGCCTCCCGCACGCTCCCGACGTCGGCGCCCGCCGCGCGGAGGAGCGCAGCGATCGCGTCATCGCTGACGAGCGCCCTCGCGATGTGGCCGGTGCCGACCGCCCCGCCCGCGCGGGTCGCGGCGGCGCTGTGCAGGGCGGCTCGGGCGCTCGCGCTGAGCGGCAAGGGCGTCGCGTCGCCGGGTGCGGGCCGCTCGACGTCCTCGCCGAGCGCGGCGCGTAGCTGCTCAACGGACAGGTCCGGGCCGGTCAACGTGCGGGCCGCCGCACTCTCCGGCGCGGCGAGCAGCGCGACGAACAGCGGGCCTACCTCGACGTTGTCCAGGCCCACCCGCCGAGCCTCGGCTCGCGCGGTGACGAGCGCGGTAAGCGCTGGGTCGGTGAGGTCGTCGAGCAGCTCGATCTGGCCCGTCCGCGGTCCCGGCCGTCGGTGGACCAGCGGCTCCTGGCCCGGTAGGCCGGCGAGGAGCCGGATGACCTCCTGCCGGATGCGCTCCAGTGAGACACCGAGCTTGGAGAAAACCTGCGCGCCGACGCCCTCGCCCTCGCGCACGAGCCCCAGGAGGATGTGCTCGGTGCCGATGTAGCTGTGCCCCAGCTGGAGCGCCTCCCGCAACGACAGCTCCAGAACCTTCTTCGCACGGGGCGTGAACGGGATGTGGTCAGCGGGCACGGCCTGGCCTTGCCCGATCATCTGCTCGACCTGCTCGCGCACGCGCTCGAGCTCGACCCCGAGCGAGGCCAGGACCCGGCCGGCGACCCCCTCGCTCTCGTGGATCAGCCCGAGCAGGAGATGCTCAGTCCCGATGTAGTTGTGCCTCAGCGTCCGCGCCTCTTCCTGCGCGAGCACCACAACCCGGCGGGCCCGGTCGGTGAACCGTTCGAACATGCCCCGTCACCACCTTCTGGGGGCAACGGTACACCTGCAGGTCCTACTCCGGGCGCAGCGTCGGGAAGAGGATCACGTCGCGGATCGTCTGGACGTCGGCGAGGAGCATGACCAGGCGGTCGACGCCGACGCCGAGACCGCCCGTCGGCGGCATGCCGTACTCCATCGCGCGCAGGTAATCCTCGTCGACGACCATGGCCTCCTCGTCACCGGCGACCCTCGCGCGGGCCTGGGCCTCCAGGCGGGCGCGCTGGTCGTCGGGGTCGGTCAGCTCGCTGAACGCGTTCGCCAGCTCGCGGCCGACGATGATCAGCTCGAAACGCTCGGTGACGTGCGGGTCACTGCGGTGCCGGCGCGCGAGCGGCGAGGTCTCGACCGGGTAGTCCGTCACGATCGTGGGCACCCACAGCGTGGCCTCGACGAGCTTCTCGTACAGCTCCAGCACGAGCTTGCCGACGCCCCAGGACCCCTCGACCGGCACGTCGTGGTCACGGCAGAGCGCCCGGACCTTGTCCAGCGGATCCTCGTAGGACAGCGCCGCGCAGCCCGTGGCCTCACGCACCAGGTCGAGCAGCGTCCGGCGGGGCCAGTCGCCGCCCAAGTCGACCGGCCGCCCGCCGTAGTCCAGCGAGGTCGTGCCCACGGCCTCGCGCGCCGCCCGCTGCACGAGCGCCTGGACCAGCGCCATGACGTCGGTGTAGTCGGCGTACGCCTCGTAGGACTCGAGCATCGTGAACTCGGGGTTGTGCCGTGGCGACAGCCCCTCGTTGCGGAAGTTGCGGTTGATCTCGAATACCCGCGTCATCCCGCCGGCGACGAGCCGCTTGAGGTAGAGCTCGGGGGCGACTCGCAGGTAGAGGTCCATGTCCAGAGCGTTGTGGTGCGTCACGAACGGCCGCGCCGCCGCACCGCCGGGGATCGGGTGCAGCATCGGCGTCTCGACCTCGACGTAGCCACGCTCGACCAGCTCGGCGCGCAGCGTGGCGAGCACCTTCGAGCGGATCGCGAACACCCGCCGAGCCTCGGCGTTCACGACCAGATCCACGTAGCGCTGGCGGAACCGCGTCTCAAGGTCCGCCAGCCCGTGCCACTTGTCTGGAAGCGGCCGCAGGGCCTTGCCGAGCAGGATGACCTCGGCGGCCTGGACCGACAGCTCACCCCGGCGGCTGCGGACGACCTCCCCGGAGACCGCGATCCAGTCGCCGACGTCGAGGTCGGCCACCACGGCCATGCCCTCCTCGCCCAGAACGTCGAGCTGAGCGATCGCCTGGAGACCGACGTCGCCCTCGCGGAGGACGAGGAACACGAGCTTGCCGTGACCCCGCCGGAGCACGAGCCGCCCGCCGACCCTCACCCGGTGCCCGCTGCGCTCGTCGGGCTCCAGGCGCCCCTCCCACTCCTGGCACACGGCCGCGAGGGCGTCAGGGACGCGCACGCCGACGGGGTACGGGTCGACCCCCGCACCACGCAGGCGCGCCACCTTGGCCCGCCGCTCCGCGACGAGGTCGTCCAGGCGGCCCGTCGGGGTGGATGTCACCGGTTTGCCTTTCCTTTAAGGCCGTGTGTCGAACCCGGGCCAGAGTGGGCGCCCTGGGCGGGTTCCGCTGGTCGTCCTTGGGTTTGGAACGGTGAGACGCCCCGGTGAGCCCTCGCCGGCGACTCCGCGACACCGTCCTGGGAAGTTTCGACACACGTTCTCAGGACGTGTTTGAGAATCGTGGCCTTGTCCCGTGGGCGAAGCGGAGCGGAGCGCGGTTTCGGCGGCCCTTGCCGCCGAAACC
>JBOGEB010000157.1:0-10743 GCA_050743125.1 Egibacteraceae bacterium
GGCCAGGATTCGTCACGCATGCGTGACGAATCCTGGCCACAAGGGCGAACACCGCCCAAACGACAACGTTACTTCGACCCGGGTCCTAAGGGCGGGTGGGGGAGGTTGGCGTGGTCCGATGCGGCCCGGGTTTCGGTACGGTGGGCGCGATGAGCGTCGAGGAGTTCGGCCCGGTTATGCGGGGGCGGGGGCGGGGAAAGGCGCCCGCCCGGGGCGCGCTGCGCGTCGTCGCCGTCTCCGCGGTGACCCTTGCGCTTGTCGCGGTCATCGGCGGGATAGGGCTCGGGGGGTACCTCAGCGGGAAGATGCGGCGCGTCAGCGTCGGCGGCCTGGACGGCAACCCGCTGGACGAGCTGAACGTCTTGGTGGTGGGCTCGGACAGCCGTGAGGGGTTCACGCCCCAACAGCTGCAGGCGCTGGGCACCGACGCGGTCGCCGGCCGGCGCACGGACACGATCCTGCTGCTGTCGATCTCCCACGGGCGGGCGGCGATGCTCGCGTTTCCCCGCGACCTGTTCGTCACCCGCTGCGACGGCACACGCGGGAGGATCAACGGCGCGTACGCGACGGGCGGGCCGACCTGCCTCGCCAAGACCGTTGGAAGGCTGACGGGGATCGGGATCGACGACTACATCGAGGTCAACCTGCTCGGGTTCAGCCGCATCGTCGATGCGGCCGGCGGTGTGCCCATCTACCTCGACGAGCCGCTCGTCGACCGGGCCGCCGGGGCGAACCTGCCGGCTGGCTGGGTGGTCCTGGACGGCAGGACCGCCTTGGGGTACGTCCGTGCACGCAACGTGGACGCGAGTGGCGACCTCGGCCGGATCGCGCGGCAGCAGCGGTTTCTCGAGGCGCTGGGCCACAAGGTGGGATCGCCGAATGCGCTCGCGAACGTGCCCCGCCTGTTCCGGTTGGCGACCGCGGCTGGTTCGTCTGTGACCGCGGACCGGGGGCTCGGCCCAATTGATCTCGTCAGGGCCGCGCGGGGAGCGCGGAGCCTCGCTGGCGGCGGGCTCGCGGCCTACACCGTGCCGACCCACCCGCGGACGATCGGCGGAGCCGATGTGCTCGTCCCCGACAAGGATGCCGCCGAGGCGCTGTTCGCCCAGTTCCGCGACGGATCGATCCTCCGACGGACCTAGCAGTCCCCCCTACAGATAGTTGCGCGGGCTGCGCGGGATGCCGTTGAGGCGGATCTCGAAGTGGAGGTGGGGGCCAGTGCAGTGGCCACTGCACCCGACCCGTCCAATCTGCTGTCCCTTCGCCACCTGCTGACCGAACCTGGTGAGGATGGCGCTCTGGTGTGCGTACACCGTGGTCAAGCCGCCGCCGTGGAGGATCATGACCACGTTTCCGTAGCCGCGCATCGCGCTGGCGTAGATGACCGTGCCGGCCTTTGCGGCGACGATCGGAGCACCGGTCGGGGCGCCGATGTCGATGCCCTGGTGCATCCTGCCCCAGCGCAGACCGAACCCACTCGTGACCGGGCCGCGCGCGGGCCAGGCCCAGCCCCCCCGCGCAGGCGCGAGGAGCGCCGGATTGCGGCTTAACGACTCCGGCGGGACGCCGCGGCGGGCGATCGCGGTGATCTCGCGCTCCTCGGCCTCCAAGTGCTCCTCCTGAGCAACGAGCTGGGTGATCCGCTCGTTGCTCACGGTGACCGCCATCGCACGGTCGCTCTGGACCTTCTGGACCTCGGCGAGGAGCGCGCGCTGCTCACCGAGGACACGACGGAACGTGGCTTCCTGAGCCCGGAACTCGCTCCGCTTGACGTCGACCGCCTTCTGCGCGACAGCTGTGCGCTCCACCAGGCGCCGGTCGGAGCGGTCGACCACCTCCGCCAACACGGAGCGGCGCAACGCGTCCTGCGGGTTCGCCGACTCCAGGAGGAGGGTGATCGCCTCGTTGGTGCCCCGCTTGTAGACGACCTTGGCCCTGGCGGCCAGGATCCTGCGCCGCTGGCCCGCACGGGTGAGGAGCGCAGCGAGATCCGCGCGGGCCTTCTCCACAGCATCCTGCTGGCGCTGGACCGCCAGCTCGGCCGAGCCCACGGCCTCCATCACGGTCGTGAGGGTCTGCTGCGCGTCCCGGAGCGCGGAAACCTTCGCGTTGTGCCGTGACCGCGCCTGCTCCAGCTCGGCCCGGATCGCGGCGACCTTGACCCGGCTGGCGGCGATCCGGCGCTCCTCGGGGGAGCTGGCGGCCGTCGCAGGAGCGGCGATCGAGCTGAGCAGCGCGACAGCTACAAGCAGAACGCACAAGCGCCCACGGCGACGAGCCAGCACGAGCACTCCATCGAAGCGATAGGAGGCAGTCCCTGAAAGGACGGCACTGATCGGGAGGAAGCGGCCAGAGCCTATGCAGACGGGACGGGAGCGTCAAAGGCCCCGGCGAGCGCCCTCCCAACCACCGTGAAAGGCGCCGCAAGGCCAGTGACCATCGAGGACACGGTAGTCTGCCGCTCCAAATGGATACTCCCATCGACACGGACACCCCCGTCGACAGGGACAGCCCAGGCCGAGTTCCGCACAGCCGGCCTCGCGCGCTTGTGTTGACGGCCATCGCCGGCGCGGCAGTGCTGGGCGTGCTCGCGGTCGCCGCGCTCGTGGTCTTCGGGCTGCGTGGCGCCCGACCTGGCGCGCTGCCCGGCACCGTCCTGTCCGGCATCGAGGTGGGCGGCCTGCAACCGGGCGCGCTGCGCGCCAAGGTCGCGGAGCTCGCCCAGGACCGGGAGGCAATCCAGATCACCGCCACCCGGGGCGCTGAGCGGGTCACCGCACGCGCCGCCGACCTCGGCTACCGCATGGACGTCGACAGGACCCTCGCAGCGGTCCTGGCCCGCGGCCGGCAGGCCAATCCGCTCGCTGCGCTGGCCGACCACATCCGGGCCTTCTCCGGAGCCACCCAGATCGACGTGGTCCAGGCGATAGACGAGCGGAAGCTCGACGGCTGGGCTCTCACCACGGCAACGACGTTGGGGCAGGGGCCGGTTGAGGGCTCGGTCACCTTCGAGGGCGCGTCCGTCGTCCGGGTGGACCCGCAGCCCGGCGCGATCGTGCTGGCCGACCCGCTCCGCGAGGCGGCCCGCGCCGCGCTACTCGACGGCCGCGAGGCGACCATTCCCGCCCAGACCGAGCCGCTCCAGCCGCGGACGAGCCGCAACGACGTCGATGCGCTGTTCGCGCAGGCGACGGAGGCGATCTCGGGCCCAATCCGCCTGTTCCGCCGGGGCGCAACGCGCACGTTCACTCCGGCCGAGATCGGGAAGATGCTCCGGGTCGCTCCGGGTGGACCCGGCGAGCCTGCGCTGAAGCTCGCGGTCGACCAGGCGGCGGTCGAGCGGACCTTCACGCTTCAGCAGCGGGACTCGTTCCTGTCCCTGGCAGTCGAGGCCCGCATCACCGTGGCCGGCGGGACCGTCGCGATCAGTGAGTCCCGCCCTGGGTTCCGCCTTGATCCGGAGATGACCGCGAACCAGATCTTCGCCCTCGCGACCGGTGACGGACCCCGTGAGGCCGAGCTCGTCGGTCGAGTCCTCGAACCGAAGCTCACCACCGAGCAGGCGCGTGGTCTCAGCATCGTCCAGCAGGTGTCGACCTTCACGACCAACTACGCCTGCTGCCAGACGCGCGTGACGAACATCCACCGGATCGCGGACATGGTCAACGGGGTGGTGATCCGGCCGGGCAAGACGTTCTCGCTCAACGCCCACGTCGGCAACCGGATCCCCGAGAAGGGGTTCTTGCCGGGCAAGGCGATCCAGGACGGCGAGTTCGTCGAGCAGATCGGTGGCGGCGTGAGCCAGTTCACCACGACGATGTTCAACGCCGCCTACTTCGGCGGCTACGACATCGTCGAGCACAAGCCGCACTCGTACTACATCAGCCGGTACCCCGAGGGCCGCGAGGCGACGCTCAACTTCCCGCACGTCGACCTGAAGGTTCGCAACAACTCCCCCCACGGCATTCTCGTGCAGACCTCCTACACCGACACGTCGGTCACCGTGTCGTTCTGGGCGACGAGATGGGTGTCCGTGGAGTCGATCACGGGACCGCGCACCAACCCGCGCGACCCCGAGACCCAGTACCGCGAGAACCCGAGCCTGCCTCCTGGCACCGAGCAGGTCGTCCAGGAGAGCGCTCCCGGCTTCGACGTCACCGTCACGCGGGTCCTGCAGCTCCCCGACGGCCGGGAACGCCGTCAGGAGTTCCGTACGACCTACAAGCCTCAGCCGCAGATCATCGAGCGCAACTCCGGAGCATGAGCGTCACGTTCGTGCGTGTGTCACAACAAGCCAGGGCGGGTGCGCCTGGGTGGGTTCGCTGCCCACCCTCGGGTTGGGGCGGTGAGGGGTGTGGTGGGTTTTTGTCGGCGACCCCGTGACACCGTGCTTAGTGGGTGTCTGAAAACTGTTTTAGAGGGTCGCGTCGCGTCGGGTTCCGCTCGCGAAGAGCCGTTTAGGTCGCTCCACCCGACGCGACGCGACTGCTGTCAGGCGATCATCGTATGTTTTTGTTCTATCTGAGGCGGTTTCGGCGGCAAGGGCCACCGAAACCGCGCTCCGCTTCGCTTCGCCCACGGGGCAAGGCCGCGGTTCTCAAACACGTTGTTAGGAGCTTCGACATATGTTTTTCGGTCTTTGGGTTTGGGGCGGTGAGGGGTGTGGTGGGTTTTTGTCGGCGACCCCGTGACACCGCCATTAGGAGCTTCGACATATGTTTTTCGGTCTTTGGGTTTGGGGCGGTGAGGGGTGTGGTGGGTTTTTGTCGGCGACCCCGTGACACCGCCATTAGGAGCTTCGACATATGTTCTTAGGCTTGCTGGCCGTGCTCGTGCTGACCCTCGGTACGGGATACTTCGTCGCGGCGGAGTTCGCATTCGTCGCGGCACGAAGGACCCGCCTCGAGGAGCTGGCGGGCGGGGGTGACCGCAAGGCCGCGCGCGCCATTGCCGTCCAGCGCCGACTGTCGTTTGTCCTGTCCGGAGCCCAGCTTGGGATCACCGCGACTGCGCTGGCGGTCGGGTTCATCGCCGAGCCGGTGTTCGTCGCCGCCCTTTCACCGCTCCTCCGCCCGCTGGGACTCGTTGACACCGCGATTACGGGCATCGCGATCACCACGGGGTTCGTTCTTTCGACGGCGATCCAGATGGTGCTCGGCGAGCTGGCGCCGAAGAACCTTGCGATCGCCCGACCCGAGGCGCTCGCGCGGGCGCTGGCCCGGAGCACCGCCGCGTACACCCGCCTCGCCGGCCCGGTGATCCGGCTGTTCGACGGGTCGTCGAACCGCTTGCTCCGCGCGGTCGGCATCGAGCCCGCCGAGGAGCTGCCTGCGGGGGTGTCAGCAGACGAGCTCAGGCTGATCATTGCCGAGTCCCGCTCCCAGGGCGTCCTGCCCCATGCCCAGGCAACGCTTCTCGGTCGCGCGCTGGGCTTTCGGGCGCTGCGCGCCACCGACGCGATGGTCCCGTACTCGCAGGTCACCGCGATCCCGGCCACGGCGACCTGCGAGGATCTGCGGGCGCTCGCGGTCACGACCGGTCACTCACGGTTCCTCGTGACGGGTCGAAGCCTCGACGATGTCCTGGGGGTCGCCCAGGTTAAGGACGTCCTTGGCGTCCCGGTCGACCAGCGCGCAGCCACCCCGGTCCGCACCCTCGTCCGGCCCGTGCTGGCTGTGCCCGAGTCCACGCCGCTCCGCCAATTGCTCTCCAGGCTGCGCGAGGCCCACAGCCAGCTCGCCCTCGTCGTCGACGAGCACGGGGGGACCGCCGGAATCGTGACCCTGGAGGACATCGTCGAAGAGATCGTCGGGGAGATCCGGGACGAGTACGACCCGGCTGAGCCTGCGGTCCGGCGCTCTGACGGCGGTTTCCTGATCCCCGGCTCGTGGCGGCTCGACGAAACCGAGCGTGACACCGGGATCGTCCTCCCCGAGGGAGACTACGACACGGTCGCCGGACTCCTCCTCGCGAAGCTCGGCCGCGTGCCAGAGGTAGGTGACACCGTGCTCGTGGACGGTGTGTGGCTGCGGGCGGAGGCGATGGACGGGCTTGCGGTCAGCTGGGTGCTCATACGCCCGGTCGAGACGTGAGCGTGAGGGGATCCGGAACCCCAGAGGGGACCCTGGGGACGCCCCCGATAACCTTGGTGGGGTCCGGGGGGGCGCTGTCGTGAGCATCGCTGGCGCGCTGCTCGCCGTGGCGCTGCTCATGGCCAACGGCTTCTTCGTTGCCGCCGAGTTCGCGCTGCTCGCCTCCCGCCGGTCGCGGATCGAGCAGCTCGCAGCCGCCGGCGACCGGCGCGCTGTCAAGGCGCTTGCGGGCATCCGCGAGCTGTCGCTCATGCTCGCCGCCGCGCAGCTCGGCATCACGATGGCCTCCCTCGGCTTGGGCGCGGTCGCGGAGCCCGCCCTGGCCGGAGCACTGGAGCGGATCCTTGACGGCGCTCCGGTCCCACCTGCAGTGCGGCACACGATCGCTTTCACCGTCGCGCTGTCGGTGGTGGTGTTCCTCCACGTTGTCCTCGGCGAGATGGTCCCGAAGTCGTGGGCGATCTCCCATCCCGAGCGATCCGCGTTGAGTCTCGCCCGGCCGTTTCGCGCGTTCGCGCTCGTGTTCCGGCCGGCGATCCACGTTCTGAACGCCCTCGCGAACGGGGTGGTGCGGCTGTGCGGGGTGACGCCTCAGGGCGAGCTTGCCGTGGCCCACTCCCCAACCGACCTTGCCCTGTTGCTCAAGGAGTCCGCCGAGCACGGCACGCTCGAGGCTGAGCAGACGGTGCTCCTCGCACGGGCACTGGAGCTGCCCGACCTCGACGCGCAGGCCGCGATGGTCCCGCGCCGCGACATCGTGTCCGTGGCGGCCACGGCGAGCGTCGCCCAGCTTGAGCGGATCGCTGCCGAGACCGGCCACTCCCGGCTGCCCGTACACCGCGGCGACCTCGACCGGTTCATCGGGATCCTCCACGTGAAGGACCTGCTCGGCCTGTCCGGCGACGAGCGCGCCGGCACCACCGCACAGACACTGGCCCGGGCCGCGCTTGTCACCCCCGAGTCGCGCCCGCTCACTGACCTCATGCTCGACATGCGCGAGCAGCGCCAGCACGTCGCGCTGGTCGTCGATGAGTACGGCTCGGTCAGCGGGCTCATCACGCTGGAGGACGTGATCGAGGAGTTGATCGGCGAGTTCGAGGACGAGTCCGACCGCCCCCGCGGGGATCACGGCCCGCAGTTCCCGCGCCGTGCCGATGGCGCGCTCCTCGTCCCGGGCACGCTCCGGCCGGACGAGTTGGAGGCGCAGACCGGCCTGCGCCTGCCCTCCGGCGACTACGAAACCATCGCGGGCTTCGTCATCTCCTCACTCGGTCGCCTCCCCACCGTGGGCGACACCGTCCGTTTCCCCGGCTCCTGTCTGGAGGTCACGCGAGTTGAGCGCCACCGGCTCGTCGAGCTGGCCGTCTACCCCTGAGGGCGCTCCGCGGGGCCACGCGCGGCTCCTGAGTTATCCACAGCCCGGGCGCTCCCACCGACCGTTCGCCTACGGACCGTGCCATCATCCAGAGCATCGCGCTGTTGCGGATCGACGTGAAGGGGGAGACCATGGTGGTAGACGAGCGGGCGCGCCTTGGATTGCACCAGCGACTCGAGGCAGTGCTCGGTGACGAGGCGGCCGTGACGCTCATGCAGCACCTCCCCCCGGGCGGCTGGACGGACCTCGCGACCAAGGGCGACATCAACGGCCTCGACCACCGCTTCGACGGACTCGGCCAGCGGATCGACGGACTCGGCCAGCGGATCGACGGACTCGAGCAACGCTTCGACGGGCTGGAACGGCGGATGGACCGGTTCGAGAACCGGTTCGAGAACCGGATGGACCGGTCCGACGACCAAATGGAGCGGTTGCACCAGCGGATGGACAGCTTCCACCAGGAACTGCGCACGCAGACGCGGGTCTTCATCCTCGCCATGCTCGGAGCCATGGTCACGAATACCTCGATCATCGTCGCTGCCATCCGTTTCCGCTGATCGTCGCCGCCCACGCTTGCGCGCCAGGCAGTTATCCACAGCGTTCACGACTGAAGGCGCACCGCGTACGCTGAGAGGGGTACCGTCGATGCATGTGCGACCAGGAGGGGCGATGTCCGCCAGCGCGGAGCACCTGTACACCATCGACGACCTGTGGGGCTTCCCCGAGGACGGCAAGCGCCGGGAGCTCATCGACGGGGTGCTCTACGTGACCCCCATGGCACGCACCCGCCACCAAGAGGTCGTCGGGCTGCTGACCCACCGTTTTTGGGACTGGAAGGAGGAGCACGGCGGGAAGGTGTATCCCGGCGTGAACGTCGACTTCGACCGGCGCACCCACCTGGAGCCCGACGTCGCGTTCGCCCGGCCGGGGCGGGAGATCGGCGACGTCCTGAGCCTCGAGGACCCGCCCGACCTCGTCGTCGAGGTGTCCTCCCCGTCGACCAAGCGCTACGACCTCGGCGTCAAGCGCGACCGCTACGCGCAGGAGGGCACGCCGGAGTTCTGGTTCGTCGACCTCGACCGGGACGTCGTGCTCGTGTCGGTGCTCGGCGAGGGCGGCTACGCCGACCCGGTCGTCTACCGGCGCGGGGACGTCATCCGCACCAAGGTCATGCCTGGCCTGGCGATCGACGTGGGCGACATCTTCGAGCGCTGACACGGCCCGCTCGGCGACCGATAGCTGCTCCAGGCGACCACGAATTCCTCACCTGGGAGGTTGTGGGCCAGGGATCGGTCACGCGGCCCGTGTCGCCTGGGGGGCCAGGGGACTTTCAGCGGTGAGCGCGTGTCTGCAGCTCGTCCGCCGTGACGCACTCTGCAATCCGGGCGCAACGCGGTCATTCACTGGCCAGGCGGTGGCTGCGGTGGCACACTTGTCGCCGTTGGCCGTGGGCTCCCGGGACGGGAGGCTCGCACGTGGCCGGAGGGAGATAGCCATGGCTGTTCATCAGGGCATCGTGAAGTGGTTCAACGCCGACAAGGGCTTCGGGTTCATCAGCCCGGACGACGGCGGTGCCGACGTGTTCGTGCACTACTCGCAGATCCAAGCCCAGGGTTACCGCAGCCTTGAGGAGAACCAGCGGGTCGAGTTCGAGATCGGGGAGGGCGCCAAGGGCCCGCAGGCCCAGCAGGTTCGGCTCATCTAGTGGTCCAATAGTGGTCCAAGCGGGAAGTTCCGTTGACTGTGAGGGGTCCGGAACCCCAGAGGGGACCTGGGGACGCCCCCGATGGCTGTGAGGGGTCCGGGGGGACGCCCCCGATCGCTGTGAGGGGGTCCGGGGGGACGCCCCCGATCGCTGTGAGGGCCCGGGCGGAGTGCTCCCCGCCGCGCAAGGCGGAGCGCTCCGCGCGGGTCGCGCCGTGTACTGATTGTCCCCAGCAACGCCGCGAGGCGGGATGCTTTACGCACGAATGCCACGGGTTTTCCGGCTCTTGGCATGTGTCGGTGGGTGGTGTCGGGCGCCGGTCAACTCGCTCGTCGCCGGTGTTGGCGGGCGAGCGGGTCGGGCGGGTGCATGCTGAACCGTCCGGTGTGCGGGTCGCGGGCGACGAGCCAGCCGTCGTGGTGGATCTTGCCGTGGCAGTCCCAGCAGGTTAAGCAGAGGTTGTCCTCGTCTGTGGGTCCCAGGTCGCGTGTTCCTTTGGGGTGGGCGGGTGGGGGAGGTTGGCGCGGTCGGTCTCGGCGTCGCAGCAGATCATCTGCGCGGTCGTCGCGCTGACCGGGCCGACGCCGTCCAACCTCGCGGCCGGCGCGCCAGGCTTGCCGTCCAGCGCCTCGGCGGTGGCGATCAGGATCACGTGGGGGCGTTGGACGGCGACTTGGGGCAGGTCGCCGGCGTCGAGCGAGCGTCGGGCCAGCTCGACGAGCGCGTCGGCCATTCTTTGCGGGTAGGTGCGGTCGTCGGCGTGGCTGGTTTTGCGCGCCAGCGGGTCCAACGCGGCGGTCAGCGTGGCGCCTCCGAGCGGGTCCAGCTCGAACCCTCCGCGCAGGGCCCCGTCGGGGGTGTCGGCGGTCAGCGACAGCCGCCGGTTCGCCCACGCCCGCTTCTCCCGCCCTGCCAGCGCCTCGGGGTCCACGGTGTGCGTCCACTCGTCCACCCGGTCGCGCAGTTGGCGGCGGTCCAGCCCGCCGCCGTCGCCGGCCACGAGCCGGTCCAGGTCCTCCCGCACGTCCGGGCGCAGCTCCTTGGCGGTCTGCACCGCGACCTGGGCCTGCCCCAGACCGACCTTGCCCTGACGCAGCGCCTGCGCGGTCTCCGGCAGCCCCTCCAGCCCGACCGCGGTGTCGGCCTGCGCGCGCGCCTCCCCCCGGGTCAGCCGCAGCCGCCGCGCCAGCAGGTCCGCCGTCGACCGGGCGCCCTCGGCCCGCCACGCCCCACGGGCGTCGACCTGCGCGACCCGGCGCAGCTTCTCTCCCGCCACGACGGTCTCCAGCCGGTGCAGCCGCTCGACCGACTCGGCCAGCGCGGCGTCGTCGACCTGCCCGTCCAACGGCCGCGCTCCCAACGCGGCCAGCGTGCGCTCGGCCAGGTCGAGGAGGGCGTGGTCGTCGAGCGTCTCGACCGCCGCACCCTGGACCTGGTTCGTACTCATGTTTGTATTGTGTCATGTGGCGGTGTGGTTGGCAAGGGTTTGCGGAGAGATTGTGGGTGTGTGGGCGGTGAGCGGAGTGGCTGCCTGGGCGGGCTGGTGCCAGCGCGGTTCCGCGCGCCCGCAC
>JBOGEB010000158.1:0-10737 GCA_050743125.1 Egibacteraceae bacterium
TAATTCTTAGGCTTGACCTGCGGACTGCGCCCGGCTAAGGTCACCATGAGAATCACGGGGCTGGTATCTTCAGCGCCTGGCGAGAAACTGGCCTGCCAGCCCTACGCACGCCGTTAACGACGTAGGAGTGTGACTGCGTGGCGAGTTCCCTGCCGAACCGCTATCTCCGTGATATCCCGCTGCCCGGCCTCGACGAGGGACCAGCCGGTTACCGCGGTCCGGCGGTCTGCGAGATCGTCGGCATCAGCTACCGTCAGCTCGACTACTGGACCACGACCGGTCTCGTCACGCCGTCGGTGCGGGACGCGGAGGGCTCTGGCTCACAGCGGCTCTACTCCTTCGAGGACATCATCCAGCTCAAGGTCATCAAGAAGCTGCTCGACACCGGTGTCAGCCTGCAGCGCATCCGCTCGGCGATGGAGTTCGTCCGCCAGCGCGGGCTCAGCTTGCGCAACGTGACCCTGCTGTCGGACGGGAAAAAGGTGTATGCGCTGGACGACCAGCGGCAGATCATCGACCTCATCCAGCGCGGCCAGGGCGTGTTTGCGATCGCCCTCGACCCCGTCTACACCGAGCTTGAGGCCGACGTCACGCAGCTGCCCTCTGAGCGCGCCGAGCCCGCCGTCGCCCGCCGCCCCGCCCGCAAGGCCGACTCGCCAACCCGCAAGAAGGCCGTCGGCGGCTAACCAGTCCGGGGGTCGCTGACCTCGGGGAGTGGTCGGCCTCGGTACATGGCCTTTATGAGGGGGGTCGCCATCAGGGTGGTCACGAGCGTCATGAGGACCATCATCGTGAACAGGCCGGAGGAAACGACGCCGAGGCTACGGCCGATGGTGAGGACCACGATTTCGGTGAGGCCTCGGGTGTTGAGAAGGATGCCAAGCGCATTGGCGTCGCGCCAGCCGAATCCGAGCGCTCGGGCCGCCAGCGTCGAGCTTCCCCACTTGCCGATGACCGCAGTCGCCAGAATCACGATTGCCAGGCCCCACCAGACGGCGGGCTGCGTGGTCAGCCCGATCCTGGTCTCCAGCCCCACGATCGCGAAGAAGAGCGGCAGGAGGAACAGGGTCGTCATGTCTTCGAGCTTGTCGACCAGCTCGGACACGCCCTTGTGCGAGCGGGGCATGACGACGCCCACAAGGAACGCGCCGAAGATCGCGTTCAAGCCGATGGTCTCGGTGAGCCATGCCACCAGGAACAGGCCGACGAGAAGCCCACCGATGAGATCGGGCGGTAGGCGGGTGTCGGACCGGTAGCGGGTCGAGAACCGGCGGGCGAGCCAGGGGCGCACCTGGAGCACCATCACCGCGCCGAAGGCTGCTGAGAGCAGGATGGTGCTGGCGACATCGGGCCATCCCCTCGATCGCACCACGGCGGTCACCACAGCGAGGAGGCACCAGGCGGTGACGTCATCGACGGCGGCGCAGGTGATCGAGAGCACGCCGATGCGGCGCTGGTCGAAGCCGGTCTCGGTGAGGATCCGCGCCAGGACCGGGAACGCGGTGATCGCCATTGCGGCGCCCATGAAGAGCGCGAATCCGACGAAGCTCCCGCTCCCGAGCCACGGGTAGAGGAGAATCGCAACGATGGCGCCGGAGGCGAAGGGGAACGCGATCGAGACGTGGCTGATGAGCACGGCCTCCCTCCCCAAGCCGCGGGCCAACCTCAGGTTGAGCCTCAGCCCGACGAGGAACATGAACAGGACGAGCCCGAACTGGGCCATGACCCGCAGTACGCCGATCACCTCGGCGGGGAAGAGGTATCCAGCGGTTGTGGGCGACAAGGCGCCCAGCACGCTCGGGCCGAGGGCGACGCCCGCGACGATCTCCCCGAGCACATGTGGCTGGCCGATCCGCTTGAACAGGTGCCCGAGCAGCAGCGCCGCCGCGCAGATAGTGGCGACGGCAAGGAGGACGCGGGTGACGACGTTGTCGTTAGAGAGGCGCTTGGTCGTCGTGAGACCGTCCTGCTCGCTGGCGGCCTCGCCACTTCGGAACTCCAGGACGACCGGGGAGCGACCGTCCACGCGGAGCACGCCCGTCGCCAAGGTCGCGCCGGTGCGTAGCCCGTCTCCTGGCTGCATGGTGATCTGCGCGTCGAAGCGGTGCGCGGCGAGGACCGTGCCAGGGGCGCACGTGCCTGAGATGGCCACGGTTCTCGATCGGCGGTCCACCCGTCCCTGCCCGATCCGCTCGCCGATGCCCTCCTCGCCGCCGACCACGGCGGACGAGCCGGGGACATGCAGCTCCAGGAACACGCCCGACTGCAAGGCGACGAGCGTCGTCCCGAGGCAGCTGGCGCTGGCCGGGCTCGTCCTCAGCAGCATGGGGAGCTGCGGCGTCGGATCGATCCCGCGGGCCAGGCCGAGGACGACGAGCAAGGTGACGGCTGCCGTCCCGATGACGCCGCCATAGAGTCCCGCTAGCCGAGCGCCCTGCCCGCTCGTTTCCCGAGGCGCTGGGGGAGCCATTTCTTGCGGCAGTGTAGCGATCACAGTTCCTTCCGTGCTCTGGCGCTGTAGGGACCAGATACGGTTTACGGATGAAAGATGAGATCGACGGGGCTGCCCGACGCTTCGTGATCAGCGGCCTCAGCCGCCTTACGGTACCAGTGGCTAAGGGTCTGGCGGCCAAGGGTGAGGTCGTCGTTTTGGCCAAGCTCGAACAACGCGACAGCCCTTATGCGCGCCTCCTTGACAGCCCGGGAATCACGATCGTCTATGACGACGATTGCATGCGGGCTTTGAGGGACAGTCTGACCCCGCAGGTCGAGTGCGTGTTGGCGTTGGCCGATGACGACAAGCAGAACTTCTACGCCGCCGCCGACTGCTATGAGCTGGATCCCTCGATCCCGGTGGTGTTGAGGACGTTGGACTCGACGCTGGCCGACGGGTTCGAGCAGATCAAGGACAGTTTGAACGTACGGCGTGCATACGACATGTCCGCGTTGTCGGCCCCAGCGTTCGTGGCTCTGGCACTGTCGGATGAAGAGTTCATCGCGACGGAGATGACGATGCGCTTCGGTCCTGATGAGATTCCCTTGTGCAGGCTGAAGATCCATAAGGGCTCTGCGCTGAGAAGGATGACCCCGCGCCAGTTGCAGCTGAAGCGCGACTGCGCGGTCGTCGCCCGGCGGGGCAGTGACGGGACGCTTCGGTATTCGTGCAGCGGTGATACCGACAGGCTGGCCATCGGCGACGAGGTCATCATTGGAGGACCTCTGCGTCAGGTGTTCGGGACGGCTCGATGCAACAGCACCCAGTTTCCACCTCCCAAGACGCGCGTTTCGCTCATGAAGAGGCGCTTGAGCGCTACTCAGTGGAAGCTGTTAAAATTCGCAGTCCCGCCGGTCGTCATTCTGGTCGTCAGCATCGTCGTGCTCAGGATTGCGTTTGAGTTGGGCGTCATTGACGCGCTCTATCAGATGATCGTGACCGCTGCCGGCGAGCGGATCCTCGACGAGAAATCGTTGGCCCTCAAGCTTTTCGCCTTTGCTTCGATCGTCGCGTGGGCGATCCTCGGTGGCATCCTGGTTTCCTTCATTACCGACGAGGTCCTCGAGCGGCGGCTCGGGAAGCGGCCAGATGACCTTCGTGATCACGCCGTGGTAGGAGGCCTGGGTGACGTGGGCTATCGGGTGGCGAAGCTCCTCGCCGAGATCGATGTCCCTACCGTCGTAGTGGCGTCATCGGATGGCCGGTTCGGTCACTACGTCGACTGGGACGTGCCGGTGCTGAACGGCAACATCCAGCTCGCCGAGGATTTGAAACAGGCAGGAATCGACAGAGCATCGTGTCTCATCGCGGTGACGACTGACGACCTCGTGAACATTGAGGCGTGCGTGCAAGCAGAGCGCCTGAATGCCGAGCGTTCGAAAAAAAATTCTCGACAAGGGATTCGCACGATCGCCCGCCTGTTCGACGAGGAGCTCGACCAGCGCTTCAACTTCAAGAGCAACTTTGGTATTGACGAGGTTCTGCCGGCTGTGGGGGTCGCGGCGGCAGCGTTCATCGACGCTGCTACCAATGATGACGCCCTTCGGCCTTTCTCGGTGTTCGGCGATCCCTTCGTCGGGCTGCGCTACGCCGTCACCGGGCGACTGGGCCGTGAGCAGATCAAGCAGTGGACAGCTCAAGGAATGACGCTCCTCGCCTTTCGCCAAGGCACGGGTGAGGTCAAGGGACCTTCCGGGCTCCCGGAGGATTTGCACGAGGGGGACTCGCTCATCGTCGTCGGGCCCGAGCACGTGGTGCGCGCGCTGGCCTCTGTAGGGAGAGTGGAAATGTCGGAACCTGCTTGACGCAGCTGCGAGGCGTACTCCAAATGGACAACGCAGCGACGTGGGCGTGGCCGGCGATGTCGGTTACGAGGCTGTGGCGCCGCGAGCGGGGGCGATCACCCCGGTGCCCGGCGGGGTCGGCCCAGTGACCACGATGGCGTTGCTGCGGCAGGTCGTTGCTGCTGCGGAGCACGCCGGGAAGTGCGGGTAAGCGGGCCACGGCCGTTCTCGATTGGGCGCACTAAGGTGCGAGGCGCCTGATCCGTGACGGAAGGGGAGCCGTACCGGCTGGCTCCCGATGGCGGTGGAGCACGTGTGGTCGCGCTGCGCTGCTGCGCTACGACGCCCTCGTGACTCCCGACGAGGACACTCGGTCGTCGTCCGTGGAGCAGCTGACCGCGAAGGTCGAACGTTCGCAGCAGGTGTGGCAGCATCCATCGTCACTTCTCGGTGACCGGCCGCACCTTGCCGGGGCTGCTCGCCGAGGTCCAGGCGACGGTGCGCGCTACGACGGGTGAGGAGCAGCGGCGGGTGTGGGCGGCGGCCTGCCACACCTACCATCTCATCCGCGGGGCCTTGAGGCGGCTGGGCGAGTTCGACCTTGGCATGCTTGTCAGGGACCGGGCGATGCTCGCCGCCAAGCACGCCGAGGATCCCCTGCTCGTCGCGCTGTCCGCCTGGCATCTGTCGCATGGGCTGTGCGCTGCCGGTCATCCGGAGCAGGCGCACGACTTGGCGCTGGACGCCACGGCGCTGCTCGACCGCTGGACCGCGCCGACCGTGGGCACACGTCGATGCGCGGCGCGCTGGAGTTGGCGGTCGCGTGGGCCGCGGGCTGCCAGCACGACGACGCGACCGCCTGGCGTCACCTGCGTGGCCCGGCTGAGGCGGCGGACCGGCTCGGTGAAGACAACCTCCTGTGGACCGTGTTTGGCCCGACCAGCGTGGCGATCCACGGCGTGGTGATCGCCGCGGACCTTGGCGAGCCGGCGGAGGCGCTGCGCCGCGCTGAGCCGAGCAGGTTGACGTCGACCCAGTCCCAGCGTTGGAGCGGCGTTTCAGCTTTTCATTGGCGTCGCGCGAGCGCACAGCTACTGCGTGACGATTAGGCGACGTTTTGGGCGCTGCTCAAGGCCGAGGCCAACGCGCCGGAGGATCTGCGGTACCACCCGATCGCGCGGGAGATGATCGTGACCTGCTGCGCTGGAGCCGGCGCACGATCCGTGAGGAGCTGCCCGGACTCGCTGACCGCGCGGGTGTGCTGTAACCCGCGCAAATATCCGCTTTTCGACCCTCCGAGTGGCCGGCTGTTGGCGGTCCTACGGTCCATTGCATGGACCATTCCGCCGAGCGCCGTGGGTCGAGCAATGACCGGGACCGGGCCCCGTGAGCCGGGCGGCTTCGATGGCGGGGGTTGGCTCGCCTGGTATCCCTGGCCGAGCGCGCTCGCCGCGGCTTGGACACCACGCTGTTCCTCCCGCCCTTGGCGGACTCCGGCCGCTGGGACCAGCGGGCATGTGACGCCTGCGCCGATTGCCCGGTCTGCGCCGATTGCCTCGCGTGGGCGCTCGAGCATGGCGAGCAGGACGTCTGGGCAGACACTGACGAGCGCGCCCGTGTGCGCCTCCGGCGGAGTCTGCGTCGGCGGACAGCCGCCGACGGGCCGGTGTGACGGAGGCTGCGGCTAGAATCCGGCTGTGTGGAGTTCTCGCCGCACACGGATGCTGACCTGGAGCGGATGCTCGCTGTGGTCGGTGCCGCTGACCTCGACGGGCTGTTCGCGCACATCCCGCGCGGCCTGGTGCTCGATCGGGTGCTCGACCTGCCGGTCGGCTCGAGCGAGGACGAGGTCCGGCGCCGTCTGGCAGGCATGGCGTCCGCCAACCACACCGAGGCGGTGTGCTTCGCGGGCGGTGGAGCGTACGACCATTACGTGCCCGCGGTGGTGGGCGCGTTGGTCGGGCGGGGTGAGCTGCTGACCGCCTACACGCCGTACCAGCCTGAGATGAGCCAGGGCATGCTCCAGGCGCTGTTCGAGTACCAGACGGTGGTCTGCGAGCTGACCGGCCTGCCGGTGTCGAACGCCAGCCTCTACGACGGCGGCAGCGCGGTCGCCGAGGCGGTGTCGATGGCGTGCGCGGCGACGGGGCGGAGTCGCGTGGTCGCCTCGACGGCCGTCGACCGCCCGTCGAGGACCGTGTTGAGGACGTACGCACGACCCGTCGCCCGCGCGGTGAGCGAGGTCGCCTACGACTGGGCGACCGGGCAGACGCCGCTGTTCACGGTCGGCGACGACGTCGCCGCGGTCGTCATCCAGCAGCCGAACGCGCTCGGCGTCGTGGAGGACGTCCGTGCGCATGCCGAGGCCGCCCATGCCGAGGGAGCGCAGCTCGTCGTGAAGCTCGAGCCGACCAGCGTCGGGCTGCTCGCCACGCCGGGCTCGCAGGGCGCCGACCTCGTCGTGGGCGAGGGCCAGCCGCTCGGCCAGGGCCTGGTCTTCGGCGGCCCGACGTTCGGGTTCCTCGCGTGTCGGCGCGAGCAGGTGCGCCGGCTGCCGGGGCGGGTCGTCGGCCGCACCGTGGACGTCGAGGGGCGGCGCGGCTACGTGATGACGCTGCGGGCGCGTGAGCAGGACATCCGCCGCGAGCGTGCGACCTCGAACATCTGCACGAACCAGACGCTGAACGCGGTCGCCGCGCTCGTCTACCTCACGTGGCTCGGGCCGCGGGGGCTCGTCGAGCTCGCCCAGGCGTGTCTGGCCCGGGCCCGGCACGCCGCGGCGGCGCTGGCTGCGGTCGAGGGTGTCGAGCTGGCGGTGACGGGTCCGTTCGTCAAGGAGTTCGCGCTGCGCCTCGACGTGGGGGATCCGCTCGCCGCGCTCGCCGCGCTGCACCGTGCGGGTTATCTCGTCGGGCCGGTCGTCTCCGACGGCCCCGCTGCGGGGGCGGTGCTCGTCGCGGTGACCGAGCGGCGCACTCGCGCGGAGGTGGAGGGCCTCGCCGACGCGGTCGAGCGGGTCGTGAAGGAGGCCCGCTGATGCCGGCGGGTGAGGGCGTCGCCGGAGGCGACGCCGGGGGGTGGGGACAATGACGGGGGAGCGGACCGCCCCAGAGCCGACGGTGTTCGAGAAGTCTCGGCCGGGTCGGCGTGCGTCGAGCGTCACCGCGCTGGACGTGCCCGCGGTCGACCCCGCGGAGGCGCTGCCGGGCGTGGAGCTGGCCGGCGAGCCCCCCGCCCTGCCGGAGCTGGGCGAGCTCGACCTCGTCCGGCACTTCACGCGGCTGTCGCACCGTAACCACGGGATCGACGTCGGCTTCTACCCGCTGGGGTCGTGCTCGATGAAGTACAACCCGCGACTCGCCGAGGCGGTCGCGGGCCTGCCCGGGTTCCGCGACCTCCATCCGTGGGCGCCGGACGAGGCCGCCCAGGGGACCCTCGGGCTGCTGTGGGAGCTGGAGCGCTGGCTCACCGAGCTGACCGGTCTGCACGCCGCCACGTTCCAGCCGGCCGCTGGCGCGCACGGAGAGCTGTGCGGGCTCATGCTCATCCGCGCGTACCACACCGACCGGGGGGATCCGCGCCGCACGATCGTGATCCCCGACTCGGCGCACGGCACGAACCCGGCCAGCGCGGCGATGTGCGGCTACGAGGTCGTCACCGTCCCGTCCGGTGTTGACGGGCTCGTCGATGTCGAGGCGCTCGAGGGGCTCATCGACGAGCGGACCGCCGGGCTGATGCTCACGAACCCGAACACGCTCGGCCTGTTCGAGGTCGAGATCTCCCGGATCGCCGCGGCGGCGCACCGCGTCGATGCGCTGCTCTACTACGACGGCGCGAACTTCAACGCGATCTGCGGCCGGGTGCGACCAGGGGACATGGGTTTCGACGTCGTGCACCTCAACGTGCACAAGACGTTCGCGACCCCCCATGGCGGCGGAGGGCCAGGAGCGGGGCCGGTCGTGGCCAGCGAGCGGCTCGCGCCGTACCTGCCGGCGCCGGTCGTCGTCAAGGACCCCGACGGCGCCTTCCGCTGGGACCACGACCGGCCGCGGTCGATCGGCCGGCTGCACGGGTTCCACGGCAACGTCGGGGTGCTTGTCCGGGCCTACGCCTACCTCCTCGCGCACGGCGGGGACGGGCTCGCGCGGATGAGCGCGAAGGCCGTGCTCAACGCGCGCTACCTCGCCGCTGCGATCGCCGACGCGCTGCCGCTGGGTTACCCGCAGCACCCGCCGATGCACGAGTTCGTCGCCACCGGCAGGGCGCTGCGCCAGCACGGCGTCAAGGTGACAGACCTCTGCAAGCGGTTGATCGACCTCGGCTACCACCCGCCGACGAACTACTTCCCGCTGATCGTCGATGAGGCGTTGATGGTCGAGCCGACCGAGACGGAGACACCCGAGACGCTCGACGGGTTCGCGGTCGCGGTGCGCCAGGCGGTCGCCGACGCCGAGCGTACGCCGGAGTTACTGCACGAGGCCCCGGTCACGACGCTGGTCCGCCGGCTCGACGAGGGCAAGGCGGGGCGGGAGCTCGTGCTCCGCTGGACCCCCGACGATGCCTGAGGGGCACACCGTCCACCGGCTCGCCCGGTGCCACCGTGAGGCGCTGGGCGGTCGCGTGGTGGCGGTCACCTCGCCGCAGGGACGGTTCGCGGACGGTGCGGCCCGGCTGGACGGGCAGAGGCTCGATTGTCGATGCCTACGGCAAGCACCTTTAAGGGCGGGTGGGTGGGGGCGGTTGGCGTGGTCGGTCGGGAGGCGAGCTCCTCCACGTCCACCTCGGCCTCGTCGGGAAGTTTCGGCACGTTTGCTGTCGTTGATGTCCCGGCGCCCACCGCGGCCACACGCCTGGCGCTGAGCGCCGACGGGGCAACCGTGTATCTGGCGGGGCCGATGGTGTGCGAGCTGCTCGACCCCGAGGGCGAGGGGCAGATCCTCGCCTGGCTCGGGCCGGACCCGCTGCGGGATGGCCGCGACGTGGGCCTGCGGTTCCGGCAGGCGCTGGGCCGCCGCTCGATCCCGATCGGCGCCGCGCTGCTCGACCAGAAGGTCGTCGCCGGCATCGGCAACGTCTACCGGGCCGAGACGCTGTTCCTGCGTGGGATCCACCCCGACCGGCCGGCGCGGTCCCTGGCCGACGACGAGGCCGCGGGCCTGTGGTCGACGATCGTGGAGCAGCTGCGGCTCGGCGAGCGGCTCGGCCGCATCGTGACCGTCGACCCGGCCGAGGTCGGCGCTGCGCGGCCAGAGGACCTGATCGACGCCGACGACGCGGTGGAGCACGAGCGGGTCCTCGTCCGGAGTCTCGAGCAGGTCGTCGTAGGTGTACCGCATCGCCTTGGCCATCCGAGCACCCAGGGGGCCGAGCCGTGTGCCCTTCCCCGCGGCCAGGATCACACACGCAGGCACGGGGCGTCATGTTCCCAGCTGGTCAGCGAACACCTCGGTGCGCCGCCGGACCTAGCCCTCGTGGCTTTCCTCCCGGCCCGGCTCGCAGTGCACACGACGGTGCAGATCGGCGGTCATCACCTGCACCTCGACGATCCCGAACGGTGCGCGCCGGTTGACATGAACAGCATCGTCGTAGCCGCGGGCCGCGAACGGCGACAGACCGACATGGTTCTTCAACCGGTAGTTCCGCCACCAGGCGGACTGCATCGCGCCGTTCCGCAGGAGCAGCTCCTCGTCCAAGGGAGTTTCTCCATGATTGTCTCTTCGGTCACGATAGCTCCTTCTGCGTCGCTTCCTCAGCCGGTCGCTCGACATTGCGGGCGACATTGCCTCGGTGGATTCTGGCTCCGGCGACGAGACGGCAGTGGGGTGCCGATGCTCTGGCAGCCGACTCGTCCACGCCCCGATATGCAAGACACGCAACCGTGCGTTCACCCGTGCCGGCTCCGCCAGCGGCGTGGCAGAGCATGCCGTCCATGACGAGGACATCACCGGCACACGCCGGCGCCGGCAGTGCCTGCCCGACGAGGTCTGGGTACGGGGAGACGGCGTCCATCCAGGTGCCGCCGTTGTTCAGCTTCGCAAGGCACGGCCACCAGTGACTGCCGGGCACGACCTGGGTAGCGGCCCCCAGGTCGAGGCGATCCGTGAGATAGACGATCACGGTGGCCATGTCTCGTGTCCACTGCACGATGTCCCGGTGGAGCCGGCCCCGACCGCCGGCACGGGAGATGGTCAGATGGTTGTGGCGGTTCTCGATCAGCTCGATGCTCTCACCGATCAGCGCAACCATTGGCAGCCGAGCGATCTCGTCGACACGCCGCTCGGACAGCACACCGCCAAACGGCAACGTTATTTCGACGTTCTTTGTCCGCCGGGATATGGTCACGCCTGCGCTCCAGAGTAACGCGGCGGGCGGCCCCCGCGTCGGCGGATGCGCGCCCGAGCTTCCTCGTCGGTGCCGCCCCAGATGCCGAGTTCGCCATGCGCGATGGCTGTATCAAGG
>JBOGEB010000159.1:0-10572 GCA_050743125.1 Egibacteraceae bacterium
TCAGTCCTTCGTCTCGCAGCTCTGCGAGGTAGCGCTCGTACAGCTGCTCGGCGCGCGGGATGGCTTGTCGATACCACGCTTGCCATGCGCCGCTCTTGTCACCGCCGAGCAGCAGAACCGCGGTTCGGCGGGCGTCGAAGACGAACAGGGCTCTCATGTGGGCTCTCTCGCTGTTGCAGCGCAGTTCCTTGAGGTTGTGCAGCCGTGAGCCCTGGATGCGATCGACGTGTGGTCGTCCCAAGGTCGGACCCTGTGCTTCGAGCAAGCGGACGACGGCATCGAAGTCCTCTTGTTGCGCAACGGTGAGGGTGACCCACCAGGCCTCGAACTCGTCCGTGTACTCAACTTGGTACCCCACCACGCCAGTATATACTCAACTCTATATTAGCTGTGGTCCTTGCGCGGCCAGTGCTTTTTGCGGCTCCGCCGAGTCTCGACGATGCCCACTCGCCTCCCAGGCCGTATCTAGTGGTCTGCGCGGCCCGCGTTAGGCCGTGCGGCGCTCGAGCCAGGCGAGCAGGGTGCGGACGCCGAAGCCGGTGGCGCCCGGCGGAAGGTGGCCGGTGGCGAGGTCGGGGCTCAAGAAGGCCGGGCCGGTGATGTCGAGGTGCGCCCACGGGCAGTCGCCGACGAAGCGCTTGAGGAACAGCCCCTCCATGATCGTCCCGCCGCCGGCGCCGTCGCCGGTGTTGGTGAGGTCGGCGACGGGGGTGTCGAGGAAGCGGTCGAGCTCTGGCCACAGCGGAAGGGGCCAGAGGTGCTCGCCGACGACGAGCGCGGCAGCGCGGAGCTCGTCGACGAGGTCGTCGTCGTTGCCCATGAGCGCGCCCGCGTAGCGCCCGAGCGCGGCTGACGTGCCGGTCAAGGTGGCGACGTCGATGATCGTCTGCGGGCGCAGCGTGGTCGCGTAGTCGAGCGCGTCGGCGAGGACGAGCTGTCCTTCGGCGTCGGTGTCGCGCACCTCGACGGTCGTCCCGCCGTGGATCGTCACGACGTCGCCGGGCCGTTGGGCGTCCGCTCCCGGCACGTTCTCGGCCAGCGCGAGCAGCCCGGTCACCGCCAGGCGCACGTCGAGGTCGGCGAGCACGGACATCGCCGCGGCGACCACTGCGGCGCCGGCCATGTCCTTCTTCTGCGTCTCCAGGTCCGTGCCACGCCTCAGGCTCAAGCCCCCGGCGTCGAACGTGACGCCCTTGCCGACCAGCACGACATGGGCGATCGGGGCGGGCGGACGGTAGCGCAGCTCGGCCAGGCGCGGCGGCGCTGAGGACCCGCGGCCAACGGCGAGCAGGCCCCCGAACCCCTGTTCGGCAAGCGCGTCCTCGTCGCGGACCGTCACGTCGCAGACCCCCGCGACGAGCCTGCGGATCGCGGCGACGAGGTCCTCGGGGCGCTTGCGGTCCGGGGGGAGGTTCACCAGGTCCCGCGCCGCGCAGGTCGCCCGCGCGTAGACGGTGGCCCGGGCGATGCCCGCCCGGGCGTCGCCGAGCAGGCTCGACGGCACAAGGAGCGTGACCTCCGCGAGCCGTGGCACCTCGGCCCCGTCGGCGGCGGCCTTGAACCGCCGGTCCGTGTACGCGCCGAGGTGGAACCCCTCGGTGATCGCCTCGACCGCCGCCCGGTTCGCGTGGACCCCGGCGAGGGTGGTCGCGACCCGCTCCACCCGACGGCATGCCTGGGCGGCGACCCCCGCCGCGTGGCGCAACCGCTCGGGGTCGGTCGCGTCCATCCGCCCGAGCCCGACCAGGAGGACGCCTGCCGCGCTCAGGCCGGGGGAGGCGAGCAGGAAGTGCTGGCCGATGTCCCCCCGAAAGCACGGCGTCACCGGGAAGTCGTCGAGCCCGAGCGCGTCGAGCACCGGCCCAGCCCCCGGCCCCTCGATACCGCCCTTGAAGACCGGCACGGCGAGCAGGTCCGCGTCGACCTGCAGCGGGTCGCTGGCCGCGGCAATCACGCTGAGCACGGGCAGGCCCTTTCGCTGCAGGTTGAGTAGGGTGAGTGGCGGAGTATAGGCCGCGACGCGCTCCCGCGATCCAGGCGCGGTTTCGCTCCGCAGCGCGCCACGTACGGTGCCTCGGGCGTCGAGGGGGCACACGAGCCCGGATCATGGCTGACCGTGTATCTGGCGGGTCCCACGGTGCTCCTTACAGGTATGACGACCGTGACCGACCAGCCCCAGCGGCTCACCGAGCCGGTGGCCCCTGACGCCTCCGAGCCGGCCCAGCGAAGCTGGCTGGCGAGAGCCGGGAAGATCCAGGGAGCCCTCGTGATTGGGTCCGTGGGCCTGTTGATCGTCGGGACAGTCAAGGCGCTGTGGCTCCTGCCTGCCGTCGACCAGGTGGTCGCGCTCCGGTTGGCCTTCCTCCTGGTCCTGTGCGCGTTGCCGGGCATCATGTGGTACGCGTTCCTCGCCAGCCGTAAGGCGAGCTTGCTCAACGTCTTCTTCAGCAACCTCGAGCGGCTGGGCCTGCTCGATCAGCGCGGGAGCGAACAGCCTGACGCGCGCCGACGGCGGGTGTACACGTACGTCCAGCGGTTCGAGGCCATGTACGGCCGGGTCGACGACCGGGTGTGCCGGGACCTCCTCCAGGGGCGGTTCCGTCCAGACCACACGCTGCCGGGATTGGCCCAGGCGGCCCGAGGGTCGGGGTTCAGCCCGTCGGTCGCCACCGCGACGGCGCTGGTCACACTGGGATGGCTCATCACGCTCCCGCCGACGCCGGAGTCCGTCAACTCTGCGCTGGCGCATGCCCCAGGAATCGTGACGGAGCCCTGGTTGGCGGCGCTCTACCCGGCGCAGGGGCCGGTGGCATTCGCGTTCCTGGGTGCCTACTTCTTCTCGCTCCAGATGCTGTTCCGCCGGTACGTCCTGCGGGACTTGCGCGGCTCCGCGTATCTCGCCGTGTCGATGCGGATCGTGCTCGCGGTGGTCGGCACCTGGGTGGTCATGGGCGCGCTGCAGGCGCGTGAGGTGCCGAGCCCGGAGTTGCTCGCGCTGGGATTCGGGATCGGGTTCTTCCCGCAGATCGTGGTGCGGTTCGTTGCCGCGGTCGTGAAGAGGCTCACGCGCTTCGCCGTGGAGGGTGAGGAGACGAGGCTCCCGCTGATCGAACTGGACGGGCTCACCGTCTGGCACGTCGCGCGCCTGCAGGAGGAGGACATCGAGAACATGCCGAACATGGCGACCGCCAACCTCGTCGAGTTGCTGCTGCAGACCCGCTTCCCTCCGCACCGGATCGTCGATTGGGTCGACCAGGCGATCCTCTACACCCACCTGGGGCCGGAGAGCCACAAGGCCCGCGAAGCGCTGCGCTCGTGCGGCATTCGCACCGCGAGCGCGCTGCTGAAGGCGGCGGAGGACCGTGACCGCAACGGTGGCCGGCTCGCCTTCGAAGGGATCCTGGGCTCGGGTGCGCTCCGGGTCCTGGAGACGACCCTCACGACGAATCCCAACCTCGCGCTCATCCAGCGCTGGCGCGCGGCGTGAGGTGACACCGGCGCGAGGAGCTGCGGTGTGCGGTCCTTGCGCTCCCGGGGCCGCGTTGGCCGTTACTCGAGGACCCGCTTGCTGGTCGGGCGCCCGTCGGTCAGCTCGTAGACGAGCGGGACGCCGGTCGCGATCTCCAGACGCGTCACCGCTTCGTCGTCCAGGCCGTCGAGCTCTTTCACGATCGAGCGCAGCGAGTTGCCGTGCGCGCTCACGAGCACCACGTCGACCTGGAGCGTCACGGGCACGATGACCTGGTGGAAGTAGGGGAGGGTCCGGTTGGCGGTGTCCTTCAGGCTCTCGCCGCCGGGCGGGGGGACGTCGTGGCTGCGCCGCCAGACCCGCACCTGGTCCTCGCCGAACTCCTCGGCGGTCTGCGCCTTGTCCCGCCCGGTCAGCGCCCCGTAGAAGCGCTCGTTCAGCTCCCAGGCCTGCTCTTGGGGGACGTCGTCCTGGCCCAACGTGTCGAGGATGACACGGCCGGTGTCGATCGCGCGGCGCAGCGTCGATGTGAAGGCGCGGTCGATGTGCACGCCCTCAACGGCGAGTCGGTCCCCGGCCTGCTTGGCCTCCGTGCGGCCGCGCTCGGACAGGGGGCTGTCGACCCAGCCCGTGAAGCGGTTCTCGGCGTTCCAGACGGACTGGCCGTGGCGGATGAGGATCAGTCGGCTCATGCGCAGCACGGTATCAGATTGCGGTTGAACCTACGGGAGCGTAGGTTACGGTTACGTAGCCGTACATCGAACTCCTCAGTGGGGGGCTGGACATGCCAGAGCGCGCCGTTGACTACGACCTGCTCGCTGAGCTGGAGCCCAAGGCGTCCGAGCTGCTCAACCGTCACCTGGCGATGGCCAAAGAGTGGTTTCCCCACCAATACGTCCCCTACTCCCAGGGCCGCGACTTCGACCCCGAGCCGTGGACGCCCGACCAGCCCCGCCTGTCCGCGATCGCGCAGCTGGCGTTCGAGGTGAACCTTCTCACCGAGGACAACCTGCCGAGCTACCACTACGAGATACGCAGGATGTTCGGGAAGCGGGACTCGGCCTGGATCAACTGGGTGCACCGCTGGACGGCCGAGGAGGGGCGCCACGCGATCGTCCTCCGCGACTACCTGGTGGTGACGCGGAGCGTCGACCCCGTCCAGCTCGAGCGCGGCCGGATGCGGGTGATGCAGGACGGCTACGACAACGACGAGAAGGACGCGTTGCGCGGACTGGCCTACGTGGCGTTCCAGGAGCTCGCGACGCGGATCTCGCATCGCAACACCGGCCGGTACTCCGAGGACCCGGTCGCGGACCGGATCATGGCGCGCATCTCGACGGACGAGAACCTCCACATGGTGTTCTACCGGGACATGCTCGGCGCGGCGCTGGAGCTGCGGCCTTCCGAGGCGGTGGCCGCGATCGCCGACGAGGTCATGGGCTTCCAGATGCCCGGCGCCGGCATGCCCGACTTTCAGCGGAAGGCCGTCCAGATCGCGCGGGCTGGGATCTACGACCTGCGCATCCACCACGACGAGGTCGTCTGGCCGCTTCTCCGCCACTGGGGGTTCTTCGAGGTCGGTGGCCTGGACGCTGCCGCCGAGCAGAGACGCGAGCAGTGCGCCCAGTTCCTTGACGCCCTCGACCAGCTCGCCCGCCGCTACCAGGAGAAGCGCGCTGCCCGGGCGGCCGCAGCCGCCCGGGGCTGACCGCTCGCTGGCGGGACCGGGCAGTCTCGGGCGACGTTTTCCCTCGGATCCGAGGGATGCTGCCACCGGCCGTCTCGGCCGGGTTCGGTGGGCGCTTTCAGGTGGTCGTGCGGCGACGCTGACGCCGTCACGCGCCTCGCTGACGTGCCCGCTTGGTGTTGACGAGCCTCAGCGGGTCGCGGGGCAGGTGTGAGAGGCCCAGGTAGGTGAGCGCCGTCAGGTGGGCGGCGACGACCTCCTTGGGCAGCTCGTGCTCCTCCGACCACCAGGCGCCCACGTACACGACCATGCCGACCAGCGCGTGGGCGTAGAGCGGCGCGGCGGCAAGGTCGATGCCGGACTCGGCGAAGAAGCCGGTCAGCACCTCCTCGGCCTTGGCGGCAACGTCCGAGAGCAGGCCGGCCATCCCACCGCTGCCGACCCCTGTAGGGGAGTCCCGGATGAGGACCCGGAACCCGTCCGGGTCGGCCTCGATGTAGTCGAGGAACGCCATCGCGCTGGAGTGGATCTGCTCCCGCCCGCCCAGGCCAGGGCCGAGCCGGGACGTGATCATCCCGAGCAGGCGGGCGGCCTCGCGGTCGACGACGACCGCGTACAGACCCTCCTTGCCGCCGAAGTGCTCGTACACGATCGGCTTGGAGACCTTCGCCCGGCTCGCGATCTCCTCGACGGAGGCGCCGTCGTAGCCGTACTCGGCGAACACGCGCTTCGCCACCTCGACGAGCTGGGTCCTCCGCTCGCTCGCGCTCATCCGCCGCTCTCCCATGCCCCGGACGGTAGCAGCCGGGCGAGAGGTCAGGTCGTCAGCAGCTGGCCGAAGGCGCCGACGGACGCGGCGAGCGTGCGCTCGATCACCTCTGCCGCCTCCGGCCAGCGCGCGTCCGCGTCGTCCGTGGAGACGAACGTCACGCTGTCGCAGCTCGTGGGGGTGAAGGCCGGCACCGCCGGGGACTCAGGGTCGTCCGGTGTGAGCAGCTCGCCGAATGCGGTCAGCGCGAGCACGCCGGTCTCGCCATGCCCGACTTTCTGGACGGCCACGACGTAAAGCAGCCGCTGACCGAGCACGTCGAGCCGCAGCTCGACCCACCAGGAGCCCTTCGCGAGGTTCGTGAAGAAGTCGACCTTGCGAGCGGTGCGGATGAGCTGCCGTCGCCAGTACTGCGCCCGCTCCCCGCCGGGCTCACTCGTCAGGATGCTTCCAACGCGACCGCCCAGTGGCTCGAACGCCTTCTCCAGTTGCGCCCCCTCCACCTCGAGGCGCTCTTCTGTGCGGCGGTGAAGCTCGGAGGCGAGCTGCTCCGCTTTGGCCGCCCGCTCCGCGCTGGAGGCGGCGCGCAGGTCGAGGAGCCGCTCGGCGTACGCGCGCGCCACGTCGACCGCTGCCGAGGATTCTCCAACGGTGATCGCCGGTCGCTCGAGCTCCGAACGCAGCGCAATGACCTCGAGTTCCGCGAACAGCCGGACCAGTGGAGTCAGATCGTCGTCATTTGCGATGTCCAAGGCGGTCAAGTAGTCGTCTCTGCGGCGCCCCTCGACGACGAGCGGCGAGTAATGGGCCTCGAGCAGCACGAGCAGCACGAGCGCCCGAGCGACCCGCCCGTTGCCGTCCTCGAATGGGTGGACGCCGATGAAGCGGTGGTGGAGCCATGCCGCCCGCACGATCGGGTGCGCCGCCTCCATGCCTACGAAAAGCTCGACCAGCCTTTCCATCTCCGCTTCGACGTGCTCTGGCGGCGTGTACTCGAGGAGCGTGCCGTCCTGGCGCCGGACGTGGTTCGGCTGGGTCTTCCACTGCCCGTGATGCAGCGACACATGCACCGTCCGCCCGAGCGCGTCAGCGGCCTCGTAGGTGCCCTGACTCGCGGTGATTGCCTGGTGCAGCTCCCGAATCGTGAACACGCTCAGTGGTCGCCGCGCGCGGACCATCTCCACCAGGAGCTCCAGCGCGTCGAGCTGGGTGCGGATCATCCTGAGGGCGTCGTCGCTCAGGCCGCCGTGGCGTGCGGCGACCTCGGCGGTGATTCCTTCGGCAACGAGCGCCTCGGTCACGCCCCAGCCCACGTCGTAGAGCCGCTCGATGATGCCGGTCTCGATAGCGTGCCGGCGCAGCCTTCGTTTTCGGGTCTCCTCGAACTCCGTGGGGCTCATGGCTTGGATCGCGTCCGCCCAGGCGCTCCTCAACGAGTCCACCGTCGCGAGGTAGTCGCGAACATGGGGAGGCATCGTCTCGGTGAGCGGAGTGACCTGGCGCCACGGGATCCTGGCTTCGCTGGACATCATCGCCGCAGGGTAGCGCCACGCGCCTTGAAGGCGTGGCATCCTGCGGTTATGGCGGCGGACCAGGCGCGGATCGAGGTCGACGGGCAGCGGGTGCGGGTGTCCCACCCGGGCAAGGTGCTGTTCCCGGAGCAGGGCTGGACGAAGATGGACCTGATCGAGCACTACGTCGCGTGCGGCGAGGGCGCGCTGCGCGGGGTCTACGGCCGGCCGACGGTGCTCAAACGCTGGAACCATGGGGTCGCGGGTGAGCCGTTCTTCCAGAAGCGCGCCCCGAAGAATTCGGCGCACGAGTACGCGACGATCACGTTCCCGTCAGGTCGGAAGGCGGACCTGCTCGTGCCCCGTCACCTCGCCGACATCGTGTGGATGGCGCAGCTGAACTGCCTCGACCTCAACCCCTGGCCGGTCCGCGCCGAGCACGTCGATGTGCCCGACGAGCTGCGCGTCGACCTCGACCCGACGCCCGCTGTCGGGTTCGCCGACGTCCGCCGCGTGGCGCTGGCCACCCGGGACGTGCTCGTCGAGCACGGCCTGGGCGGGTGGCCGAAGACGTCCGGCTCACGCGGCCTCCACGTGCTCGTGCGGATCGCCCCCGAGTGGACGTTCACCGCCGTCCGCCGCGCCGCCCTCGCGCTGGCGCGTGAGGTGGAGCGGCGCCTGCCCGGCATCGCGACCAGCGCCTGGTGGAAGGAGGAGCGTCACGGCGTCTTCCTGGACTACAACCAGAACGCTCGTGACCGCACCGTCGCGAGCGCCTACAGCGTCCGCCAGACCGGGTTGGTGTCGGCGCCGCTGACCTGGGACGAGGTCGCCGACGTCGACCCGGCCGACTTCCCCCTCGACCGGTTCGCCTCCGACCGGTACGCCGCCGTCGGGGACCTCACGGCAGGCGTCGACGACGCGGCCGGCCGCCTGGACGGGCTCTTGGAGCTCGCGCGGCGCGACGAGGCCGAGGGCCTCGGCGACGCCCCCTGGCCCCCGCACTTCCCGAAGCAGGACGGCGAGCCCCCTCGCGTCCAGCCCTCACGGCGCCGTCAGGGGTGACGAGGCGCGAAGCGGAAGCGCCGGTCGCCCTCGATGTAGGGCTCGAGATCGGCGGTGACGAGATCGACCTCGCCAACGTCGACGCCTCGTCCGGAGACCACGACCGTATTCCCGTCGATGTTCGCGTTCGCGACCCACACCAGCCCGCCGTCAAGCAGATCGAACGTCTGCGGGCTCCCGTCCACCGGCAGCGCCACCGGCCGCCACACCCCATTCGCCAGCAGGTCGGCTGTGCGCCGCTCGATGACCTCGCCCCGCTCCTCTTCTTCGCCGCGTTCCCATTCCCGCTCCCACGCCGTGATCTCCACCGCCAGCCACCCGACGTGGAACCGCCTCGAAAACCGGTCCGGCTCCTCGCAGATCTCGATCAACACCTCCGGCGCGGGGCGCTCCCACGGGTCCGTCTCGTGCCAGAACGCGACCGAGAGGACCTTGGGATCAGTCCGATTCCTCGTGGTTTCCGGGTAGTCAGCCAGCCGCCGCCACCCGGTCCAGCTCTCGCCGAGCCCATAGAGCGGAAACGGACAGGCGCGTACCAGCTCGACCCCGGCCGCCCACTTTGCGGCTTGCTCCTCCGGCGAGAGCGGCTTGTACAGGGATGCGACCAGGGCCGCGTACTCATCGCTGTCCATGGCCTGAAAACCTACCCCGCCTGCCCGAGGTCCCGCCAAATGACCGTGGACGAAGCCGGCGATGCGGGGCGCCGCAAAGCGTCGCAGGTCCTGAGGCTTCATGAAGCCGGCTGGGCCGAGTCGTGCGTCGGCGGCGTCGGCCTCGTCAGGGGTCGGTGCTGCCGATGAAGACGGTCGCTCCGCTGGCGATCGCTGGAGCCACGGCGGCGTCGGCCACGGCGTCGGCGAACTCCTCGACGGTGGGCAGCGCACCGCCGACCGTTTGCTCGCGTTTCCCGGTCAGGCCCGGGTTGGCGCGCTCCAGCAGGGTGGCGGTGATCGTGCCGGCGATGATGTCGCCGGAGACCACGACCAGGGTGACGCCGTGGTCGGCGAGGGCCGGGATGCGGGTGCGCAGGGCGTCTTCTCCGGCGCGTTTGCTCGCCGCGACCGGCTCGTAGTCGGGCAGAACCGGCTTCTCCCCGTGGAAGTGGGCGAAGTGGCTGGTGACGAAGACGACGCGGCCCCCGTCGGGCATGAGCGGCAGCGCCAGGTCTACGGCCCGTATCTGCGCGTCCCGGTTCAGGCGCATGGCGTAGTCGGCGGGCATGTTCCGCTCCAGCCCGCCGGAGGCGTTGAGGACGAGGACGTCGAGGCGGCCGAAGCGCTCCCGGATCCGATCGAACATCCGGCGGACCTGGTGCTCGTCGGTGAGGTCGGCCTGCACCAGCAAGGCGCGCCGGCCGAGCGCGCGGATCTCGTCGGCGATCTGCTCGGCGCGTGGTCGCTTGTTGCGGTAGTTGACGGCGACGTCGATGCCTGCTTTTGCCAGCAGGACCGCCGTGGCGGCCCCGACGCCACGGGAGGAGCCGGTGACGAGGGCGACCTTGCCCTCGAGGAGAGCGGTGGGTTCCACGACGGAGTTCTCCAGTGTGTCCAGGTCGGTGATCCGTGGGGATGAGGCTAGATCGTGGTATCGGGTGACCAGGCGCAGTCCGGCGTGATGCGGATGCCGCAGGTTGGTCTCGATGGAGCCGCCGCCTCAGAGTCAGAAGACGATGTTGATCCGGCCGGAGCGGGTGCAGATCCACACGGTGCCGTCGATACCGCTGTCGATCGGGATGTACCTGCCGCGCCAGCCCAGCTCTTGACGCAGGCAGTAGTCGAGCTCGGTCCTGCCGGCCGCGACATCGACAAGGGCGTCGGTGTTGGTCAGGCCGCGTTCGCGCAGACGGCCGGCAGCCTTCCGGTGCCGGGTCGACGGCACTCGTAGCTGGTGGTGCGCGCGGCCAGGTACTGGTCGCACGCGCTGATCCATGCGGCGCGATCTGCTGCGTGTGGCTGTCCGCCAGGCCGTGCTCGTCATGGCCGGCTTCCGCCTTCGGCGTTCCGCCGGCGCTGTCGGTTGCGGCGGAGGGTGCGCCGCTCGTCGTCGGTGAGGCCGCCCCAGATGCCGTCCT
>JBOGEB010000160.1:0-10037 GCA_050743125.1 Egibacteraceae bacterium
GTCGGCGGCCAGGGGGGTGGGGGAGTCCCCCACACATGGCCGCCGACACCGCGCTCCGCTTCGCCCACAGGGCAAGGCCGCGATTCTCAACACGTTCTGAAGCCTTGTCATCCGGCTGCGTGCGCGAGCGTGGCGCGGACCTGCCACCCCTCGCTGGTCGGTTCCAGGACGGGCGCGAGGGCGTCGATGCCAGGACGGCCACGCTGTTCCCAGTCGCGGAACAAGAGGCGCAGTTTCATCAGCGGGGGTGAGTCGGGCGTGTCGGCGATGAAATAGCCTTCGGAGGTGAGAACGGCGGCGTTGTGCCCGGTGCTGAAGCCGATCCCGGAGATCCAAGTGCGGCCGACGGTGCCGTAGGCGGTGAGGCTGCAAGGGCGGTGGCGGGAGGCGTCGCAGCCAGCGCAGTAGGAGCGGAAGTCCCGCCAGGCCAGCGCCCGGCCTTCCTCGGTTTTGCCGAGCGGGACAACCTCGCGGTGCGCTGAGCTCTGGAGTATGTCCAGGGTGGCGGTGGGGTCGTGGCCGTCGGAGTGGACGCGCCAGGCCGTGCTGATCCAGGCGACCTCGCCGTCCTCAGCGTCGCGTCGGGCATCGATGTAGAAGATCGGCACGCCGAGGCTGCGGTTGATCTCGGGTCCCATGTCCACGTAGACCGCACCGCCCAGCCGCGGGTGCGCGAGATGGCCTTCCTCGGCCACGGTGACGCGGATGTGCCCAACCGTGCGGGCGACCGGCGCGATGTAGATCGGGGTAGAGATCACGGCGCCAGGTCGAGCCTGCTCAATCCACGCCTGCGGGATGTGGGTGGGGGTTGCCCACGCAAGGATCGCGTCGAACGGGGCGTGCTCGCGGGCTCCACGGTGGCCGTCCGCCGTGACCAGCGTCAGGTTCCACACCCTGCGTTCAGCGTGCAGCTTCGCGGCCCGTTGGATGAGTGCCGGGTCGACATCGACCGAAACCACGTGGCCGTCCGGGCCGGCGAGCTCGGCGAGCACTGCCCCGGTGTAGCCGGTCCCGGTACCGATCTCTAGAACCCGCATGCCAGGCTGGATGCCAGCGCGGCGCAGGTCCCGCTCGATGGCGAACTGAGCGGTGACTTGCGGGACGCTCCCGAGTGCACGGTGGTCGGTGTAGTGCTGACGGGACACGAAGGCTGCAGCACGAGCGACAGCGTCTTCGATGGCGGTGTCGGCGAGGAACGCGGCCAAAGAGCCTTCCAGGCACGCGGCTCGGCCGGGGAAGAACTTCGCCGCCCAGGCGCGAGCGGCAAGGGCGCGTTCGGCCTCGGCCTGGTCTGCGGGGCGGCGGGCGAAGCGTTTCGCCGCTCGGGCCGCGCCGAGGCTGATCCGGAACGGCGCGCAGCGCAGCAACGCGATGGCCGTGGCAAAGGCGGCCAAACCGACGATCCGATCTGTCAAAGGTGGGCGAGTCTGGGTGCCGTCGAGGACCATGCGGATGCTCACCACCACCACCACCCGCGCCGAGGGGTGAGGGGTTCGACGAGACGTCTGCGCAAGAGATCATCGACCAGACGGCGGATGTCGGCGTGGACCCGGGCCGGGTCCACGTGATAGGCAGCGGCCACGGCGTCGGCGGACTGCTCCGTGCTGGCGCCGACGGCGACGTGCTTCCACCAGAGGGATCCGGACGGGGACAGGGCATACCAGCGGCCACGGCCTCGCAGGTCCAGCAGCATGGCGCCCTCGTCGGTGATGGTGGCCAGCACGTGCCGGCTCGGCCGCACGGGCGGAAGGGCGATGTCAGGCATGGGCTGGCTCCTCCTTCCGCCAGGTCCGCTCTTGTGGCATGCCGGAGCACTGCGCGAGCCACAGCTCCGTGGTGACGAAGGTCTCCAGGCTGGCCAGCCGCCCGGGGGCGCCGGCGATGAGTCGATCGAGATCACGACGGACCGCGTCGTGGTCGACGATGCCGGCGCGGACGAGCTGGGAGTCCGCGAGCATGTGGTGGAGCTGGGCGGCGTTGCGGCGAATGCCCGCGTAGGCATTTCCGTCGTAGGCGCCCTTGGTGCGGCGCTGAAGCAGGAAGTCCGGCACCAACCCGCGCAGCGCGGCACCGAGTAGAGGCTTTTGCCTCGTGGTGGACTGCCGCTGGTGGACCGGTATGGACATGCAGGCCCGCACCACGGCGTTGTCGAGAAAGGGAGCGTGTGCATGCAGGCCCGTCGCGTGGAGTGCAGCGGTGAGTTCTGCCTGGTAGGCACCGAACTTGCGGAGTTCGCACCATGCTCGGTGGGTGCTGATCGGCACGCTGTCCAGGTCGACGCGTTCGGCCGTGAGCAGCACAACCTGCGCGAGCTGGTCTCGCGCGTCGGCGGTCAGCCAGGCGGCAAAGCTGGAGAAGCCGCACCAGTGCAGCTGCCGGGACGCGGACGGGTGCACCCACCGGCGACGTGGGTGCTGGACGTCGGCAGCGAGCCGACGCAGGGCCTGGGGGTAGGAGATGTGCGACAGCCTCACCCCAGCCGTGAGAACCGACTGGACCGAGACGTGTCGAAGGCGGGCGCGGGCGACCGCGTGCCGCAGTAACAGCCCGAATCGTCCGGCTTTTACCAGGTCGGCCAGATAAGACGGCGAGGCGCACAGGAGGGTGTCGCCGCCGGAACCGGTGAAGTGGAGCTGACTGCCATAGGCGAGGACATGACGGTGATAGCTGTGGCGCAGCGACCACCGGGCAGCATCGGTGTACGGCTGATCGGTCCGCGGAGCGGCGTCCATCCGATCGAAGAACAACGCTTCATCGTCGCCTCCGACTACGACGTGTCGGATGAGGGGATCGCAGGCAGCAGCCCGCTCGGCGAACAGCACATCGTCCTTGCGGCTGGTCGGATCGTCGCGGGTGACGGCGAACACCTCGTGCCCGGCCCGAGCGGCGAGCAGGGCGATGCTCGTCGAGTCAAGGCCGCCGCTGAAATCTGCGCTTACCCGCTCCACTGAGATCGCGCGCCGCTCCACCGCGGTCACAAGGGCCTCCCGTAGCGCTTCGGCGGCTTCGCCGAACGCCGCCTCCCGCGGCTGGGGCTCGTAACACTCGATCCGTGGCTGCGCGGCGGCGTGCAGCACGTGGCCCCCGGGCAGCCGGTCGATACCAGTAAAGACCGTGGCCGTGCCGGCCACCTCTGACACCGTCGGACACACCATCCGGGCCACCAACGCCTGGTGATCGATCTGGGCACCGGTGAGTTCTGCCAGCGGAGTCGCCGAGGATGCCCAGACCAGGCCGTTCTGGTGGAGGGTGTAGTAGACGGGCCTGGTTCCGGCGATGTCGGTGATGACGACAGTTCGCTGCCCGTCGTTGGCGATCACCCAGTAGCTGCCTGGCCAGGTCGTCAGGTCGGGCCAGTCCCCACGGCGCACCGCGTCCAGGCCCTGGCGCAGCTCGCTGTCGGTGGCGTAGCAGGAGCCGACCACGGCCAGACGTCGCGAACTCGCGTCATCGTGCACAACCCGGCAGGCTCCGTCCGGCAGATCGCCGATGATCCAAAGTGGACGCTTTCCTCGCCACAACGGCAGGCCATCCGTCGGAGCGACGGAGCAGCCGACAGAACCGGTGATCCACACCGTGATGCTCCTTGCTGCATGAGTGGAGGTAGCCCACCTTGGGGGCCGGTGGGCCACCTCCGGGAGGGGACCGAGGGACTACTCGAAGTACTTGCCCTGGTCAGCGGAGTCCTCGGCGTACTTGCCGAGTGTCATGACGGCGACCTCGCCGAGCTCGATCACCTGGGGCGTGACGTACAGCTCCACGGCTTGCTGCATGGTGGCTACTCACCTCCCCTCCTACTGCAAGCGGATTCCTTCTCACTGTCGGGGAATGAGGCGAGACAAGCCACCCACGCGCACCGTGATCTCCTGCATCGAACCTCCCGGTACAACGGGGAAGTTTGGTAACTTGGCGTGTCCGACAAGCCATTGGGAAGCGCCGACGGCATTCGAGCAGCAGGCTGCTGCGCGAGCAGAGGGAGGTGGCCGTGGCCACCAAGGCGCGTAGCCTCCGCCAGGAGCAGCTCCAGCTCACGGCCTCGCTGCGGGACCAGCACCAGACATGGGTCGAGGTGGCCGGGACCTTCCGGGAACGTTACGGCGTGAATATGCGGGCGGCGTTCCGGCTTGCTCACGGGTGGAGCCAACGCGAGGCAGCGGACAAGTGGAACGAGCGGTGGCCCGCCCACCCGAAGACGTTCAAGAACCTTTCCTACTGGGAGCTGTGGCCGGCCCGCACCGGCCATACCCCCTCCTTGGAGGTGCTGATCAGGCTCGCCGAGCTGTATGAGTGCGGCGTAGCAGACCTCCTCATCGACTGCCCCGACTACAGGCACCTCGATCCCGCCCACCAAGCCCAAACGCAGCTTGCGTTCGTGTCGGCTCGCCTCGACGGACAAGCGCCTGGCACTCTCGGAGCACAGATCACGATTCCGCCGCTTGAAAGCGACGACGATCCCTCTAGCGTGGACTCAGCGAGCAGACCACCGGACCACCTCGCCGCCTTCGTGGAGCGACTGGAGGACATGGACGTCGAGCAACTCGCGCGCACCGTCGTGTCATGGGCTCAGCAGGTGAACCCTGGCATGAGCCGTCGCGTGCTGCTCCTCAAGCTCAGCGCCGGCCTGTCATTGGCGGCGGCCGACCCCGCGATCGCCCGCATCGACGGCGAGCAACCCACCCCCGTACTCCCTGGTTCGGCGCCGGACCTGTCAGGCATCTGGCACAGCAGATACCTGTACTACAGCAGCAGCCGGGGCCAACAGTTCGAAGCCGAGCACTACGTGGTGTTCCGCCAACGGGGCAACGGCCTGGCGGGACAGAGCCTGCCGCACTCGACGGACTCGCGGCTGCGGTTGAACCTGTCGGTCGACGGATCGATCGCGACCGGCACATGGACCGAACGGACCTCCCCCACCGGCTACTACAAGGGCGCGGTGTACCACGGCACGATCCAGCTCATCGTCAACCCGATGGGCCGGGCGATGAGCGGCAAATGGCTCGGGTTCGGCAAGAACTTCAAGGTCAACGCCGGGGAGTGGGAGTTGGCCTGGGTGGACGGCTCAACCTCTCAGCGCGCGATACGCGAGTACCACCTGAAGGCGTGACCTGCCGGCCAGCCGGTCACCCGGTGATCACCGCGACGATCCGGGTGCCCGGCTCGAACGCCGCTCGGTCAGCCAGCGCGAAGATCCCGTACATCATCTTCGCGACATAGACCCAGTCCAGCCTCAACCCGTGGCGGGCAGCGAAATCCGCGATGAACTCGTCCAGCTTCGGGCTGCTCTTCGCGAACCCGCCGAAGTGGAATCCGCACTCGATGCTCCAATCCCCTAGGCGCGACCCGAACGCCTGCCGCTGGAGCCGTTCCACCTCGCCAACCAGGAACTGCCCACCCTTGAGCGCCGAGAACCCAAGTGCGCGCTGGCCCGGCTTCAGCCCGCCGGCGATGCCGGCGAGCGTGCCACCCGTACCGCACGGGCAGCAGATGACGTCGAAGCCGATGTCGATCTCGCCGGGCAGCTCGGCGCAGCCCCGCACGGCCAGCTCGTTGCGGCCACCCTCCGGCACCAAGTAGAGCTCGCCCCACTGTCGGCGTAACAGGGCGATCACCTTGGGGGTGCTCTTCGCTCGGTAGGTCGCGCGGTCCATGTAGGTCAGGCGCATCCCCCAGCTGACCGCGGCGGCTAGGGACGGGTTGAGCGGCAGGTGCTCCTCCCCGCGGATCACGCCGATGGTGGAAAAGCCCAGGTAGTGACCGGCGGCAGCAGTGGCCGGGACGTGGTTGGAGTAGGCCCCACCGAACGTCAGCAGCGTGTCGTGTCCCTGCTCGGCCGCTGCGGCAAGGTTGTATTTCAGCTTTCGCCACTTGTTGCCCGACACCTCCGGATGGATCAGATCGTCCCGCTTCAACCATAGGTGGACGCCGTGACGGTCCAGCCGGTCGTCGCGCAGCTCGGTGACCGGCGACGGCAGCCGAAGGTCCAGCATCGGACGCTCTGGCCGCTCGGCTCTCACGAAAACAGCATCGCATCCCCAGCCGGACGGGGCGACGCTGACACCATGAAGATCGATAGAACAGTCCATCGAGCACGACATGCTCACCGTGGCCGGCTCACTCATCGGATGCCCCGCTCGGGCGTCACCTGCGGAGTTACCGTCTGTCCTCACACGTGCAGGGGCTTGTGGCGCAACGGGGGCAGCCGTCGGCGTAGCGCATTGCCGCCCTGGCGAGGTCCACCCCGGCCTGGTCCGCGAGCGAGGCCAGCCACGCGAGCACGTCCGCGAACTCCCGCTCCCGGTCCGCGGGGCCACCACGGAACAGCGCACGCGACAGCTCTCCGCACTCCTCGGTGAACCACGCGAACGTCCGCGCCAGCCCCCGCGCCCGGTCCCGCGCACCGTACAGCGTGCGCATCTGCCGCTGGAACGTAGCGAGGTCCACAATCCGGGGACTCTACGAGGTCACGCCCCCACGGCCGCGGACGCGTTGGTATGCACCCTTCGCTACGCTAGCCGCCATCTCCATAAAAAGGAGGCCCCCCATGAAACACGACGCGACGATCGGCGAGCGGATCGCCCACTACCGCCGTCGGCGCGGGCTGACGCAGCAGGTCTGCGGGAACCTCGTCGGCCGCTCCGAAAGCTGGATGTCGCAGGTCGAGCGCGGGTTGATCCAAGTGGACGGTGTCGCGGCAGTGCTCAGGCTCGCGGTGGTGCTCAAGGTTGACCTGGCCAAGCTGCTCGGCCCCGCGCTCGACCTGCCGCCCAACGGCGGGAGCCACGACGACCTGCCACGTGGAGTGCCGGCCGTCAGCCGGGCGATCATCTACCCGGACCGGTTCGCCCGCATGGCCTTCGGCGGGCCGGTGGACCTCGACGACCTCGCTGCCCGCGTCGAGCGCGCCCGGCGGGCTCGTAGGGCCAGTCGTCTCACCGAGCTCGCGATGGTGCTGCCCGATCTCATCGTGGCGGCCCGCATCGCCACCCAGGACAGCCCTGGCTCCGCTCGAGCGTGGGGGCTGTTGTCCCACGGTTACCGCCTCGCGGGATCGCTGCTGCGCCAGTTCGGCGAGTGCCACCTGTCCTGGGTCGCTGCCGAGCGGGCGGTGGCTGCCGCTGAGCGGGCCGACGACGAGGTGCTCATGGCTTTGGGCGCGTGGAATCTGGGGTCCGCACTGTTCGCAGTTGCCGGGCACCAGGACGCCGCCGACATCGTGGTTCAGGACGCCGCTTCTCTGCTGGAGGTCGGGATCGGCGCGGCTTTGCCGGAGCGGGTGGCGGTCTTCGGGGAGCTACGGCTGGCTACGGGTGTTCTGACTGCGACCGCGAACGACGTGGCGGCCTCCCGCGAGGCGATTCGCGACGCCGCTCGTGTGGCGGAGCTGCTGCCTGAGGGGCACATCGATCCGTGGACCGCGTTCTGCCCGACGGAGGTCGCGTTCAGCGACATCCAGGTCTGGGTGGAGCTTGGGGATCCGGTCGAGGCGTTGCGGGTCGCCGACCGGACGGACTTCGACGCGCTGCCGTTGCCACAGCGCCAGGCCCGCGCCTGGGCCCGCGTGGCCCAGGCGCACGGGCTGCGCCGCAAGGACGGTCCGGCAGCCGCGAGCCTTCTGGAGGCCGAGCGGATCGCGCCCGAGGAGGTCCGCTACAACCGCTCGGTCCGTGAGCTGGTGGGGGTGTTGCTGCGGCGGGAGCGCAAGTCCGCGACCCCTGGGCTGCGAGCGCTGGCGCGGCGGATCGGCGTCGAATAGGCCACCCGCAGATTCCTCTGCGGGTCGTTTGCGCTCGAGATGGCGGAGGTCAGCGGCTCGTAGCGCCTGACGTCCCCGGTGCGCTACGCGCCCGGCGTCGTCTGCGGTCACTGTCGGTCGTCACCTGAGCACGTGCAGGGGCTTGTGGCACAACGGGGGCAGCCGTCGGCGTAGCGCATTGCCGCCCTGGCGAGGTCCACCCCGGCCTGGTCCGCGAGCGAGGCCAGCCACGCGAGCACGTCCGCGAACTCCCGCGCCCGGTCCCGCGCGCCGTACAGCGTGCGCATCTGCCGCTGGAACGTAGCGAGGTCCACAATCCGGGGACTCTACGAGGTCACGCCTCCACGGCCGCGGCCGCGTTGGTATGCACGGTTCGCTACGCTGACCACGACCCCGACGAAGGCAGGCAGAGGTATGGAGGAAGACCAGACGATCGGCGAGCGGATCGCCTACTACCGCCGTCGGCGCGGGCTGACGCAGGAGGTCTGCGGGAACCTGGTCGGCCGTTCCGAAAGCTGGATGTCGCAGGTCGAGCGCGGGTTGATCCAAGTGGACGGTGTCGCGGCAGTGCTCAGGCTCGCGGTGGTGCTCAAGGTCGACCTGGCCAAGCTGCTCGGCCCCGCGCTCGACCTGCCGCCCAACGGCGGGAGCCACGACGACCTGCCACGCGGAGTGCCGGCGGTGCGCCGCGCGATCGTCTCCCCGGACCGGGGCCTCCCCGTGATCGTGGGCGAGCAGGTGGACCTCGACGACCTCGCCGCCCGCGTCGAGCGGGCGCGGCGGGCTCGCTGGGCCGGCCGTTACACCGAGCTGGCGATGGTGCTGCCCGATCTGCTCGGCGCGGCCCGGATCGCCACGCAAGACAGCGCCGATCCCCGCCGGGCGTGGCAGCTGCTCGTCTACTGCTATCTGCTCGCGCACTTCCTGCTCGGCCAGTTGGGCGAGTACGACCTGTCCTGGATGGCCGCCGACCGCGCGGTGGCGGCGGCTGACCGCGCCGACGACGAGCTGCTCGTGGGCTCGAGCATGTGGCGGCTGGGCTACGCGCTCCTGGAGGTCGGCCACCTGGACATAGGTGTGAAGCTCACCGAAGACACGGCGTCGCTCCTGGAGGTCGGCCTGCACAACGCCCGCCCGGAGCAGGTGGCGATGTTCGGGGCATTGCGGATCTCCGCGGGGATCATGGCGGCGATCAACAGCGATGCGGCGGCTTCCCGTGAGGCGTTCCGCGACGCCGCGCGCGTCGCGGAGCTGCTGCCCGGCGGGTACGTCGATCCGTGGACCACGTTCTGCCCGACGAACGTCGCGATCAACGACATCGTGGCCTGGGTCGAGATCGGCGACCCGGTCGAGGCGCTGCGGGTCGCCGACCGGACGGACTTCGACGCGCTGCCGTTGCCGCAGCGGCAGGCGCGCGCCTGGATCCGTGTGGCCCAGGCGCACGGGCTGCGCCGCAAGGACGGTCCGGCAGCCGCGAGCCTGCTGGAGGCCGAGCGGATCGCGCCCGAGGAGGTGCGCTACAACCGCTGGGTCCACGAGCTGGTGGGGGTGTTGCTGGCGCGGGAGCGCAAGTCCGCGACCCCCGGGCTGCGAGCGCTGGCGCGGCGGATCGGCGTCGAATAGGCCAGCCGCTGTTGAGAATCGCCTGTCGAGCTTGTGGCCAGGATTCGTCACGCATGCGTGACGAATCCTGGCCACAAGGACGGTCCTGATCCACTCGCTGCCGGACTCGATGGCCAGCGCGGCGAGGTAGGCGTCCGGGACGAGGTTGCCCTTGGCTCCGGCTCGCAGAGCGAGGTGAACAGCCCCCAGTGGCGCAGTCCAGGCCGGACCTCGACCCGGTTGGGTCGGGCGCGGAGTTCTCGGACGAACGCAAGCGCGGTCGGCAGCGGGGTGGGGACCTCAAAGATTCGTGGGTCGGTGACGACCCGGAGGAACCCGCTGAGGACGAGATCGGCGACGCCGAACGCCTGCTCGGCGTTGGCGACGCCGGTCAGCCAGTCGGCGATGGGTTGATGCTCGGGCCGCTCTGACCGGTGCGCGTAGACCAGGATGTTGACGTCAAGTGAGGGCATCGTGGTCCATCAGGTCGAGCAGCGCAGCCGAGTCGTCCAAGTCGACGCCTATGCGCAGGCCGCCCTCACCAAACGTGACGAGACGAAACGGAGCTTCGGCTTGGGGCTCCCGGCGGGCGAGCACCTCGCGCACCGCGTCCTCGATCACGCTGGTAAGCGTCGTTCCCCGTGAGGCCACGTACTCCTTCGCGGCGCGCAGGAGGTGATCG
>JBOGEB010000161.1:0-3392 GCA_050743125.1 Egibacteraceae bacterium
CTGGTAGTGGGCGAGAAGGCCTGTGAACAGCGAGTGGAACGCGCGTGTGTGCGGTTGGAGCCACGTCTGGCGCTCCGGCATCTGCAGCAGGCCGAGCAGCTGGCTCTGAGCGTCGAGGTCAAGGCTGAGGCGAGCCTGATCGATAGCGGTGATCCACTCGGCTCGAGCGACTTCGTCGTCGAGGGCCAGCAGGTGGTACAGGCCGTTGAGCACATCGTTGCGGGCCGCGAAATAGTCGAACGCGGCGGCGTGCAGCCGGCGGTACTCGTCGGGCTTCTCGCGCCGGCGGTAGCTGTCCTCGACCTGTCGGATCAGGTCGTGGACGCGGACCGGGGCAGGAGGCCGCCCGACGAACGACAACCCCCGCAGCCGCCGATACAGGTCGTCGGCAAGCTCGTCGGGTAACAGCGCGTTGAGCGCCTCGTGCGAGAGATCCCGCAGCAGCGCCGCCGCTCGAACCGCTTCCTTGAGACCGGCGGGCAGCCGCTCAGCGAACTTGTCCAGCAGCCACTCGATCGCCGCCCGCTGGTTCGTGTGAGGCCGCAGATCGGCGGCCTTCAGCGGCTGGCCGGACTCGATACCCGCCTTCCATACCTGACGGGCCAGGTCGGTGACCAGGGGGTGGCCTTGGCAGTGGTCGTAGATGGCCTGCCGGAGCGTGGGATCGATCACGCGCTGCCGGAGCATGGGATCGACCGCGCGCCAGCCTGCCAGGAAGCGGTCGCTGGCTGCCTTGTCCCAGTCCGTCAGCGGCGGCGCCGGGATGCAGTGCCCGCCCTCGGGCAGGCCCTCCCGGCCGGCGATGACCACCCGGGCACGGGGCTGGCGCCGCGCCAACGTGTCGAGGAACTCCCGTTCGAGCCAGGCGCGGAACTCGGCGTCGGCGAGATGAGCGACACGCTCGTAGGTGTCCACGAGCAGCACCCACTCGCGGCCGGCCAGGGGCTCCAAGGCGTCGAACAGCGCCTTGGTGAGCTGCTTGCGGGCCGTTCGGTCGTGCTTGGCCTTGCGCTCGTTCGCCTCGGCGACAGCGGGGGAGAGGTCGACATGGACGGTCTGAGGGGAGCCTTCGATTCGGCCTTTCAGCCATGCGCCTTGCTGTTGACGAACCTGAGGCGCCGCCGGCTTGATCTGCGCGCGCTCGCGGTCCAGCTCGTCTGCGGTGCCCCAGTAGGCGGCGAGGTCAATCGTCGCAACCTGCCGAGCCAGCTCTTTACCAAGGTCGTCGAGCCACCGGTGTCCCTCGGCCAGGCGGAGGTCGTCGAGATCGAGCAGGACGCGCAGCCGCCCGGGGTCGTGAAGGATGTGGAGGTAGTCCAACAGGCGGCTCTTGCCGTTGCCGCTGAGCCCGTCGATGCACAACACCGGGGGAGCGTCGGGATCCCACAGCGCGGCGTAGGCGTCCAAGACCGCCTGCGGCTCGATGAAGTGCTCCACCAGCTCCTCGAGCGAGGACCGGCTCATTGCTCACCCCCGGGCCGGCGGGCGTCCAACTCCGTGGGTGTCGTCACGGTCGACAGCGTCTGCTCGTGCTGCTGCACAGCCGTGCGCAGGCCGAGATCGAGCGCGCCGGTAACGCTCCCCAGGCCGACGAGGCCGCTCGCTCGTGCCTGCCAAGCGGCTTTCCCTGAGTAGGGCAGCCACTCCCAAATCTCGGGCAGGCGCAGCAGCTGTGCCAGCGCAGCCCGCTCCTCGTCGGCGGCCAGGTCGAACGCACGGACCCACGCGTCAACGCCCGTGTCCGGATCGGCGTGAAGCGTGTGATACATGACGTCCAGGGGGGCGCCGCGCTCGTCGAAGATCTGCGCCGCCCGCGCGTGGAACGCGGTGAACTCCTCAGAGCGCTCGACTTTGCACCAGCGCGCGTACACGAACCTGACCCGCCGGTCGACCTCATAGCCCCCGCCGACGAGGGGACGCACCCAACTGCGGCCAGTCAACCTGTGGTACTGCGCGTCCGACAGCGCACGCAGCGACCCGGCGGCGCACACGGTCTCGCACGTGAACCGTCGCAGCCGGCACGCCACCCTGGCCGCCTCCCCCACCGGGTCGGGCAGCGCAGCGAGCAGCCGCTCGAACAGCCAGGCGTGCGCGCGTGCGCCAGCCACATCGGGCAGGGCGAACACCCGCCCGCCCCGCGCCGCGTCCTGCCACGCCTGTCCCGCAAGCTCCATGAACAGGCCAAGGCCGTCGAACGCGTCGTGAATCGCGTTCGTGGTCTCCTGATCCGCGACGCCGAAGCCGGCCAGGTACGCCGCGCTCTCCTCCGCCGTCCAGCACCGCAACCGATGGGACCGCCGCTCGTGCGCCGGGCCGCGTGGCCCGTTCTGGGCCGCGAGCACCACCCGCAGCTCTGGGAAACGTCCCAGCAGGTGCGGGATGAGGCGGCCCTCGAACCAACGTCGCAAGGGCGGATCGGCGTCGAGGTCCTCGCAGTGGTCGACCAGCAGCAGCCACTCGCGGGACCGCAGGTGATCCAGGGCCGACAGCCCCGACAGGTCCGGCTCGACGCCGAACGCCACCACAATCGGCGACTGGACGACGCTGCCGAACCACCGCCCCGTGGTCTTGATCGTCACCGGCCCGGGACCGCCGGCCGGATCGGCAAGCTGGTCGGTCAACGCGGCGACGATGTCGGCGCGGGTGAGCGGGATCTCGGCCAGGTCCAGGAGCGCTCGTGGGCGCTGGGTCTCATGGCGCTGTGCCAGATGGCGAATGAGGGTGGACTTGCCGATCCCGCTCATGCCCTCGAAGCACAGCACCCGTCGGAAACCCGACCACAGCAGGTCGTACTCGCGCAGCGCCTCCTCGCAGTCCGTGAGCTGCGCCTCGACGAGGGTCATCGGCGCCCGGTCTGGCCGCTGCGCCGCACGATGCCCCCCCACGAGGCCTTGATCGACATGTCGACGTCGCCACGGACCGGCGCATCGATCGGCGAGTCCTCCACCAGCGCGCCGCGCCCCGTCGCCTTGGTCCGCAGCCGCGTCGACGGGGTCCCAGCGCCGCCGCGCGCCTGCTGCCACCAGACCAGCGCGCACGTCACCGCGACGAGCACGCCGAGAACCGGCCACAACCAGCCTGCGCGTCCGTCTGTGGCGAGGTTGACCACCACGGCCGTGCCGACCTCGATCAGCACGAGCACCACCGCAACCACAGCGCTTGATCGGGCCACGTCCCCTCACCCCTCCGGCAGACAACAGCTACCTCTTTGCGGGTACGAGCTGTGCTCTGCCACGACGTTTCGGTTGCCCGCCCCCGCAAGCAAGATGCCCTGCCAAGGTAGCACTGCGAATTCGCCGACAGCCGCCCCGGACGCCGCGCTTACCTGGAGGGGACAGAATTGCGGCCATGGTGCCCGCGGGTGCGCTGCACGGCCGCCCGGCAGCAGTCGA
>JBOGEB010000161.1:3492-10025 GCA_050743125.1 Egibacteraceae bacterium
TGGATGCATAATTCGACTACAGGAGGGACCTATGCGCTACCGCCGGATCTCCGACGACCCCTGCGACGCAGGGGACTGCCCCGCCTTGTTCACCGACCTCCAGGACGACCGCCAGGTGATCGTTCGCGGCGACCTGCTGGCGCCCACGGACGGGATCCCCCTCAAGGACCACGAGGCCGCGGTCGTCGTCCCTGCCCTGCACGTGATCGCCTCGGCGGCGGAACTCGGCGGCGAGCTCACCAGGGTCGACTTCGAGCGCATGTTCCGGCTGTTCGCCGTCGACGCCTTCCGGATCGAAACCCGCGACCGCTACGACGTCCCCGCCGAGGCTCCGGCGATCGCCGAGTTCGAGACGACCGGCCGGATCATCACCTACCCGGGCAAGCAGGACTGGCTCGACCTGATCGCCGGCCACACCGCGGCTGGGCGGACGATCCGGCGTGTCCACACCGTCCACGCCTCTAGACTCAGCGCCTACCTACGCTGGGAGCTCGCCTCCCAGGCGGCCACGAATGTGCCGACCGGAGAGGACATCCGCATCGTCGACCTCGACCGCCACCCTGAGCTGTCCGCCGACGAGGACGTGTAGATCTTCGACGACCTGGTCGGGGTGAAGATGTGGCAGCCCACCTCGGACGGGGCGGACAACGGCGTCGCCCGTGCCTCCGGCGCCGAGCTGGACGCCTACCGGGTATGGCAGGCAAACGCCTGGCGGGTGGCAGTCCCGCTGCCCGACCTCCTCGACACGATCAGGAGATCAGCCTGACGAGTGGCCGACGACGACCATCCTGGGCTGACGGCTCGTCGGCGGCTCGCGGAGCAACTGCGCGCCCTGCGTGTCGGTGCCGGGCTGTCCACCACCCAGCTCGCGCAACAGCTGGGCTGGTCCCAGGCGAAAGTGTCACGGATCGAAACAGCGACCCACGGGATCGCTCCTGGTGACGTGCGCGCCTGGGCGCAGACACTCGCTGCTCCCGCCGAGCAGGTGGAGCAGCTCGTCGAGCAAGCCTGGACGGCGTCCATCGAGGTGCGCAGCTGGCGCCGCGAGCTGGCCGCAGGCCACGCCGGCGCGCAAGCCACATTTGCGCAGCTCGAGTGGCAGGCGAGGCTGCTGCGCAGCTTCCAGCACCTCCTCGTCCCGGGGCTGTTGCAGACACGTCCCTACGCGGTCGCGCTGTTCCAGCGTGCTCACCCGGCCGGGCGGGACGCCGAGCAGGCGGCCGACGCCCGGCTGGCCCGCCAGCAGATCCTCGACGACCAGACACGCCGGTTCGAATGGGTGATCACCGAGGCAGCCCTGTGGTGGCGGCCCGCCGACTGGACGGTGCAGGCCGAGCAGCTCCACGCCGTGACCGCCGCAGCAGCCCGCCCGAACATCGACGTGCGGGTCCTGCCGTTGGACGCCCAGGCGCCGACGTTCTACCACTCGTTCACGATCCACGACGATCGGCTGGTCACCGCCGACAGCCTCGGCGCGGTGCACCTGTCCGACCCGGACGAGCTCGCCTGGCAGATCGAGGTGTTCACCCGCATGCAGCAGGCCGCGCTGGAGCCTGAGGCCAGCCGAGCCGTGCTCGACGGGCTTGCCGCCCGGTTCGCCGCACGATGACTGGGTCGAAAACGCAAGGTATCGAACTTTCGAGTTCGTCATCGGCGAGCCGGGGCTGCGGTGGAGGATCGCCCCTGCGCAGGTGATGCGCGGTCAGCTCGACCGGATCGGCTCCCTGATCGGCCTGCCCAACGTCGACATCGGGGTGATCCCGACCGACGCCGCAGCGGACGTGCTGCTCTACCACGGGTTCGTGATCTTCGGACAGCCCGGACGCGACGACGACGTGCACGTCAGCGTGGAGACGGTCACCGAGGACCTGACCGTCCGCGACGCCGACAAAGTCGCCGCCTACCTCGACGAGTTCACCCGGCTGCGCGGCGCGGCGGTCTTCGGCGACCAAGCCCGCGCGGTGCTCATGGCGGTCGCGGACGACCTCCCGCCCGGCACGTGAGCAGGCAGGCAGCCCAGGGATGGGAGGCGCTGACCACGTGGTCATTGAGCAGCCGCCGTCACTGCGCCTGAGCGGGTCCGGGCGGCTTCTTAGCGACCCAGCGGCCGGCCCAGCGGCCGGGGTCCTCGTGTGCGAGGGTCCAGGTGACCAGGCGGGCTTGGCGGGCCAGGTACACCCCGACCTTGCGGATGCGGTAGCAGTCGGCGGTGTCCAGCAGCGCGCAGCCGAGCAGCTGGTAGGCCCACTCGGGGTGCAGCTTTCGGGGTTTGACGGTGGTTGTGCAGTCGACGAGCAGGCCGCCGACGAGGACGTCGGCGTCGGCCCAGCCGGCGACGAGCTCGGGCGAGACGATCGCCGGCGCGGCGGGAAACTGACGTAACCCTGTGGACGTGAGCGCGTCGGCGAGCCGGACGAGGCCGTTGACGGCGTAACCGGGCGCGAGGGCGCGCAGGTGGGCGTCGGTGAGGTCGTACGCGGTGGCGGGCAGCCAGCCGGCGGCGGTGTCCAAACCCCGATGGTAGACGGCCTCGAGCAGCGCGAGGGCGCAGCAGACCCGCGCCATCGGCTGCTCGACGTCGGGCGGGCAGGGTTGGTGCAGCGGCCAGGTGCGCCGGGCGGCGGCCAGGCGGGTGAAGAACCCGACGAGCGCGTCGCTGGCGCCCGGCGGGGTGACTGGCAGGGTGTCCAGGTATGGGGGGTCGGGGAGCAGCAGCGCCCGGCCGTCCGGGGAGTGGGCGCAGGTCGGCGGAGCAGTCGGCGGGCAGGCGCGGTGGGTTTGGAACATGCGGGCGGCGCGGTGGCGCGCATGGTCGTCCCAGGTGAGCACAGGGGACGGCGCGCAGCGCGTGGTACGGCGGGAACCAGGCCAGCGCGCAGCCGAGCCGGTAGCCGAACGCGGCGCCGATCCCGGCCCAGTCGATCAGCGCGGATGGACCGTGCGCGTCCCGGCCAACGCCCGAGTCCAGCCGGGTTGCAGCGCATCGACGTGCGCGAGGCGGGTGTCGAGCCAGCCGCGAATGGGGCTGGCGGGGTCGGACAGCTCAGCGGCCAGCGGCACACAGTCGACCCTCGGCGCACACGGACGTTCCAGCTTGGCCACTCGTACACGACGGCGGCACGGCTGCGGACAAGTCTTTGCCAAGTCGACGGTGGTCGATCCGGACGAGCTGTGCCGCATCACGGCCAGGGAGATGCTCGCGCTGACACCGGTTGTGGAGTGGCATGCGTGTCTGGACGCCTACGCCGACGGGCTCGACGCCGCTGAAAGTCGGCTGGTGGGCGGCAACGGGTACGCCCGTCCCGCGGCGAGTCACGATCCGGCAGCACCATCGTCCCTGCCAGTCAGCACGCCTCCGACGCCTCGGGACAGCAGCGCCTGGAAGCCCTGCTCGGGGCTAAAGCGCGTCCTACGCAAGGACAACGCCAAGTTACGCGACCAGATCGCACTCCTCCTCGGCGAGCGCCGCGCCGCGCCGCCAGCCGGCGCCTCACGCTCCACGGAATCCGAGGGCTGGCCGTGGGCGCAGCAGGTCGAGGACGCGCTCGCCCGGCTGCGGCCGTCCCCGCCGCCGCCTGAGCCGGCCGCCAGCATCCCTGTCAGACACGACCCAATCCGCCAGCCAGGCCCCCACCGCACAGACCAGCGCCGCCGACTCCGAAACACCCAGAAAACGGGTCGAAACCTATCTTGTTCCCTATTCCGCCGTTCATTCCCTCTCACCCGTCTGCGCCTCAAGGAATCAACCACCTGAATCCGAGCAGCGGATTTCGGCCCATGTAGACCCAAAGGAATGTAAGGACTATTCTGCTGGCTCGCCAACTGCTCTTTTTCATTTTGACCACGCTGCAGGTCCACCTGTCGAAGTCCGAACCTTCGGTCTTCCTTCGCATTCCCTCTTTGTTCTTGCCTTGACAAGCAGCCTGAGGTAGCATTAGCTAACCTAACCTAAGCAAGGTTTTCCTTAGGTGCGGCATAGAGGATTCGCGCTACTGCGGGGGCGCGGGATCGTCTTTGGAGCTGGATCGTCGAATGCTTATGTCCGAGCAGTTTTGGCTGATGGTCCATCTTGGCCGCGGGCGCCGAGTTTATCCTCATGCTCGCGGGCAGACTCGCCATGCTGTTGCCACATAGGAGCATCCCGGCCTAGCAGCCTGGATCAGCAAGGAGATCGTCCTGCAGGCTGAAGCAATCATTGCCGCCAGCTCACGGCGAGCCGGAGCTGGCCAGTCACAGCACATCGGGATTCGAGGAGGTGCAATGCCCTCACGGCCGTCAAACTCGGTCCGCTATGAGCGAACCGTCTATCCGCTCCGCTTCGCCAGCCGGACGCAGCGGACGCTCGCTCTGCTCATCCTCATGATCGTCATGGGACTCGTGGTGCTCGTCCTGTCACGGGGAACCTCGGAATCCGGCTCGATCCCCGGCGGGGGGGATCCCCTGGAGCCCACCAGCACGGACTCCAGCCCCAGCGCTTCGGGCTAGGACCGGCGGAAGGAGAAAGGCGATGACGTTTGTCCGCCGCTCGCATCTGTGGTTGGGGCTTATCACCGCCGTCGCGGTGATCGCTGTTTCGATCACTGGCATCCTGCTGAACCATCCCGAGGGCTTCGGGCTGGTAGGGGAGGTACCGGCCACGCCAGCGGGGTCGCTCGAGACCGCCCTGGGGCCGCTGGACCTCGCTGATGCCGCCGTCGCAGGCGCCGGCGAGGCCGGGTTGAGCCTGCCGTTCCCTGAGATCAACCGCGTCGTGTACCGGCCGGGGGACAACCAGGTCACCGTGCGCTTCAACGATCCGCAGGTCACGGAGGTCGTGGTCGAGGCCAACACGGGGACGGTGGTGGCGATCGCCCCGCGGACCGAGGTCACGGTCGACGATCTTCACTCAGGGGCGATCATCGGCAACCGGGGCGTCATCCTGTCCGACCTTGCCGGCGTCGCGCTGGTCGTCCTAGTCATCGGCGGGATTGCCCTGTGGATCCGTCGCCTGCAGCCGCGGTGGCGGGCAGCGGACACGGAGCGCTCCCCCAGCGCCTGGATGCTGTTCAACCGCCGCTTCCACCTGATCGGCGGCCTCGTCGTGGCCGTGACGACCGTGGTCATCAGCGTGACGGGGATCATGCTGAACCACAAGCGGGGGTTGGAGCTCATGGTGGAGCCGGTGCGGAAGTTCGATGCCGAGGAGGTTGCGGACAGTGCTCCCCAGTCGCTGGCCCAGATCGCGGAGTGGGGGATCGCCGCGCGGGAGCGATCCGGGCTGACCTCGTCCTCAGAGATCCGCTCGATCGACTACCGTCCCTTCCGCGGGTACGCCAAGGTCCGGTTCGACGACGGTCTCGACACCGAGGTCATCATCGACGTCTACGACGGGGACGTGCTCAGCTCGGCCCGGCGGCTGGACGGCCTGATCGAGCAGCTGCATTCGGGCGCGATCTTCGGTGACGGGTGGATCCTCCTCTCGGACGTCACCGCGGGCGTGCTGATCCTTCTCACCGTGAACGGGCTGTACCTCTGGCTCGCGCCCGCATGGCGGGCCCGCACTCGCGCCGCGGGCGCCCTTGCCACCGAGACGGCTCCGAGAGAGGAGGAGCGCGTATGAGGCCTCTAACGGACCGGTTGTCCCCCGCCGTCCTCACCGAGTTCTTGGTCAGCGCGATCAAGCTTCTCGCCGTCCTGCTGCTCGCTTCGGCGGCCGCCGACCTTGGCCGGCAGCCCGGCCGCTGGCCGGCACTGGGCTCGGCTCTGTGGGTAGCGGCGGCGATGGTCGCTGTCGGGGCGATCGCACCGTGGGTCTTGGTGCGTCTGTCGCTGCGTGTGTCCCGACTGCTCACGTGGGGAGCCTTACTCCTCGCCTCGGGGATCTTGACGGCGGCAATGGTCGTCATAGGCCTAGAAGGGCTGGCGGGGGCGCAACTGCTCCTTGCTGCCGCCGTGCTGTCAGAGATCCGGCATCGACAGCATGCGCTGCGCTGGTTGTGCTGGACGACGGCCGCGCTTGCGGCAACCGTGTGGCTCTACTACTTGCTGCCGTCACCGAACGTCGTCCGTGCGTCGTTGGCGGCTGGTGCGTCACCTGCGCCGCCGCAGGCCGCTGCCCCGCAGTCCCCGAGCCCGTCGCCGGCGGTCACGGGGCTGCATGTGCTGTGCCCTGTCGAAGGCGGCGGGTACGCGCACCTGCTGCTCACGGCCGACACCTATTACAAGGCCGTCACGCCCGAGGAGGAGGCGCGGCTGACCGCGTTGCTCGGCCCTCCGGTCACCAACGTCGACCCCGGCGAGCTGCCACCGAAGTCGCCGACGTCGGTGACTGACGCGCTCGAGCAGCTCGCGTCGTGACCGCCACTGGCTGACCGCTGCAGGGCGGGCCGCACCTCGCCCTGATACTTGGGCCCCTGTGCTGCTGCCCTGACTGTGCGAGCATGTGTGTCTGCGCATGCGAGTGGACGGAGGGTCGATGAGGTACGTGTACGGCTTCAGTGAGGGGTCGAGGGAGCAGAGGTATCTGTTGGGGGGCAAGGGCGCGAATCTGGCTG
>JBOGEB010000162.1:0-10014 GCA_050743125.1 Egibacteraceae bacterium
GAGCAGCCCATTTCGACCGTGCGTGACGCGTGTCAGCGCTGTGGCCAGGAATCGTCATATGGCCAGGGTTCGTCACGCATGCGTGACGAACCCTGGCCACAAGGGCGAACACCGCCCAAACGACAAGGCTATTTCGACCCGGGTCCTTAGGGCGGATGGGTGGGGGAGGTTGGTGCGGCCGGCGGTTTCGGCGGCCAGGGGCTGGGGGAGCCCCCCACACAGGGCCGCCGACACCGCGCTCCGCTCCGCTTCGCCCACAGGGCAAGCCCGCGGTCCTCAAACACGTTCTTAGCGACCGCACCTCATCAACGCTGCCGGCACGCGCACGGCCATGCGCTCATCCGGTGCGCCGAACAGTTGCGGATGAATGACGCGCGCGAGGATCTCCGCACCTTCGACGACGCGCGGCCCCGGTCGGCTGAAATACGAGGTTGCGTCAACCGCCCACACGTTGCCGTCCCGCACCGCCGGCAGGTCGTGCCAGCCGTTCGGAAGCCGCGTCCGCGGCAGCCCGCGCAGGGTGTCCTCCGCGTAGTAGCCGCAGGGCGCCAGGACGACCACCTCCGGGGCGTAGGCGCGAATCTGCGCGGCGGTCGTCGTGCGCGACGGCCCACCCGCGTTGCCGAACGTGTGGTCGCCGCCGGCGAGCGCGACCTGCTCGGGGACCCAGTGGCCCGGCGCGAACGGCGGCTCCAGCCATTCCAGGACCAGCGTTCGCGGGCGGCGCTCGACATCGACGAACGCGAGCGCCAGCGCGTCGAGCCGCGTCGTCAACTCGGCGACCAGCGCCTCGGCTCGCGCCTTGGTGCCGGTCAACTGACCGACGGTGCGGATGTTGGCGAGAACGTCCGCGAGCGTGCTCGGCTCCAGCGAGACGACCTTGACGTCCGTGGAGAACATGCGCGCAGCCCGCTCGACCGTCTTGTAGCTGACGGCGCAGACCTCGCACAGCTCCTGCGTCAGGATCAGATCCGGCTCGAGCGCGCGGAGCTGGGCCTCGTCGAGATCGTAGATCGAGCCGTGCCCGTCGAGCTGCGAGCGGACGGCGTGGTCGATCTCGGCGCTCGTCATCGTCTGATGCGAGATGCGGCTGGCGGTCAACTGCGGCTTGCCGACGACCGCCGGTGGGTAGTCGCATTCGTGCGTGACGCCGACCAGCGACGATTCCAACCCGAGCGCGCACACGACCTCGGTCGCTGAAGGCAACAGCGAGACGATCCGCGGCGCTGCTCTGCTCATCGAGTTGAGGTTAGGCCACCTGGCGGACTCGTGGCGGACTCGTGGCGGACTCGTTCTCCCAGCTCACGTGCCACGGCGAACGACGCCGAAGGCCGCCGTCACGATCGACCGGCGGGCAAGGTCACGGGCCGCGTTCCGCACGCGGCGGCGAGCGCACCCCGGGGCTGGGACCGGCGCACTGGTCCAGGTACCCGAACGCGCCATCTGTGACACACTTCCCGGCTGACGTCTGCGCCCTCACGCCAAGGGGATGGCCCGTGAACGATCCGCTCGCATCCGCGTTCTCGCGCTCGGCCGTCATGGTCCTGGCCGATCCGGCGTCGTTCCTGCGTGGAGCCACCTATGCCGGGGACGGTCGTGTCGAGCAGCTCGCCGCCTCGGACGGCCGGTTGGAGGGCACGGTCCGGGGATCGCTGCCGTACGCGGTCCGGCTGTGGGTGGACGGCAGCGGACCGGCGTGGTCGTGCACCTGCCCCGTCGGCGAGGACGGGACGTTCTGCAAGCATTGCGTCGCCCTCGCGCTCACCCGGGACCCTGAGTCGGCAGAGCGGGTCTTCGACGATTGGGAGGACGACGACGAGGCCGCTGCCGGCCCCGGCGACGCGGCGGCGCTGCGCGGCTACATCCTGGGCCTGGGCACCGAACGGCTCGCGGAGCTGCTGCTCGAGCAGGCGGGGAGTGACTGGCGGCTGCGAGAGCGGCTGCTGGCCGAGGCCGCCGCTGCGGCGGGGTCGACGCTCGACCTCGCCGCCTGGCGGTGTCGTCTCGAAGCGGAGTTCGCAACCGGAGACTTCGTGGAGTACAAGGAGGCGGCGAGCTGGGCGGACGACGTCCAAGGCGTTCTGAATGCGCTCGCCGAGCTGCTCGATCTCGGCCACGCTGACGCGGTCGTCGTGCTGGCTGAGCACGCCTGGCACCTCGCAGAGGACGCGGTCGACCGCGTCGATGACTCCGACGGCTGGCTCAGCGACATCTCCTCCCAGCTCGGCGAGCTGCACCACCGAGCCTGCGTCGAGGCCGGGGTGGACCCAGTCGCGCTGGCCCGGCGGCTCGTCGAGCTGGAGCTCGGCTCCGAGCTGGACGCCTTCCACCGGGCGGCCGCGCGCTACGCCAGCGTGCTGGGCGAGGTCGGGGTGGCCGAGTACCGGCGGTTGATCGAGCCCCGCTTCGACGCGCTGGCGGCCGGTGAGGGGCACTCGACTGGGCGGTTCCGGGTGACCCAGGCCATGGCCGGGGTGGCGCTGGCCTCGGGAGACCCTGACCAGCTCATCGCCGTCAAAGCCCGTGACCTGCGGACACCGGACGATTACCGGGAGATCGCCAGCGTGCTCGCCGACGCCGGGCGGGTCGCCGAAGCCGTCGACTGGGCGGAACGAGGGCTGGCCGCGTTCGGCGACCGGGGGTGGCAGACCCCGCCGCTGCGCGAGCTGCTCGCCGGGCTGCACCGCCGCCGCGGCGATGGCGACGCCGCCGTCGAGGTCTTCTGGGCAGGCGTCCAGGCCGCCCCGTCACTCGAAAGCTACCGGCGCCTGCTGCAGGAAGCCGAAACCGCCGGCGGCCAGCCCGGCTGGCGCGAACGAGCGCTGGAGCATCTGCGCGGTCGACTCCCGGGACAATCCCGGCCGCTGGTCGAGATCCTGCTGTACGAGGGACAGGTGGACGAGGCGTGGCAGATCGCCTCAACGCATTCCTGCGACCAGCGGCTCTGGCTGACGCTCGCCCGAGCGCGGGAATCCACGCATCCGCAAGACGCCATCCCCGTCTACGCGCGCGAGGCCGCTGTCCTGATCGCCCCGACGAAGTCGCAGCTCTACCCGAAGGCGGTCGACCTGATGGTCCGGATCGAGCGACTCTACGCCGCCCTCGGCCGTCCCGAGGACTTCGCGGCCTACGTCGCTCAGGTCCGCGCCGAACACGGCCGCAAACGCAGCCTCATGACGCTGCTCGACCGGAAACGGTGGTGAACAACGCCGCCAGGTGCACCGTGGCGCGGTCCACACGGAACACGCCTCCGTCGAGACCGGGGCACCGGCAGCCCGCTTCGGAACTTTGGCCCGACGTGCCTACAAGACGTGCCTACAAGGTGTGGGCCGGTCGAAGGGGAGGAACCTCCCTGGAGGTGACAGATCGGCCGCGGTACGGTCGATCGGCTACGGCGTAAGGTGATGCATCCGCGCCTGCTCGGGTGAGTTGGGCAGGTCGGCACAGGAGCACCCCATGAAGGATCGACGAGTTGCGCGCCTGGCTGGCGCCGGCACCGGGCACGTCGATCCCAAGGCTCGATCTCGGCGGCCACGACCGACACGAGGTCGTGCACATGCTCGGGGCCGACGTGATGAGGGAGGTCTGGCACACCATGCGGGGATTGAAATTCGGTATCGAAGACGGGCAGGGATTCGAAGAGGCGCGCGAGGCGCTGCTCGACGAGCACCGCCAGTGGCTGACTCGGCGCGGGCTGACCGAGGACGACTGGGTCGCCCACCAGCTCCTCCACTTCAAGTGGGGCTACCAGGACGGACATCTCGGCCGCTGGCGCGTCGCCGACCTCGACGAGATCTTCCTGCACCTCTTCCCGCGCAAGGTGATCGTCGACACCGACGATCTCCCGGACGTCCTGCCTGCGGCGGGCCGGTTCCTCGAGTTTCTCGCGGACACGGGGGCGCTCGCCTCCGACAGCGACCCGCTGACCCGCCTGCTCGGCGCGCTCGAGGGCCTCACGAAGCCCTTCCTCGCCGAGATGCGCGACCGGGCCGGCTTCGGCATCGCGAAGTCCCTGTTCACCGGTATGGCCGACGAGGGCGTGGACTTCACCGACCCGAAGGCCGTCGATGCCTGGCTCGCCGACTTCAACGCGCGCCCTTTCGAGGAACGGGACGGCCTGCTGCCGAGGCCGGGCGCGGAAGCTGCGTTGCCGCCGATGGCGCTGCCCAGCGACGACGTGCTGGCCGCCGAGGCGCTGGGGACACCCGCGATGCAGCAGCTCGCGTCCTTCCTCGCATGGGTCGGTGACGGGCGGGCGCTCACCCAGAAGAGCAACCTGAAGCTCGCCGACGGCAAGGAGCTCGTCGGCCTGCTCGGCACCAAGGACCGGTTCAACGAGACGATCGGCGACCGGACCTTCAAGACGCACAGCACGACCGACCTGCCAGGCGTCGACCTGGTCTTCCGGCTGGCGCTGAAGGCCCGTCTGGCCCGCAAGCACCGCGGCACGGTGCGGCGAACCAAGCGCGCCGCCGGGCTGGCCGGCGACAGCTTAGGCGTCTGGCGCGACGCGGTCCTGGCAATGCTCGACCTGGGCCTGATCAACGCCGGCCGTGAAGACCGCTACGGCCTGCGCTGGTGGGCGGGAGACCTCGAGGAAGACGCCGCCGGGCTGCTGCGCGCCCTGGCCATGGCCGCCGAGCCGATGCCGGTCAGTCTGCTGAAAGAAGCCGTTTTCGAGGCGCTGTCGGCCAGCTACGATCTCGACTCCATGTCCGACGCGGGGCGCAGCGCGCTCCCGGACTCCGTGGCGTGGGGAGTCGGGGTGCTTGTCGACCGCCTCGCCTGGCTCGGCGCGGTGGCCCGCCAGGGCGATGTCGTCGAGACCGACCGGTGGGGGCTGGAGCGCCGCACTGGCGGCGAGGTCGCCTTGACCGATCTGGGCCGCTGGTTCGTGCGGCCGATCCTGCAAAAGCGCGGCTGTCAAGCACCCGGGACGGGCGAGCTGGCTCAAGCCTCGGCGGCCGAGCTGCTGGACACGGTCGCCGCCTGGCCACCGGAGGCAGCGGCAGCCGAGACGCAGGCATGGGTAGCCGCTCGCGACACCGCGGTCGACGAGCTGGTCACGGTCGCTCGGGAGGCGGCCACGCCGGATCAGCGGGCGCTCGCGCTCGACGCGTTGGAGGCGTTCGGCGAGGAGGCTGAGCCGGCGGTGCGCACGCTCTTGGACGACCCGCGGTCGCGGCCGCTGGCTGCGCTCTGGCTGGTCAACCTCGGGTTGGAGAAGCCAGAGTTCCTCGAGCCGGAGGACACCCCAGCCGCGTTCGTCCAAGCGCTCGCGGTGACGCTGATGGCGGGCGGCCCGGAGGCCGTGCCTGAGGCGTTCGAGGCCCACGCGGACGTCGATCAGCAGGTCGCCGTGCTCGAACACCTCTGGCGTGTCGACGACCCCTACACCGAGCCGGTGTTGGAAGCGCTGTCCGGCGCTCCGCAGCGGCTGATCGCGAAGGCCGCCCGCAAGGCGCTGTTCAAGCACCGCAGCGGCCGGCGCTGAGCGGCCGGCGCCTCTCGGGCGGATACGCCCGCAACTCCGGATGCTGGTACCCGGCAAACGATCGGCGCGTCCATAGCTTCGCGTTGCTCAGCCGCGGTTCGACGCGTAGCTGGCGTCCTTGGAGGTGCCGAGTGGTGAGCGCCTGTCGACCTCCGTCATGGTCTCGTCATGCGAGACTCCGCCAGAACAGGTCGTACGGTCGGCGCGGCACCAAAGGAGCGCAATGGAGGAGGCGCTGCAAAGGCTTCGTGTGCCGGTGGCCTTGCGCCCACGAGTCGGCCAGATGCTGTGCCTCGTCGATGGCTGGTGCGCCGCGTGCTTGGACGAGGAGTACGCAGCGCTGACCCAGCGGGTGATCGGCAAGCTCGGGCGCAAACGCCTGTCGCCGCTGACCACGGGCCAGCCGCGCGTCTGGGCGGCCGGCGCGCTCTACGCCGTGGGCCAGCTCAACTACCTGATGGATGCTCGCCGCCCGCCGCACCTGACCGCCGACGAGCTCAGCGCGCTGACCGGGGTCGCCAAGTCCACCTTGGCGAACAAGGCGCGGCAAGTGCGCGAGCTCGCCGGGCTGCGCCGCTTCGACCCCGAGTGCTCGCGCAGCGACATCGTCGAGCAGTCCCACGACCCGTTCGTCGGCATGGTCGACGGGCGAGTGGTTCGCCTCGGCACGCTGCTGCGTGCGCTGGCGCGTACCGGGTGGCCGTCGTGAGGCGGGAGACTCCGGGCTTGGGGCCGTTCCTCAGCCAGCTGGAGGCTCGGCTGGAGGACATGACGGCCGAGCGGTTGCGCGGCGCGCTGGTCGCCCACGCCACGCGCCTGCCCGCAGCCGAGCGCACGGCGTTTCTCGCGATCTTCGACCCGCCCCCAGCGCCGCGCCACACCAAGAAGCAGGCCGACCCCGGGGACCCGACGTTGCTGGACGACGTCGATGCGTTCCTCGCGGGTGACGTCGGCCAGGCCCGCGAGGCGTACCGGCGGCTGCTCGAGGCGCTGCGCTCCGAGTACGACGAGGGCGGCTTTCCCGGCGCCGGCACGCCTGAGGACGTGCTCGGCGGCGTCGATGAGGCCAAGCACCGCTACCTACGGACGGTGTGGGGAGCCGAGCCGGTCGCGGCGCGCGCGGCTGCGGTGGTGAAGACCGCCGAGAACCTCGGCAACGTAGATGACGAGCTCAGCCTGGTCGCGCTGAAGACAACTCGGCGCGAGCCGCTGCCTGATTTTGATCGCCCAGCTGCAGACGGTCGACCACAGCAGATATGGCTTCGGCGCGCAGGCCCGCCGAGCCCTCACCGAGGCAACCGAGCGGCATCGCGGTGTCGACGGGCTCGCGGACTTGGCTGGTATTCCAGGCCCGAACCAGGCGGAGGCGTATCGCGACTGGGCGGACGGGCTGGCCCGCGTAGGCCGGCTGACCGAAGCCGAGCAGACCGCCCGTCAGGCGCTGGAGCGGCTCGAGGCCCACGGCCGGGTCCAGGCCACGCTCGCCCAGCGCCTTGCCGCGCTTGCCGCCGCGCGCGGCGACGGTCCGGCGCTGCTGGAGGCTCGGCAGGCGGCCTGGCGCGCCGAGCCGACGCTGACGCGGCTGCTCAGCCTCATCGCCGTTGCTACGGCGCTCGACTGCCGCGAGGAGGTGGTCGCCGCCGAGGCCGACCGCAGCGCCGCCGGTCCGCTGGCGGAGCGGCCTCCGCTGGCCGCAAGCGTGCTGTTGCTGGCCGGACGCGTCGGTGAGGCGATCGGTCTGCTCGACGGGCCGGACGTGCTCTCCTGGGGCCAGGGCTACTCTCCGGGACCGGTGATCGTGCCGTTCCTGCTGGTCGGCGGCAGCGATGCGATCAGCGACCCGCAGTGGAACGACCTGCTGCTGTTCGACCTGCTCGACGGCGCCAACGCCGCAGGCTGGCCGCGCCCCGGCTACGGCGCCAGCGAGAGCCTCGACGCCGTGCCCGAGCCCTGGCGACCCGCCGACGACGCATCAGAGCACTTCCGCGCCGTTCCCCGCGACGACCTGCTCCTCTCGGCGCTGCTGGTGGACGCGCTAAACCAGCACCCGTTCGACCCCGATGAGCGCAGGCAGTGGCTCGACGCCGCCCGCAAGTACGTCGAGGCGCGCGTGCACGACGTGGTGAGCGGCCAGCACCGTGGGGCTTACCAGCAGGCTGCGCACCTGGCCGCCGCATGCGCCGAGGCCATGGCGCTTGCCAGCGGCGGTCGCACGGCGCGGGAGTTCATCGACAGCCTCCACGCCCGCTACCCGCGGCACAGCGCCTTCCGCCGCGAGCTGCGACCCGCTGTCGCGGCGTCCCCGCTGCTCCACGTCACCAAGATCGGCTGAGCAGGCAGGCCGTTCACCCAGTCTCTGGTTTCAGGGCGAGTGAGGGGCCGTCGAGGTGTGCGAGCTGGCGCAGCGCCCCGTTTGCCACGGCCGACCCGCGAAGTGCTGGCCGCGGCTGTGGCTGCTGCCCGAGCCCGTAAGGCAGAAGGTCGGCGTCGATCGCCTGGGCCAGCGTCACCGCTTCAGCGCAGGCGGCGTGCCAGCCCCGCACGGACTGACGGAACTCGAGGGGCGCCGCGAGATCGCAGAGGCGCTACTCGAGACGCAGGATTCGACGAGGTCGCCGGGCGAGTCGACTCTTGTCCACGGTCTCCTGGAACGCTCCCACGCTGACCAGGCGCGACCCGGCTGCGCGTCTCGCCCAAATGGTGCGTGAACCTCAATAGAAACTGTAGTTTGGCGGGGATGCTCGACTTGAATCTACAAGGTCTGCAGAGGTCACAGCGTGTCCGCTGACCGCCAGAACCTCCGTCGCCGGCTCGCCGCCATCGCGGCGACCCAGTCAGGTCACTTCACGGCGGGCCAAGCACTGCGGGTCGGCTGCTCGTATCAGGCGCAGAAGTACCACACCGATCGGGCAACTGGGTCAGGATCGAGCGAGGCATCTTTCGCCTGCCCGAGTGGCCAGTCGGGCGGCACGACGACCTCGTCCGGTGGTCGCTGTGGAGCCGCGGCCGCGCAGTCGTGTCTCATGAGACCGCCCTGTCGGTCCACGAGGTGGGGGACGCGAACCCTGCCGTCGTCCACCTCACGGTGCCGTTCAACTTCCGCGCTCGAGCGCGTGGCGTGCGGCTGCACCATGGCGTCCTGCCGGAGTACGACGTGCTGGAGCATGCGGGCTTCCGCGTCACCACGGTGCTGCGGACTGTGCTCGACGTGGCGGCCGGCAACCTCGACCTGAACCTACTCGCGACCGCGATCGACGACGCCGTGGAGCACGGGATGATCACCACGCAGGCACTCCGCGGGCGGGCAGACGAATTCGGGCCGCATGCCGCGCTACGGATCGAACGCGCCCTGCGGACGAGGGATCCAGCATGAGGTACACGAGCGCCGCGGCGCTCCGGGAGGCGCTGGAGGCACGACTGGCCGCCGAGTCCGCGAGGCCCGAATCGACCTGCAGCGGCTGCGCCGACGGGCGGTGTTCGAGCGGGCGCTCGTCCGGCTCGTTCGCGCAGGGACCGGTCGGTGGGTCCTCAAGGGTGGCATGGCTCTGAGGGTGGCATGGCTCTGGAGGTCCGCCTGCGGAACCGCGCCAGGGCGACGAAAGACCTCGACCTCGCGCTGCAGGGTTCGACAGCCACAGGCGAGGAGGTCCGGGCGCTCCTGGTCGAGTCCTTGTCCGTCGACGCCGATGGTGACCGCTTCAAGTTCCGCGTTGGCCGCCGGTCCCGATCCAGGCCGACGAGGCCGGACGGCCGGGCTGGCGTTTCAGCGTGGAGGCACGCCTCGCAGGCCGGGAGTTCGCCCGTGTGCGAATGGACGTGGTGGCCCGCACCGACGAGCTGAGCTCGACGGAACGCCTCGAGCTGCCGGGCGTGCTGTCCTTTGCCGACCTGGAGACCAGAACCATCGACGTGGTCACCCGAGAGCAGCACTTCGCGGAGAAGCTGCACGCGCTGACCCGCACCTACGCTGACGGGCACAGCAGCCGAGTCAAGGACCTTCCCGACCTGCTGCTGCTGATCAGCGACGGGCTCGCCGCCTCTGGCGCCCTGCTCGAGACCGTCCGGCACGTGTTCGCCGTCCGGGCAACGCATCCGATCCCTCGCGAGTTGCCTGACCCGCCGGCCGGCTGGACCCTCGTCCTGGCGACCGGCGATCAGGAGGACGCCGACTGTGGCTAGACACACCCAGCCGGCCGTCGCGACCTCACCGCAGGTCGCAGCGGCGGTCATCATGCCGCGCGACATCATGCGCAAGGACGCGGGGCTCAACGGCATGAAGGCGCGGCCAGAATCGAGCGATGAGACCTCGCATCTACTGGACGATCATCCTCGCGCTCCTCGCGACGCTAGTTGGTCAGTCGCTGAAGTCTTTTGGGCCATCTTTGTGCGGGACAGGATCTCATCGGCGGTCTTGGTCCACTTGAACGGCTCACACCGCCCGTTCCAGCCGCCAATGAACAAGTCGACCGCGCCAACCAGGTCGTCCACCGACACGAACGCGCCCCGGCGGATCGCCTGAC
>JBOGEB010000163.1:0-9987 GCA_050743125.1 Egibacteraceae bacterium
CGCGTCCACGGTGTACAGGTGGATCTCGGGCAACACCAACAGCAGCGCCCCCGCCGATCCCGGCCCGGCGACCCGGGCGATCCGCCCGGTCAGGTCCAACAGCCCGGTCACCTGCTGCACCCGCTCGCGCTCGACAAGCTCGGGCACGAGCGCGCCGAGGTTCGGGTCGAACACCGCGCCCAGCACACCGAGCACGGCGGCGACGATCAGCAGCGCGAGCACCCCACCGGCGTCGGCGTGCCACAGCAGCGGCAGAGCCCCCACGGCCGCGCTCACGAACAGGAGCGGCGACGCTCTGTTCCCGCAGGACCTCGGCCAGCCGCAACGCGGGACCGTGACCCTGCGTCGTAGCGCCACCACCGCGCCCTCGCCCGCCAGGCGGCGGAGGGCCGCGGCGGGCCGCGGCGACGTCGCCGCGGAACGAGTCCCACCCCAGACCAGGCACCGCGATCTGTGCCTCCTCACCGGTGAACACGCCGAGGCGCCACACATCCCCACGGGCGCGGCGCTCGACCCGCCGGAACGTGCGTCACTGCTTGCTGGAGATTCCCGCATGCTCCAGGCTTGCGGTCATGCCCATGAACTCGGCAGCTGCTGCGGCCGGTCGACCGTGCTGCTGGCCGGCGCGATACGCGCCCTGCGCCCTGCCGGACAGGTCGTCGCGATCGACCCCCACGACGGGGCGATCTCGCTGGCCGGCCGCCCCGACCGACACGGTCCCTCCACGTACGAGTCGTTCCTGCGCAACCTGACCGCTGCCGGCATGCGGGAGGTGGTAGAGGTCGTCCGGGAACGCTCCACCAACGTTTCTTGGCGCCAGCCGATCGGGCTGCTGCTCATCGACGCCCTGCACGGCTACGACAGCGTCCGCGCCGACTTTCAGCGCTTCGCGCCGTGGATCACGACAGGCGGATACGTCGCCTTCCACGACTGCTCTGCAAACTTCCCTGGCGTGATCCGACTCATCGACGAGGCCCAGCACACCCCCGAGTACGGTTGGGTCGACCAGGCCGGCGACCTGGTCGTACTGCAGAAGCAGCAGCCGCGTCTGGCGCAACCGGCGCGATGACGCCGCTCGAGATCCTGCTGTCCCCGCAGGGCCTCGAGCTGCTCGACCGTCTTGCGGGCCAAGAGCTGGCCTCTGACACCAGCCTGCGGCTTGGGGCCGAGCTGCGCCGCGCCTATCCGGCCGAGCTGGTCGCCGCGGCGCTGGCCCAGCACGAGCTGCGCCTGAAAGCCAGGACCAAGTTCACCCGGGCGATGCGCATGCTCTTCACCCGGCCAGGGGCTGGAGCAGGCGTCCTCGGAGCTGACCGCCCGGCACCGCGCCCGCCGGTACACCGGCGCCCGGCATATCGCTGACCTGTGCTCCGGCATCGGCGGGGACCTCGTCGCGCTGGCCCCAGGGAAAGCGGCGCTCGCGGTGGACCTCGACCCGGTGCACCTGCGCATGGCCAAACTCAACGCCGAGGTGTACGAGGCCGGCGATGCGGTCACCGCCGTCCACGCCGACGTCCGCGACGTGGACCTGGCAGGCGTCGACGCCGTGTTCGTCGACCCGGCCCGCCGCCTCGGGGACCGGAGGCTGGGCGGCGGACAAAGCGAGCCGCCGCTGGACTGGTGCCTAAGTACCCCGCGGCATAAATACGCTGGCATTCGAGCGACCCTGCATCCACGCTCGCCGCGTTGCGCCTCGCTTACATACGACCTCCGGGTATGCGCGCTCGGCGCGCCTTGCGAGCGCGGCGCAGGACCGCTCTCGGTGCGTCACCCTATTTCTGCCACGGAGTACGAAGCTTGGCCGAGCGGGTCCCAGCAGTCGGGATCAAGGCCGCGCCCGGCCTGGCGCACGAGAGGGTCCCGGCCGGCTGGGAGCTGGAGCTCGTCGCCGACCGGCGCGACCTGAAAGAGGCCGTGCTGTGGTCACCGGCCCTGGCCACCACAGCCCGGAGAGCGACGATCCTGCCGGCAGGCGACACCCTACGGTCCACGCCCGGCCCGGCCGTCGACGTGCGGCCGCCGGGAGCGTTCCTGCTCGACCCCAACCCTGCGGTCACCCGCGCCGGGCTGGTCGAGGAGCTGGCCAGAACGCTGGACGCCTGGAAGATCGACCGGCGGATCGCGTTCCTGTCCGCACCCGACGAGGCGCGCAGCCCGTTCGCGCGGACCCTGCGCGTGGTCGAGTCCGCGCCGTGGAACGAAAAGCGCTTCGCCCAGCGGCTTCGCGCCCTGGGGATCGGCGCGGTCGACATCCGCCGCCGCGGCCTGGCCGGCGACGTCGACCAGATCCACCACCGCCTCAAGCTCCAAGGCGGCCGTCGCGCGACAGTGGTCATCACCCGCGCGCAGAACCGCCCCTGGGGGCTGATCTGCATCGACCTTGACCCGGCCCCCCTCACCTCCTGATCGAGCAGCGCTCGGGGCGTCCCCGCACGATGGTCACACCTGCTGGCCACCGCCACCGCTCGAGGAGCGTCGCCGATGCGTGAGTTTTCGCCGCTGCAAGTGCTGCACCTCGCCAAGTACGCGCCACCTGTACGCGGCGGGATCGAGACGGTCGTGCACGGCCTCTGGCTGCCCTGGGTCGCCACGGTGAGGTGGCGGTTGACTGCTACTGCTACGCCCCGCAATCCAGCGACGAGCGGCTGTCCGCAGGGGTCATGCTCCGCCGGAGACGTACCACCGCAGTCGTTGCCTCCACGCCGATCTCTTTGCCGCTGGCCCATGCCTACTGGCGTGCGCGCCGCACAGCCGAGATCGTCCACGTGCACCTGCCCAACCCGTCCGGCGGCGCGCGGTCGTCTCTGCAGTCTGTAGACGCTCGTCCTTTGAAGCGAGGCTGCCTCAAAGGGCGAGATGCTTACTCCTACATGCTCCCGATGGTTTTCCACTGGTTGTTCTTCACTGGGGCACCAGCATTTTGCATGTACCAGGAAAGCTCCAGGATGGCGTCTTGTTCCTCGAGTCATTGAGACAGGGACGGCCATCGCACGGTGATGACGATGGCGTCTTCTTCGGCGCGCCACGAGTGGTCGGTGCCGGGCCCCCAGATGGCGTAGTCGCCTTCTTGTTGGAGCACGAAGGTCCCGACCGACAGCTCGAGGCGGAACCGGCCCTTGATCAGCAGCAAAAGGGTCGTCCGCTCCTCGTCGGTGTGCCAGGCGTGGCGCTCCTCGCCCTCCGGGTGGATGCCCCACTTGATCTCGACCGCCTCGGACGCTCGGATGCCGTCAGAGGCGTCCAGGAAATGCCCGACGAGCCACCCGCGGTGATCCTCGCTGTCGGCTACTGCGTTGCCCACGTGCCAGTTGTCCGCCATTACGCCTCCACGTCGATCCTGGGCAGGGCAAGCCGTGATTTGGTGTCGAGCTCGGCGAGCCGCCGTAGTCCCTCGATGAATGCGAACAGCCCCTCGTTGCTCCACCTTGGGTCAGTGGCCAGGGCTCGTAGGCCGGCCGTGTCGCGCGAGGAATAGCAGCGGATCCGCGCGATCTCCCAGTTGGCCTGGACCTGCCCGCCGTAGCGCGCCCACCACTCCTCGTCATCGATCACGATCAGGCAAGGGAATTCATAGTTACCCGTGACCATGTTGATCCCGAACCCGAGGCATTCCACGCGGTAGGCGTCGGTCTGGCGCCGGTCGAGCAGCCACCGCATCGGGTCGGAGAGGTGGTCTGGGTGGAAGGGGTCGGCCCGCCGGTAGGAGCTCTCGGAGAGGTGCTCGAGGTCTTCACGGCCGAGGAGCTCCTCCTCCAGTTCGCGCTCCAACGAGGCCGACAGGGATGCCTCCTCAGCGGCCTCGACGCTGGGCTGGTGGAATGCCTTGGGAACTACGGCAAGCTTGCCTGGGACGTTAATGACCCGGGCGGAGCGTTCCTGGATCAGCAGCATGAAGTCCGGATCACCTTGGCTGCGGCGCGTGCCGCTGCGGGCGACGGCGAGTAGGGCGACTGGGCCGCCGACGCACAGCCGGTCGCTCACAGTCAGGGCCGAGTTCACCGTGGGCAGGTAGACGTCCCGGAGCGGCAGCCGGGCTCGGATATGCGGCGGGTCAGGGCTGCCGGGTAGCTGGGGTCCACCGGCTGCGAGTGTGGTGATCAGCTCCGTTTCGAGCAGATCCATGGTCAGGGCGTAGCTGGAGAAGTCTGCCAGGGCGACGACCGCTTCCAACCGATGGCCCGTAATGGCGATGCCCAGCAGCCGGTACAGGGGGTTGTCGACCAGCACGGTGCCCGAGGTCTCGACCTGGGCCAGGCGGAGCAGCGCCGCCTCGAGGGCCGCCCCGTCCAGCCGGCTGGCCAGGGGGCCGGGGCCGGCAAGCTGGAACCGCTCCTGGTCGGTGGCCAACCTGACAGCCGCGTCCCGCCAACCTGGCCGCACCAGGACGCTCAGGGTGAGCGGCACGCCGCCGACGCAAGCCCGATAGAACGCCGCACCCACATCGCCTGGGGCAGTGTCGCGGTAGTAGGCGACCAGCGCACGAGCGAGCTGTTCCCTGGTGACCTGGCCGCGCCGGTAGGCTTCCCCGTAGCGGACCGCAGGGGCCTCGGCTTCGAGTCGCTCGACGTGGGTCACGACCGCGTCGTACGACTCCTGGAAACTGAGATGAGAGCGGTCGGCCACCCAGGCCACGAACTCGACCGTCCTGAGCTTGCGGGCTGGAGGCTGCGGGACGGTCGCGCGGATCGCGCCGGCCTGCTGCTCTGTCTCGTGGCGCTGGCGGGTTCTTGTCTCCGCTCCTTCGCGCGGCCCTGCAGCGTCCCACGCCACCCAAAGCCTCCACAGGGCCTGACCGAACTCTTCTTTGACCTTCTGGGCAAACTGAGGGCTTGGCGCTAACAGGCCGTTGCGCACCTTGTTCACCGTCGTGCGGTCAAAGCCGATGCGCTTCCCGAGCCTTTCGTCTGACAGACCAGCTCTCCGCATGCTGCACGCCAACTCGCTGCGGAACTCGGCGAGCAGCTTGGCCGAGTCATGCAGCGCCGCTGGTTCGGGTGCGTCGGTCATCTCTTACCGCTCGTATCTGCAAGCGTGCTGGTGGGACCGTGAGCGAACGTGAGCGAGTGCGCGATCACGTAGACGTCCACGGGCCCCATCAGCTTCCCTTACCTCAGAACGGAGCGGTAGTCGCCAAAGGGCCAACGCCTCCTCTGGCATTTGTGCGGCTCACAGCCCCGACGGTGTCGTTGAGATCCACACGGACCACCCCACCCCAACCACTCCGACCGAAAGGGAGCCCGATGACGCACTGGCGCCAGAAAGCCGCCTGCCTCGATGAGAACCCGGACCTCTTTTTCCCCATCGGCACGACCGGGCCTGCGCTCGAGCAGGCCGAGCAGGCCAAGGCGGTGTGCGGTCGCTGCGAGGTCTGCGACCAGTGTCTCGAATGGGCCTTGACGACCAACCAGCACGACGGTGTGTGGGGTGGCAAGACCGAAGACGAGCGGCGATCGCTGCGCCGCCTTCAGGAGCGTCGGCGGGTGGCGGCCGAGCACTGGCCCCTGCTATGCCGGCCTAACCTGCATCCGAGCGCCGATCCTGGGATCCACGCGTGAACGGCGCTCGGGGCGCTCGTCGTCGTGGCCGCCGTCGCCGCACTGATCGGCGCCGGCCTGGCCGTTGCCATCGTGCGCCGCCCGAAGCGCGGGCCCGGCGCTGGCTGGATCAGCGCGCCGCCGAACGGGTCGGCTGCTGGTGTGCCCGCCCCGGGAGGCGGCCGTGAGCCGGGCGCACCCCACGCCGGAGGGCACCTATCGGGTGATCGTCGCCTGCCCCGGCCTCGTCACGAGCTCACCGTGGCCATCGACCCTGCGGACGGCGGTGATCCGGCCGAGCAGGCGTGTGCGACGCGACCATGTTCGCGCTGCTCAATATCGGCCGCGCCGCCATCGACGACCTGCCCCCAGGCGCCCGGCTGGAGGTGACCGGCCCGGACAGCACCGTGCTCTGCTTGGTCTACGAATGGATCGGCTGCGCCTACCAGGCCGGCATTGTTACCTGGCTTTGCCCATTAGGTAGATATCGAGATACGATGTGCAGCAGCCAAACGAGCGCTACCGCGGAAGCGCTGAGGACAAGGCTTTTGCATCCGAGTATCTTCAGAATCTGCGGAGCATCGCTCTGTCATCCCTAATTCACACAAGTCGGCACATGACCCTTGAAGAAGTTCTTGATTCTAGACTCGAGAGGCTCATCGATCCAGATTTGTTTGCATCAACGGTCTCCGCAATAGAGCGTTACTTAATCTATAAATCGGGGCCGGCGAGCACGGCGGCGCTGACCGCGACGCGCAGCCGGACAGCGAGGAAACGGCCACGAACCGAATCCGGTTTCTGCAGAAGCTGGGCGCAAGCGGTACGGCCGTGCTGTTGGATCAGGCCGCCAAGGCGTCGGCGCAGCTGTCCCAGCGTCTGGAGGAGTCCAACACCGGCCCGGTGACGATCGAGCACCTGCAGCTGCGGGTCGCCGGCTTCGCGCGCAGCTGGGAGCACACGCCGAACGAGCAGATGTTCGGCGAGGCGCTCGACCAGCGCCGCCAGGTCGCAGCCCTGCTGGAGGGCCGCCAGCCGCGCGCGCAGCGGCAGCAGCTGCACCGGATCGCTGGGCAGCTAACGGTGATGCTTGCGGGCTGCTCGTTTGACGTCGGCGGCTGTCCCGCCACGTACGCGCACTGCCTGACCGCCGCGCAGCTCGCCCGCGAGACCGGCGATGACGGGCTGCTCGCCCGCGTCCGGATGTGGCAGAGCACGGCGGCGTTATGGGACCACGATCCCCGCCTGGCGCTGCACTACGCGCAGGACGTGCGGCGCGCGTGGCGGGCCATGCCCGCCGAGGCGGCCAGCGGTGGTCCCGACGACGCGGTCATCGGGGAGCCTTGGAGCCCGGGAGTGTTGGAGCTGTACACGGGGATCACGCTGCTGTGGCTCGGCCAGGCTGATCAGGCTGAGCCGCACGCCCGGCAGGCGATCGCCTGCTACCGGACGGCTCCGCCTGTTCTGGCCTCGTCGGCGAACCATTCGCAGGCGCAGATCAATCTGGCGATCTGCCTGGCCGGTCAGGACCAGCCCGACGAGGGCATGAAGCTGGCCAGCGAGGCGGTCGGGTTCAGCCGCGGCGACCTGGAAGCCAACCTGCAACAGGCCAGCGAACTCCTCGCGGCGCTGAAACCCGCACATCGCGACCTGCCGGCAGCCCGCGACTTGGCCGAGCGACTCCGGTCCCCCCGCACCCCCAGCGCAGCGCCCAACCCCGGGTAGCCCTCCCGCCCCGCGCGATGCAACGATGTGCCCCGCCTACCGCCGTTCCGCTGCGGAGCCCCTCGTAGCGGGGCGGGGAGGGGAGAACAGCGCGCCGAGCCGGGCGGCCGTGAACCCCACCAGATCCCCGCCGCGCGGCATCGGCAGCTCCAACGCCGACGCGATCGCGTTGTACACCGCGGTCGGGTCCGTGCGCGCCAGACGCACCTCCTGCCAGTCGGCCAACACCACCGGCGACACCCGCACCGTCCGCCGCGGCGTCGTCGCGATCTCCGTGACCCCCCACCGCCGCGCAGCCGCCCGCAACGCCGCCACCGCCAACAACCGCTCCGCCGGCGGCGGCATCGGCCCGTACCGGTCGACCAGCTCCGCGCGCACCGCCTTCACACCCCTGCTGTCACGCACCGCGGCGACCTTGCGGTACGCCTCCAACCGCAGCGCCTCGTCAACGATCCAACCCTTCGGCAGATGCGCGTCCACCGGCAGGTCGACCGTGACCTCCGGCTCCGGGACCGCAGGCGTGCCCTCACGCAATTCGGTGACCGCCTCGGCCATCAGCTGCGCGTACGCGTCGAACCCGACCGCCGCGACGTGACCGGACTGGTCCGCGCCCAACAGGTTCCCCGCGCCGCGGATCTCCAGGTCACGCAGCGCGACCGACAGCCCCGACCCCAGCCCGGTGTGGAGCGCGACCGTCTCCAGACGCTTGTGCGCCTCCTCGGTCATGCTGCGGTGCTCGGGGTAGAACAGGTAGGCGTAGCCGCGCTCGGCCGCGCGGCCGACCCGGCCGCGGAGCTGGTGCAGCTGCGCCAGGCCGAGCAGGTCCGCGCGCTCCACGACCAACGTGTTCGCGTTCGGCACGTCCAGACCCGACTCCACGATCGTCGTGCACACCAGCACGTCGAACTCGCGCTCCCAGAACGCGACCATCACCTTCTCCAGCAGCTGCTCGGGCATCTGCCCGTGCGCGATCCGCACGCGCGCGCCCGGCGCGAGCTCGGCGACCCGCGCCGCCGCCTGGTCGATCGTGCCCACCTGGTTGTGCACCCAGAAGACCTGGCCCTCCCGCAGCAGCTCGCGGCGCACCGCGAGCGCGGCCAGGCGCTCGTCGTAGGGGCGGACCTGCGTGAGGACCGGCTGGCGGTCCTCCGGCGGCGTGTCGATCGTCGACAGGTCACGGATCCCGGTGATCGCCATCTCCATCGTCCGCGGGATCGGCGTCGCGGTCATCGTCAACACGTCGACCGACGTGCGCAGCCGCTTGATCCGCTCCTTGTGGGCGACGCCGAAGCGGTGCTCCTCGTCGACGACGAGCAGCCCCAGGTCCTTGAACGCCACGTCCGCGCTGAGCAGCCGGTGCGTCCCGATCACGACGTCGACCGTGCCGGCGGACACCCCGTCGAGGATGCCGCGCTGCTCGGCGGGGCCCGCGAACCGCGACAGGACCCGGACGTCCACCGGGAACCCGGAGAACCGCTCGGAGAACGTCTCGCCGTGCTGCTGCGCGAGCAGCGTCGTAGGCACCAGCACCGCGACCTGCTTGCCGTCGAACACCGCTTTTGCCGCCGCCCGCACCGCGATCTCGGTCTTGCCGAAACCCACGTCGCCGCAGACCAGCCGGTCCATCGGCAGCGGCGTCTCCATGTCCCGCTTGACCTCGTCGATCGCGGCGACCTGGTCAGGGGTCTCGGTGTGCGGGAACGCGTCCTCCAGCTCGGCCTGCCAGGTCCCGTCGAGGCTGAACCCGTGACCCTGGGCGTGCATGCGCGCCTGGTACAGCCGGACCAGCTCGGCGGCCATCTCTCTTACTGCTTTTCGGACTTTGGTCTTCGCCCGCTCCCAGTCGCCCCCGCCCAGCCGCATCACCCGCGGCTGCTCCCCCCCGACGTACCTCGCGATCGCATCGACCTGGTCGCTCGGCACGTACAGCCGGTCGCCGTCGGCGTACTCCAACACGACGTAGTCGCGCGTGACCGTGCCGGTCGCCTGGCCGGTGACGGCGCTGGCCGGCCCCCGGATCTGCCGGGTGACGATGCCGGCGTAACGCCCGACCCCGTGCGCGCGGTGGACGACCGGGTCACCAGGCGCCAGGTCCACGACCGTCCCGCCCGCCGCCCGCCGGCTCGGCAGCCGCCGGGCCGCGCGCGAGCGGCGGGGCCCGAGCAGGTCCCACTCGCCCAGCACCGCCAGCCCCAGCCCAGGGCTGTGGAAACCCTCGCGGAGAGGGGACTCGACCACAGCGACGCCTCGAGCAGCGTCGGCGCGCCCGCGGACGGGAGCGGCGACGCCCTCGTCTCGTAAGACCTCGGCGAGCCGCAACGCGGGACCGTGACCCTGCGTGGTAAGGACGACCGTGGAACCCTCGGCCGCGAGGCGACGGACCGTCGCGGCGACCGCGGCGACATCGCCGCGGAACGAATCCCACCCCAGACCAGGCACCGCGATCTCCGCCCCTTCACCCGCGAACGCGCCGAGCTGCCACACGCCCCCACGGGCACGGCGCTCCACCCGCTCCCAGTCGGCAAAGCCGGCGTCGCCGGCCAGGACGCCGTCGGAGGCCGCCCCCCAGCCCGCGACGAGCAGCTCGGCGGCCTGCTCCTTGAGGTCCGCGGCCCGGCCGGCGACCCGGACCGGGTCCACGACCGCCATGCCCGCGCCCTCGGGGAAGAAGTCGGGCAGGTAGGCCGGCGCCGGGTGGAGCGTCGTGACGAGCGCCTCCGCGCCCTCGAAC
>JBOGEB010000164.1:0-9970 GCA_050743125.1 Egibacteraceae bacterium
CGAGTCAAGGGCGGGAACGTGCCGTTCTGCTACTCGGTGGTCTACCTCGCCGTCCCTGACCGGGACCGCCCGGTCGACCGCGGCGGCGAGCAGCGCGTTCTGGTGGACGTCGGCCTACGTCGAGCATCCCGATGAGGCGCCCGCGCTGGTCGGTCTGGCCGACGCCCGAGCTCCGCGCGGCGCTGGACGCCGCCGACCGGCTGGCTGGGCATCAGCTCACCAGCGACCTCGCCGTGCTCGCGACGTCTGGCGCGCCCGCGCAGCCACAGCGCACGCTGATCCTGGACCCGGCCACCCGTTCACCGGGGCTCGACGGGTGGGCCGTCGACCGCGCAGTGGTGGTGGCGGGCCATCTGTGTGGCGGGGCAGGCGTTGGGGCCGTTTCGGATCGTCACCGCGGCGAGCAGCCCGCCGAGGGCGACGAGGCCGGCGCTGTACGCCACCGCGGTGTGGAACCCTGCGGTCAACGCCGCCGGGTCGAGGTAGGCGTCGCCGGTCAGCCCCGCCAGCGCCGGCAGCACCGCGACCGCGAGCAGGCCCGCGCCGCGGGCGACCGCGTTGTTGACGCCTGAGGCGATGCCGCCGTGCCGCTCGTCCGCGGCGGCGAGCACGGTCGCGGTCAGCGGCGCGACCGTACACGCCAGCCCCAGCCCGAACAGGACCACCGCGGGCAGCACCGCGGTGACGTAGGACACGCTGGCGTCGAAGCGGGTCATCAGCGCCAGCCCGGCGGCCATCACGAGCGGTCCGGCGCTCAGCGGCAGGCGCGGGCCGACGCGCTCGGCGAGCTGGCCGACGCGCTCGGACAGCACGAGCATGAGCAGCGTGACCGGGACGATCGCCGCCCCGGCGGCCAGGGCCGAGTAGCCGAGCACCTGCTGGAGGAACACGGCGAGCAGGAAGAACATCCCCCTCATCCCGGCGTACACCGCGAGCGTCACGAGGTTCGCCGAGGTGAACTGGCGGGACGAGAAGATGCTGGGCGGCAGCAGCGGGTGCCGGCTGCGCCGCTCGACCCCGACGAACGCCACCAGCGCCACCAGGCCGGCGACACCGGCGGCCACGGCCGGGGTCGAGGCCCCCCGCGCACCGGCCTCGATCAGCGCCCACGTCACCCCGGTGAGCCCGCCCGCGGCCAGCACCGCGCCGGCGACGTCGAACCCCCTCGCGCTCGTGAGGTCGCGGGTCTCGGGCACGTGCCGAGCCGCGACGGCCACCACGACCACCGCGAGGGGCAGGTTGACCAGGAAGATCCAGCGCCACGACAGCGTGGCGATCAGCCAGCCGCCGATCAGCGGGCCGGCCGCGGCCGCGATGCCCGACAGTCCCGACCACGCGCCGATCGCCCGTGCGCGCTCGCCTCGCGCGAAGGACGCCTGGAGGATCGCCAGGCTCCCCGGGCTCAGCAGCGCTCCACCGACGCCCTGCAGCGCCCGGGCGGCCACGAGCACCTCGAGGTTCGGCGCCAGCCCGCACAGCGCCGAGGCGACCGCGAACCACACCACGCCGATCAGGAAGACGCGGCGGCGGCCGAACCGGTCGGCGAGCGACCCGCCGAGCAGGATCAGCGCCGCGAGCGTCAGCGTTTGGCTGTTGAGCGTCCACTGGAGCCCGGCGACGTCCGCGTCGAGGTCCCGTCCGAGCGCGGGGAGCGCCACGTTCACCGAGGTGGAGTCCACGAACGTCAACCCCGAGCCCATGACCGTGGCGAGCAGCACCCAGCGCGCGGCCGGCGTGCCCCACCGCAGCCCCTGCGCTGGCCCGGCACCGGCAGCCACGTCGCTCACGAGACGCCTCCTGAATTCCCGGCAGCAGGGCAGGCTATCCGGTCACGGGCGCGCCCCGGGGCGCTTGTGGCCAGGGTTCGTAACGCATGCGTTACGAACCCTGGCCACAAAGGGACAAGCCCGAGGTCCATCTCGTTTCGCAGCGCGCCCGGTACACTCCCCGGCCGTGGAGTTGCCTGTGACGGATCGGTTGGCGGCGGTGCGGCACCTGGCGCCCGAAAAGCTCGCGTGGCTGCTCGGGCGGGTGCCGGTCCTGGCGGACGCGCTGAACGGCCAGGGGCCGCTCGGGACGTACGGGCTGTACCAGGCGCGGGCGGGGACGCTCCGCCGGCTCGCGATGCTGCTCGCGTTGCCGCCGGTGATCCACACCACCTTGGGGACCCTCAACCGGTTCGAGTTCCAGCTCGCCGCGCTGGCCGCATGGCACGGCGGGAGCCTCACCCGGGCCCAAGCCGTCGCCGAGGCCGGGCTGACCACCGGCAAGGCCCTCGACGGCGCCGCGGACACCCTCGCCCAGCTGCTGCTGGCCGACCGCACACACCACTGGCTGGCCCTGCGCCCGGGGGTGGAGGAGGTCATCGGGTTCGCCGGCGTCCGGATGCGGGACGTGCTGGTGTACGAGCCGTTGGACCAGCTGAGCGAGATGCTGCTGGGGCTCGGCCAGCGACCGCCGCGGCGGCGGTCCGAGTGGCTCGGCGCCCTCGAGGCGAGCCTGCGGGACCGGGCGACGATCGACGCGGTGGTCGCCAAGATGCCGAAGGACGTGGGGCGCGTGTTCTGGCTGCTCGCCGAGCACGGCGCGCAGTCCGTCCGCGATCTCGGCATCCCCTACTACCGCCGGTACGTCCGGGACTCGACCCCGCTCCACTGGCTGGCCCAGCGCGGGCTGGTGGGCGTCGATCCCGACGCTCAGGTCGCGCACGTGTGGATGGACGTGATCGTCGGGCTGAACGGGTGCCTGTACCGCGAGTGGCCGGTGACGCCGCCGCCGGCCACGCCCGAACCCCTCCAGGACTCGGGCGGGCTGCCGCTCGTGCTGAGCCGCCTCGCCGGGCTGCTCGAGGTGTGGGCCGCCGAGCCGGCGCCCGCGCTCGCCGCCGGCGGGCTCGGCGTCCGGCCGGTGCGGGCTGCGGCGAAGACCCTCGGCGTCCCCGCGGGCGAGATCGGGCTGCTGGTCCATCTCGCGATCGCGCTGGGGCTGCTCGACCGGACGCGGGTCGGAGCCAAGGGCACGGGCCGGCAACGCACCGACGTGCTGGGCTGGACGCCGTCCGAGCTGGCCCCGCGCATGAGCGCGCAGGCGCCCGCCCAGCAGTGGGGCCTGCTCGTGCAGGCGTGGCAGGACGACACGACGCTCGACGAGTCCGAGGGCCTGCCGGAGCGCTGGGAGGCCACGGAACTCTTCCCCACCGGAACCTGGGCCCGGACCGCGTTGCTGCGGCTGCTCGCCGACCTCCCGCCGGACCGCGGCCTGTCCATGGACGCCCTGGCGGCCACCGCCGCCTTCCATCACCCGGGGCTGTTCCGCGACCGGGCGCTCGCCGGCGCGGTCGACGCCGCGCGCGTCCTCGGCCTGGTGCCAGCCAGCGGGCCGGTCGGCCTCACGCGCCTGGGGCGCGCGCTGCTCGACGGGCCCGAGGCCGTCGAGGCCGCGCTGCCGGCGGCCCGCACCGACTTCACCCTCCAAGCGGACCACACGGTGATCGCCCCGCCCGACCTCGCGCACGACGTGACCACCCGGCTCGAGCGCTACGCCGACATCGAGTCCGCGGCCGGCGCCCGCATCTACCGGCTGTCCGAGCGGCGGATCGCCGCCGCGATCGACGACGGCGATCGCGCCGCGGGGATCCTCGGCTTCCTCGAGGAGCACTCGACGGTCCCGGTCGCGCAGAACGTCGCCCACCTGATCCGCGACGTACAGCGGCGCCACGGCCGGCTGCGCGCGGGAGCGGTCTCCTCCTACCTCCGCTGCGACGACCCGGCGCTGCTGACCGGCGCGGTCGGCGTGAAGGCCGCGAAGCTCCACCTGCTCGCGCCGACGGTCGCGGTCTCGGCGTTGGCGGCGGACAAGCTCGTCGCCGCGCTGCGCGCCCGTGGGCTCATGCCGGTCGCCGAGGCGCCGGACGGCGCGGTGCTCGCGCGCCCGGAGAAAGCCGCGAGCACGAAGAGCCGGCAGCTCCCCACGCTCCGCTCCGCCGCGGTGTTCGGTGACGCAGCGGAGATGGAGGCGCTCGCGAAGCACGTTCTGGAGAACGACGCATGACCGATTACGACAATCCCCTGATCGTCCAGTCGGACCAGACGGTCCTGCTGGAGGTCGCAAGCCCCAAGGCGGGCGACGCGCGGGCGGCGCTCGCGCGCTTCGCCGAGCTGGAGAAGTCGCCCGAGCACGTCCACACGTACCGGATCACCCCGCTGTCGCTGTGGAACGCCGCGTCGGCGGGCGTCGACGAGGGCGAGGTCGCCCGGACGCTCACCGACTTCGCGAAGTACCCGGTCCCGGAGTCGGTGCTCGTCGGCGTCCGCGACCAGATGAGCCGGTACGGGCGGTTGCGGATCGTGCGCGACTTCGACACCGGCGGCCTCGCGTTGACGACCGCGGAGCCGGCGCTGCTCGCCGAGGTCACCCGCGACCGCGCCGTCGCCGCGCTGCTCGGCGACCGGTTGGACGGCAACCGGTACGCGGTCCGGCTGGGCGATCGCGGGCCGTTGAAGCAGGCGCTGCTGCGTTTGGGCTGGCCCGCCGCTGACGAGGCGGGGTACGTCGAGGGCGACCCGCTGAGCGTCGAGTTGACCTGCCAGCTGCGCACCTATCAGAGCGAGGCGGTCGCGGGGTGGTGGGCGGACGGCTCCGCCGCTGGCGGCAACGGCGTCCTGGTGCTGCCTTGTGGGGCGGGCAAGACGGTGATCGGGTTGGCGGCGATGGCGCAGGCGGGGACGCACACGCTGGTCGTGGCGACGTCGATCTTGGCCGCCCGCCAGTGGATCGCCGAGCTGCGCGACAAGACCGCGGTCGATCCGGGCCTGGTCGGGGAGTACTCCGGTGAGCGCAAGGACGTCCGCCCGATCACGGTCGCGACCTACCAGGTCCTCACGTGGCGGAACCCGGCTGCGGGCGACGACGCCGAGTTGGAGCAGGCGCATCCGCACCTCGCGCTGTTCAACACCCGCCAGTGGGGGTTGGTGGTGTACGACGAGGTGCACCTGCTGCCCGCTCCGGTGTTCCGCGCGACCGCGCAGATCCAGGCCGTCCGCCGGCTCGGGTTGACCGCGACGCTCGTGCGCGAGGACGGCAAAGAGCCGGACGTGTTCTCGCTGATCGGGCCGAAGCGGTACGACGCGCCGTGGCGGGAGCTGGAGGCGCAGGGCTGGATCGCGCCCGCCACGTGCACGGAGGTCCGCGTCGACCTGGGCGAGGACCTGCGGATGACGTACGCGACCGCGCCGGCGCAGGCCCGGTACCGGCTCGCGGCCTGCGCGCCGGCGAAGCTGGCGGTGCTCGACGCGCTGGTCGCCCGGCACGCCGCCGACCGGGTGCTCGTGATCGGCCAGTACCTCGACCAGCTGAAGGCCGTCGCGGACCGGCTCGGCGCGCCCCTGGTGACCGGCCAGACCAGCCAGGCCGTCCGGGAGCAGCGCTTCGCCGAGTTCAAGGACGGCCGGCTGGCGCTGCTCGTCGTGAGCAAGGTGGCGAACTTCTCGATCGACCTGCCCGAGGCGAACGTGGCGATCCAGCTGTCGGGCACGTTCGGCAGCCGTCAAGAGGAGGCCCAGCGGCTCGGAAGGATCCTGCGGCCCAAGGCCGACGGCGGTCAGGCGAGCTTCTACACGGTCGTCGCGCGCGAGACGATCGACCAGGCCTACGCGGCCAACCGCCAACGCTTCCTCACCGAGCAGGGCTACGCCTACACGATCATCGACGCCGACCCCTGACGCGGTCGCGTGCTGGATCCTGCGGCATGCCGCCGGAAGCCAGCACACAATGGGTTGGACTTGGATAGGCGGCCAATCGACAGGGCCGTGCGGCGGGCGCACACTTTGGGACTTATGTCGACAATGGTGTTTTTGCACGCTCATCCTGACGACGAGGCGATCTTCACGGGTGGGACGATGTGCCGGCTGGTCGGGGCCGGCCATCGAGTCGTGCTCGTGTTGGCCACGGGCGGCGAGCAGGGGGTGGGCTGCTGCCCGCTGCCGGCGGGCAGCGCGCTGGCCGACCTGCGGGCAGCGGAGACGATGGCCGCGGCGCGTCTGCTCGGCGTCGCCCGGGTCGTGTTCTTGGGCTACGCAGACTCGGGGATGCCCGGTGACGCGGCGAACGACGCGCCGAGGGCGTTCGGGCGCGTGGACGTGGAGGAGGCCGCTCGGCGTGTGGCGGTGGTCTGTGTCGAGGAGGCCGCAGTGGCGCTGAGCAGCTACGACCCGGGCGGGATCTACCCGCATCCGGATCATCTGCAGATCCATCGGGTCGGCGCGCGCGCGGCCGCCATCGCCGGTCTCGCCACCACCTACGAGGCGACCGTGGACTACGAGTACCTGCATTTCGTCGATGTCCACCTGGTCGAGGGCGCCAGCCGGTCGCTGGCCGAGCGGTCAGACCATTCGGGGGCGTCCCCAGGGTCCCCTCTGAGGTTCCGGACCCCCGGACAGGTCGGGCTGCCCACGGCGGAGATCACGACGGTCGTCGACGTCCGCGGCTGCTTGGAGGTGAAGCGGGCGGCGATGGCCGCCCACGCGAGCCAGATCCCCGAGACCGACCTGGGCGTGCCGGCCGAGCGGTTCGCCCAGGTGTACGGCTACGAGTGGTTCGTGCGCCGCGGCCCACGCGGGCTGATCGAGCAGGCGGGGCTGACCGCCTGGGGACGGGACGGCGCTGCCACGCCGTTCGCGTCGCGCCCAGGCTGACGCCCGACTTCGGCGACGAGCTCAGCCGCGTGCGGCCGCGGTGGCTCGGAACAGCGCCCGGTCGCGCCCTCCACGCAGCACGTCAAGGTCGATGCTGGCAAGCTCGATCAACAGCTGGGTGGCTACCTGAACTCGGCTGTTGGGCAACGCCTGATCGACGAACGCGCGAATACGCGCCGGGGCGTCCGCGTTGGTCACGTCACCGAGGACCTCCGTCGCCAGATGGACCACGATCCCACAAGCCCGACGCTCCGGAGGCCACTTGGACGAGTCACGCAACGCCTCCAGCCGGATCTCGTCCGCGGTCCGCACCCGACGCTCCAGCGGCCCCCTGGGCGCGTTACGCAACGGCGACGCCCGGACCTGGTTCACCGCTTTTTTCAGCAGGCTGCGCGCGCGGGACGGCGAGCGGCCCAGGTCGAGGGCGATTTCCCGAAACGTGCGGCCGGGGTTGCCGTCCAGCCCGTAGCGCAACATGACCACACGCTGCTCCCGCTCGCCAACGACGCCCCGTACCGCCTCGGCGAACGTCTCGGCGAACGGCCGGCTGCGGTCGATCCACTCCTGCGGCACCCACGTCGGTCCGAACTCGCGGTCCATTTGGTCGCACGGGTACATGCTGCACGAGCCAATGTGCCCCAGCGGGAACACACATGGACCAACCTCGCCGTACAGGCCGGCCGTCTGCTGGGCGCAGCCGGGGTGCGGCACGTAGCCCACCGACTCCTCCCAGCGCTGGAAGTCGAAGTGGGCATCCGCCTCGGCGATTCGTTTGTCGAGCGCGGCGACCATCTCCGCCAGGCGCGCGCGCTCGGCCAGCGTGGCATCCACCCGCGCGCGCACCTCAGGCGAGTTGGCCGGGTTGAGGAAGTAGGCGTCACAGCCGGGGCAGGCGATCACCACCGCGTCGGCGGGCCCGAGCATCACCGAGCCGCAGTCAGGGCAGTCGCGCCGGAAGTCCAGCGGCGCGGCTGTCTTCTCGACCAGCGCCCTGGCGCACAGCCCGCAGCGCAACGCGCCGCTGTACACGGGCTCGATCCCCAACCTCTTGTCGCCGCTGGTGCAGTCGAGGACGAGCGGTGTGACGAGCTCGCATCGGGGGCAGCGCCCGTAGTCGTGGCTCGAGCGGGCCACGTCTCGGCCGCGCGGGCGATCCGTGTCCTTGTCTGGCATCGCCCAAGTATGGCCCAGGCGCAACCCGATGTCCCATCGCCCGACCGTGTACAAGCTGCAAGCATCCTGCGCGCGTTGAACAGCGCGGTGGTGTTGGGCAGGCTGGCGCTGTCGGCCACCGACGCGTGTCAGCAGGGGATGCCGGTGGAGGTTGTGTGGCCCTCCGGCGCCTCCCGCGACTAACCGCGTTCTTGTGTGTGGAAGGCTGAAGCGTGCTCATCACCAGGTGGGCGATGGCGCCCACGCGAGCGAGGTCCATTGTGTGCTGGATCCGGCGCCCGGCATCCCGCACTTTCGGACCTCGACCCCCGGCAGTGCCGTCGAGGCGCGCCCACACCGATTGGCACGCAGTGCGCTATTCGCTTGGTCGAGGACGTCTTCGCTGCGAGGGGGCCATCTCGTCGCACACGCTCCGCGCCGCTTTCGGGCTCTGACGTGGCTCATCGGATCCTCCATGTCCCCGCGCATCTGATCTACGCACGGGAGCTGGTCGGTGGCAGCTTCCGGCCGGCGGAGTCGCCGACCGGCGCACCCTTGACCATGGCCGCGCTCACCGCGCTGTCGTCGTGGGACACGTTCGACGTGGTTCACCTACACACGGTCGAGTTGGCTACGGCATCCGACCTCGTGCAGCTTGCCCGCTTGGCGGCGGAGCGGGCCACGCCGCTGGTGTTCACTGTGCACGACCTGACGCCGAACATCGAATCGGACGGGCGCGCGTTCGCAGAGAAGACCGCCCTGCTGCTGCAGGCCGCGTCGGCGGTCATCACACTCACCAGCGTGGCAGCGGTCGCCTTGCAGGCGCGGTTCGGTGTTGCCCGCTCTGCCATCCACGTCGTGCCTCATGGGCACGCGGTACCGGTGGACCTGATCCCTCCCGCAGCATCTTCGGGACGCGGGCTCGCCGCCTTCGGCGCGTTGAGGCCGAACCGCGATTACGTGGCACTGGTGAGGGCATGGTGTCGCTTGCGGCCGCCGCTGCGCCTGCTGCTGCGGTCTGTGCGCACTGCCGATGAGGTCCGTTACCGGCACGTGCTGGCCGGGTTGCATCGACAGGCGGACGAGCTGCCTGGGCTGACGCTGGACACCGCGACCCGCATGATCCCCGCGTCCGAGCTCGTCACCTGGTGTCGCCAGTCGGCAGTGTTGGTACTGCCGTACCGCACGATCACCCATTCGGGTCAGCTTGAGCTGGCTCGCGACCTCGGCCTGGCTGTCCTGGCTCCTGATGTCCCGACGTTGCGGGCGCAGCTGACGGACACCGGTGCCCGCTCCTGCCCCCTCCAGTGGTTCACGCCCGGGGAACTCGAGGACCCGGCGCGGTTTGCGCCGCGCCTTGCCGGTGACGTGCGGCGCATGGTGACCCAGGCTCCTGGAGTGAACGCGTGGCGGCAGTATCGTGAGCGCGAGCGGGTTCGCATCACCGCGGTCTACCAAGCCGTTTACGATGCGGTCACCGCAAGCGTCAGGAGAACGTGATGTCACCGCCCGAATCCAAGGTGGCTTTGACCGGACTGAAGGCCACCGGTGAGCCACACCTCGGCAACTTCGTCGGAGCGATCCGGCCCGGACTGCAGCTGGCCGACAGCTACGACTCGATTTACTTCATCGCCGATTATCATGCGTTGACGACCATCCGTGAGCCGGAGCTGTTGAAGCACTACAGCCGTTCGGTCGCCGCGACGTGGGTGGCAGCTGGGCTCGACCCGGATCACACAATCTTTTACCGGCAGTCGGACGTGCCGGAGATCTTTGAGATGACTTGGGTTCTGGCGTGCATGACCGGCAAGGGGCTGATGAACCGGGCGCACGCGTACAAGGCGGCACGTGACCGCAACCGCGATGCCGGCAAGGCGGACGTCGATGCCGGGATCAATATGGGGCTTTACAACTATCCGATCCTGATGGCGGTCGACATCCTGATCATGGAGTCAGATGTGGTTCCGGTCGGTAGCGACCAAGTCCAACACGTCGAGATCGCGGCCGACATCGCCGGCTCATTCAATCACGTCTACGGCTCGAGCTTCAAGCTCAAGGTTCCTCAGGCATTGACGCCGGAAAGCGATAATGCCAAGATGCTGCCTGGCCTCGACGGTCGGAAGATG
>JBOGEB010000165.1:0-9791 GCA_050743125.1 Egibacteraceae bacterium
ACTCCGCGCACAGATGGCGTTCCAGCGGGCCGACCCAGTCCGAGCCCGCGAGCTCGCGGGCGGCGGTGTCGAGCGTGGTCTCGTCGTCACCACCGTCGGTAGCGTCGATGTGTCCGACGAACGCCCGCAGGACTTTCTCCGCGACCGGCTCGGTGACGTTGGGTTCGTCCGCCAGGCACAGGGCGGCCTGGACGGCACGTGCGCGAGCGGTGCAAGCGAGATCCTCGCCACCCAGAGGCGTGAGGATGGTCAACAGCGTGGGATCGGCGTCGGCGTCGTTGCAGGCGGCGAGGCACAGGCGTAGGGGCTCGCGCCAGCTTGCCGCCACCGCAGCCTCACCTCAGGCACGCTGATCCGCCCCGCCACCGCCGTGACCCGCTCGACGAGGCTGTGGCTTCGACCAGCGCCCGGAAAATGCCCGCAGACCAGCGCCAGACCCGCCAAGTACTCCTGAAACGTCAGATGGCGGAACTCGTAGACCGGGACGAGCTCGCCGTCGTGGCGGACCTCGCCGGCCTCGGTGAGGATGCCGGTGCGGGCCTCCAGCAGGCGCAGGAAGTCCTCGGGCTCCCGCCGCGCGACACGCCGGAGCTGGGGATACTCCTCCCGCAGGTCACGCAGCAGCCCGACGGCCTCGTCCTCCCGCAGCTGCTGGACACCCCGATCGCACATCGCATAAGCGAGGTAGCGCAGCTGAGGCAGGGCCTCGGCGTCGTCGAGGGGCTCGTCGACCTCGCTGCGCCAGCTCAGCAGCACCTCGACGGCCGCCCGGTAGAGGTCCGCGCGGCGGCTGGGCAGCTTGCCGACGCGCCGGCGCACGAGCGCCATCGTGGTGAGCAGCATCGGGTTGCCGGTCAGGTCCTCGATCCGCTGGGTGGCGTGCAGGTCGCGGATCAGCCCAGCCTCGGCCTCCGCCCGACGATCGGGCAGCTCGGTGAGCGCGCACCAGCGCTTGGCGAACTCGTCCTTTTCTTCCCGGGTCAACTCTGACAGGGTGAGGTGCTCGAAGCCCCGGCCGATCCGGGTGCCAAGCTCCCGGTAGCCCACGATGCGGGAGGTCACCACGATCGGGGTCTGCGGGTGGGCGACGTGGAACTGCTCGAGCTGGCGGCAGAAGCGGGTCCGCAGGGTCGGGTCGGTGATCTCGTCCAGGCCATCGACGAGCACCAGCGCGGTGCCTGCGGCCAGGCGGCGTCGCAGCATCGCCAAGACGGCGTCGCAGTCGTGGGGCGGCAGCTCCAGCTTGCGCAGGCTGCATCCCAGCGCATCGCCGACGGAGCCCGAAATCTCGCCCGGGCCCAGGTCCCGGCAGCGGACGAGCACGGGCAGCCAGTCCTGGTCGGGCAAGGTTTCCCAGTCCGGCAGCTCCGCCAGGTCCGTATCCTGTTGGAGCCGCAGCAGGTAGGCGGTCGCCAACCAGCGCAGCAGCGTCGTCTTACCGGCGCCGGGATCACCGAGCACCACCAGCCGAGCAGCCGCGCCGAGACGCTGCCCGACCGGGACGCGCTGGCGCCCCTCTCGCCGAAGACCAACGGAACCCAGCACGCGCCCAGCACGCCGCTCCTCCAGCGCGAGGAGCTGCGCCTCCCCGAGCTCCGCCTCGGCCGGCACCTCGACCTCGACGTGCAACGCGACGTAGAGCCGTCGCAGCTCCAGGTTTCGGGTCGCCAGGTGCCGGTCGTTTTCGGGCAGGTTGGCCAGGTCGATGATGTCGAACGCACGCAGCGCGACCTCTCGGTAGCGCCGCTCGGCCGCCTCGTCCCCAGCAGACCCGCCCGTCTTGAGCGGTTTGGCGCACGGCGCTACACGGCCCAACCCGGGCAGGAAACCCGCCAGGTCCTCGTGCCGAGCGCCGTAACCGACACAGACGACCCGCTCGCGCTGGTCGTGCTCGGCGGCGACCGCCTCGACCTCCTCGTCGAGGACCAGCCGGTAGTGCCGGTACTCGCTGCCCCCGTGTGCAGCGGCCATCCACGACCGCAGCGCAGCGAAGTTCGGGTCGTCCAGCCCGGCGCCGAACCCGACGAGCAGGAACGACCGGAAGGTCGCCAGCGCGTGGAGCAGCGCCTGGGCCGCCGCGTCGTCGAGCACGTCCTGGTACGACCGGATGCCGAGCACGACCGACTCCGGCTCCCGCCAGTGCCCGTGGAGGTGCACGATCCCGTGCGCTTCGCCCCGCAGGACCTGCTGCACGCGCGGCCCGTCCCGCCAGGTCACCGCCTCCAGGCCGGTCATGCCTGCCAGCAACCCGTCGTAGTTCGTCGTGACGAGCGGCACGCCCAGCCCAGCCAGCGCCTCGGGCGCTGCCGAATGCCGCAGCTCAAGCGCACCCACCGTCTCCCGCAGCCAGCGCCGGTACTCCCCGCCCCGCCGGCCGCCGAGCTTGCGGGTCACCTTCTCGGCGGCGGACAGCAGGTCGTCGAGGTCGCCGGAGCCGATCTCGCCGCGGACCCGCTCACCCCAACCGGCGGGCAGGCCGGGAACGAGCTGCTCACAGCGCTCGACGCCCGTGGTCAGCAGCCCCGTCCACGACGCCGCCTGCGCGCCGCCGCTGGCGGCGATCGACACCCCCGCGCCCACCACGACCACGACCTGGCCGTCAGCGATCTCCCTCGCCAGGTCCCCCACCAACAGCCGCTCGCCCATCTACGCAAGCGTACGGTGTGACGGCAACAGCTCGAACGTGTCGCGGCGCCGTGGCCGCACGACACTGAGGTGCCCCCGATCGAGGGTCGCGATGGCGCTCATGCCGAGCCGTTCCGCGGCGGCAACCACCGACGCGCGCCGACGGTTCCCAGCGGCAGGTCTCGATACTTCGCGACGAGCTCCGCCGTCCTCACCCAGGCAGCGGCGTGGACCGGCGCGAGACGACCTCGGTGACGACCAGAATGGGCACGACGAGCGGGCCCCGATGGGTTTCGAGCAGATCCAGGTAAGCGGAGTGGTGCCGGTCGCCTGCATCGACCAGAACGGCTATCGGGCTACCTCGGCGCGCAGGATTTCCTCGATCTGCTCGGACACATCTGAGCGACCGCTGTGACCAGCCTTCGCGGCCAGCAGCTAACGGCGAGCCCGGCCGCCCGCATGCGCCTCGCGCGTCAGCTCGGGGATCGTCATGCCGCAGCGTTGTGCCTCGTGGCGCAGCCGTGCATCCAGCTCGTCAGGCAACTTCACGCTCCCACCTTCTGGATCGCGGTGCCGAACACCGGCAGGGCGAGGTCGATCATCTCGTCGGTGGCGGTCAGCGTGATGCGGAAGTAGCCGGGCATCTCGACCAGCTTGCCCGGCAGGACGTAGACGTGGTCTTGGGCGAGCAGCTCGGCGAAGGCCCAATCGTCGAGGATCGGGCACTGGGGAAGGAGGTAGAAGGTGGCCTCGGGGACGTGGAGCCGGTAGCCGAGATTCCGGAGCTCGGTCACCATCCGATCGCGCTTGCGCTCGAGATGCGCGAGGTCGATCGAGAGCGCGTTGATGTCGGGCAGGGCGTACTGCATCACCGCGTCGGGCAGGCCGAAGCCGCCGGCGAGCAGCGCCGTCGTTGCCCCAGCACGCACCCGCTCGCGCTCCGGCATCGAGGGCGCCAGCGCGAGGTAGCCGAGCCGTTGGCCCGGCGAGAGGGTGATCTTGCTGTAGGTGTGGACCAGGAAGGTCGGGGGGTAGAGGCGGGCCGGGGTCACAAACTCCCGGCCGTCGAACAGGATCTGGCTGTACGCCTCGTCCGAGACCAGGTAGATCGTCCGCCCGTTGCGCTCGGAAGCCGCCTGCAGGACGGCTGCCAGCCGCTTCAGGGTCTGGATCGGGTAGATCTTGCCGGTCGGGTTGTGGGGGGTGTTGACGATGAGCGCCCGGGTGCGCGCCGACATCGCCCCCGCGATCGCATCGACATCCAGGTCGAAGGTCTCGGTATCGACACGCACTCGCACCGGGGTTCCTCCGGCGTGGAGGATCAGTGCCTCGTAGAAGAACCACGGGGGACTCGAAAAGATCACCTCGTCGCCCGGGTCGACCACGGTTTCGAGCGCCAACTCCAGCGCGCCGAACGCCCCCCGGGTGAGCAGGATGTCCTCGGGCGCGAACGGCAACCCCAGCCGCTCGGTCAGAGCGGACGCGGCAGCCGCCTTGGCCGTGGGAGCCCCGAAGTTGTAGGCGAACCAGTCCTTGTGCTTGGGGACGCTCCACCGGGTCAGCGCCTCGACAAGGCCGGGAAGGGGCATCTCCTGCGGATTGCCGGCGGTGAAGTCGGCGATCGGGCGGTCCAGGGGCCGGCGGGCGTAGGGGGAGTCCGTGAACGCCGTAACCACGCCAGCGATGGCCTCGCTCATCCGCTCGGTCTTTCCGGCGACAGGCGATGGGCTGGTCATGGCCTCATTGTGGCGTGGGACCGCGCGGGGCGCGCCCTCTCTGCCACCGACATCTCCAGGAGCCCCGGCGCATCACCCACAAGGTCTGAAAGCCTCTACCGCGGAATCACGCCATGCGCCTGGCCTGGGCACAAGCTGCGGCTAACCGGAAAGTCGAGCTAGGATGACAGCAGTGTGATTCCGACGGTCATGGAGTGGTGATGGCGAAGAAGCGCAAAGGCAAGGTCAGGCGCCCGCCCAGTGGGCCGAGCGGCTGGTGGGTGGAGGCCACGTTGGAGCCCGTGTGCCGGAGCGTCCTGCGCAGCGCAATGGATCTGCTCGACATGGACGACCCGCTTGACGCGGAGCTGTGGGCGAGCGAGTTGGTGGGCATGTTGTCCAGCCTGCCGCTGATCGGCGCTGACCCGCACGACGTCATCGGCGAGTCCCTGGTGCGCAAGGCTCGGCACCGGCGCAGCCCGGAGACGCTGGCGTTCCTGCTGGCCCTGGCGGCGGTAGCGCCACCGCGTCTGGCCAACAAGGCCGGCGCTGCGGCGCGCGAGCTTCAAGCCGCCGGACTGCGCGCCCCGGCATGGGCTGCCGAGGCCGGGCGGGCGGTTGCGGTTGAGGCGTGGATGGCCGGCGACTCGTTCGGTGCTCAGGACGCGGTCTTCATCGCGTTCCGGCACGGGACGCGCCCGGCGCACACCTTTGTCGCGCTGGTCGATCACAACCTGGGGGATATCGTCAAGGACGTGTTCGTGGCCGGTCCACCCAAGGTGGTGCTCGACGACTGGAACAGCCGCTCGAACCTGGATGCTGAGCCGGTCAGCGTCACCTATGCCGCTGCCATGCTGACCTTCGGGCTGGAGGCTCGCGAGGGCTGGGCGGATCCGCCGTCCTCTCGGGAGCTCGTGCAGGTGGAGGCGCTGCTCGCGGCCCGGTTGCGGGGGCTTGTTGGGGCGGGAACGACCAGAGCCTCGGCTCCCGCCCCGGCCAGCTTCAACACCCGATCCGAGTCCCAACGCCGCGCTCTGCTCACGACCAGGTAACGGGATTCAGGACGGGTCAATACGGATCCGGGACGCTCAGGGCGTCCCCTCCACAGGGTCGATGCGGTAGAGCCCGCCGTCGCTGAGGGACATGGCGTACAGCTCGCCGTCGTGGTCCTGACCGAACGAACTCAGGCCGTCCACGGTCAGGTCGAGGTTTTGGTGGACGAAGCGCCCGCCGTCCCGGCGTAGGCCGAGGATGTGGCCAGCGCAGAAGTCCCCGTAGCTGTAGACGCCCTGGAGGGCCGGGATCCGGCTTCCGCGGTAGACGAACCCGCCGGTGACCGCGCAGTTGCCGTCACGCAGGGGGTAGTCGTGCACCGGCGCGACAGCGCCAGCGGGGGCGGAGCCCTGGAACGGGTGGGTGCCTTCCAGGTGGTTCCACCCGTAGTTCTCGCCTCCTCGCGAGCCGGACGGGACGAAGTCGATCTCCTCCCACGCGTTCTGGCCCACGTCGCCGATCCACAGGTCCCCGGTCTGCCGGTCGAAGGAGAAGCGCCACGGGTTGCGCAGCCCGTAGGCCCAGATCTCGGGACGGGCACCCGCTCGGCCAACGAACGGATTGCCGGCGGGTATGCCGTACGGGCGCTCACCCTGAGGACGGGGGTTGAGCCGCAGCAGCTTGCCGAGCAGGGTGTCGAGGCGTTGCGCGTTGCCCTGCGGGTCGCCGCCCGAGCCGCCGTCGCCGAGCCCGACGTAGAGCATCCCGTCGGGCCCGAAGACGAGGTTGCCGCCGTTGTGGTTGGCGTAGGGCTGGTCGACGGCGAGCAGCTCACGCCGGCTGGCCGGATCGGCGCTGCCTCCGTCCATGGCGAACTCGACGATCCGCGTGTCCCCGCTGCGGTTCGTGTAGTTGACGTAGACATGCCGCCCGTCCGGGGAGAACGCCAGGCCCAACAGCCCCTGCTCGCTGCCCGTGGAAACCTGGTCGGACAGGTCGAGTGATGGCGCCGGGTCTACCCGGCCGCCACGCAGCGCCCGAACCCTCCCGCCCTTCTCGCCCACGTACAACGCAGGGTCGTCCCGCTGTACGGCCAGCACCAGCGGCTGCTCGAACGTCCCCAGCCGGGTGAGACGCAGCTGTGCCTGTGGCGTGACCGCGGTCGGACTGGGCGTTGCCACGGGCGGCACGACCCTGCCCGGCCCGCTGCGGTGGCCCACACAGGCCACCAACGTGAGCAGCGTGAGCACGAGCACCCCCCGGAACATCGCCTGGCTTCGGACCACACCAACCTCCCCCACCGCCTACCCACGCCTTGAATCGACACACTCCGGTCTGGCACGGCTCCGCCAGCGGCGCTCGACCTCGGCGCGGACGCCCTCATTGACCTGCCCCGACATGGTAGGAGCATCGGCGGGCGGGACGACGCCGGCCAGATCCATGGTCCGCGCGATCATCGGAGGAGCCGTTGCAGCCCGGGCAGGAGCAGCCCGCAGCGCTGCACGCGTCCCAGCCGAGGTGGTCGAGCTCATCGCCGGGTACGGCATCGCCAACCGGCTCACGAGCGGCCGTACCCGCTCGAGGCGATGGAGAAAACGTCGGATACGGCCGTGAAGCGCTGCATGCTCACCTCTTCTCGATCAGCCGATGGCCCAGAGTTCGGCCGTCTGGCGGGCCGTGAACGGGGGAAGAACAGCTAAGGGTACCCTAACTTTAACTGTATCTTAACCTGTTGTTCACCTACGCCTGGCACTGTAGGCACCGCGGGTAACTCTTCGAATCCACCCCGTGTGGGCAGCGGCGGTCGCCACCCCCCGAACCGTCGCTGCCCGCACACATTTCGTCCAGGATCGCCGGTCGCGCTTGTGGCCAGGATTCGTCACGCATGCGTGACGAATCCTGGCCACACGGACTCTGCACGATGCGCCCGCACTGAGCTGGCCGCGTGGCGAATCGGAGGCTTCGTAGAATTGCTATGCCGTACACCCGGATTGGGGGGTCAGCATGGACTGGGGCATGTGGGCGGGGGTTGCAGCGCGGCATGTCCAAGGTCACCGCACGGATGCTCTCGGCGCTGACGCTCGTGGCCACCCGCCTGTACCGCGGCCCCAAATGTCGCCCCATCCAGGATCGCCTCGGCGGGCAACCAGAGATGACCGAGCAGTAGGCCTGCGGCCCCTACGAGCAAGCGGCGCGCCAGCAACCGTCTGCGACCGACACCGACCTGTACTAGGCGCTGGTCGCAATGGCCGACCAGGCTGTTCGAGGCGGGCACGGACGGCGGCGCGCGCGGGATGCTCCCTGCCTACTGCATTTCCCGTACCCGCGGATCGAGGTCTCCTCGCTGCGGGAGGGCGCTGAGATGATCGACCGCACGCTGAAACAGGTTGCCGGCGCGTGACCGTCGATGGCCATCCGCTGGTAGCGGCTGCCACTCGGGTGGCCGACGAGGTGCTCGCCCCGGCTGCTGAGCACGTCGACGGCCTGCCGCTGCTGCCGCGGGGCCACCTCGACGCCTTGGCCCAGGCGGGGCTCATGGGCTTGTACGGCCCGGGCGCTGACGGCGGCCAGGCGGCGCCAGGGCCGATTGCGCGCCGGTGTCAGCAGCTCGTAGCGGCGGCGTGCGGAGCGACGTTCTTCACCTGGGCGCAGCACCACTCGCCGCTGCGGCTGGTGGCCGGGGCGCCCGACGGCGAGGCTCGGCGGCGGTGGCTGCAGCCGCTGTGCACGGGCGAGGCCCGTGCCGGGGTCGCGTTCGCCTACCTTCGCCGTCCTGGGCCTCCGGCGGTGCGGGCCAGCCCGGCGGGTGCCGGCGGCTGGGTGCTTGAGGGGGCCGCCCCGTGGGTGACGGGTTGGGGGCTGGTCGACGTCATCTTTGTGGTGGCCGGCTGCGATGACGGGCGCAAGGTGTTGTGCCTGGTCCCCGTGGAGGCCCGTGGTCTGCTCCCCGAGCCGCTCGAGCTGATGGTCTTCCAGTGCACGGGGACGGTGCGGCTGAGGTTTGATCAGGTGGCTGTTCCCGCCGGTCAGGTCGTCGATGTCTGGCCGGACGAGCGCTGGCAGCAGGTGGACCGAGTGGCTGCGGCCCGGCCGATCGCGGCGCCGTTCGGGATCACCGAGAGGTGTGTCCAGGGACTGCGCAGCGCTGACCGCCCTGGCGGGAGCCTGGCGCGCGAGGCGGCGGCTGCTTTGGCCAAGGAGCTTTCCCGCTGCAACCGCCGCGCGGACGAGCTGGACCAGCCCCCGCCCGAGGCTGGGCCCGAGCTGACCGGCTGGATCGAAGCGCTGACCACGGTGCGGGACTGGTCGATCGACCTGGCGAACCGGGCCGCCCAGGCGTGGGTGGCGGCCGTCGGGGGCCGGGCGATGTCCCGCTCCCACCCGGCTCAGCGGCTGGTGCGGGAGGCTGCTTTCTCCCTGATCCAAGCCCAGACGGGCGAGCTGCGCCGGGCTGAGCTCGCGCGCCTCACCCGATCCGGCGATCCCCAGGGGACGACCGGCGGTATACCTGACACCGCTCTACCGGGGTAGCTCCACCGCCGTCAGGGTTGCTCCGTGCCGCTGTATTGGATCGGCGCGTCGGGCCGGTCGTGGCCCATTGCGAGGTAGCCCCCGTCGACCAGAACATCCGCGCCGGTGACGAAGCTCGCGCCCGGGCTGCACAGGAAGAGGATGACGCTGGCGACCTCGTTGGGCTCACCGACCCGGGCCAGCATGTGCTGAGGACCGAAGATCGGCTCCCAACCGGCGCGGTCACCGCTGGTCATGCGGTCGAGTTCCGCCGTCCAGATCGTGCCCGGTGAGACGCTGTTGACCCGGATGCCGTCTCGCGCGAGGTCGAGCGCTTGACAGCGGGTCAGCGCAAGCACCGCGCCTTTGGTGGCGTTGTAGGTCCAGCGGTTGGGCTGGGCGACATAGGCGGAGATCGACGCGATGTTGACGATCGCTCCGCCGCCCGCGGCCCGTAGCAGCGGCGCAACTGCGGAGGCCATCAATGCCGTGCCCTTGACGTTGACGCCCAGGCTCGTGTCCCAGTCGCCGGCTGTGGCGTCCTCCGCCTTGGCCAGGAACGTGGCTGCGCAGTTGACCAGCGCTCGCACCGGCCGGCCGAGCGCCTGGGCGGCCTGGGCAGCCGCCTGGCAGTCCTGGAAGCGTGACACGTCACCGCGCACCGCCGTGGCCACGCCCAACCCGGCCGCTGTCGCGGCCAGGCGCTCGGCGTCACGGTCGAGCAGGACGACGTGGGCGCCGGTGGCCACGAAGGCTTCGGCAGTGGCCTGGCCGATGCCCGATGCGCCGCCGGTGATCACCGCGACCGCACCGGCGAACGCGTCGGGTGAGACGGTGGGCGTCGGCATGGGCATCTCGGCAACCTCCGTATGCGGCTTCCGTATCCGGCTACCTTGGCCAACCGGGCGCTCGACGATCGTGGCGGTCAGTGGTCCAAGCTGCGTAAGG
>JBOGEB010000166.1:0-9774 GCA_050743125.1 Egibacteraceae bacterium
CCCGTGCGCGCCGCCCGTGCGAGCCGCCCGTGCGAGCCGCCCGTGCGAGCCGCCCGTGCGCGCCGCCCGTGCGCGGAGCGGGTCAGGTGGCGACCACGTCGGCGAAGTCCGGGCCGGAGGGGCGTTCGAGCTGGTCGAGGGTGCACTGCTCTGGGTCCTTGTCGGGGCGCCAGCGCTCGAAGCGGGTGGCGTGGCGGAAGCGCTCACCGGTGAGCTGGTCGTAGCTGACCTCGCAGACCAGCTCGGGGCGGACCGGGATCCAGCTCAGGTCCTTGCCGGCGGACCAGCGGCTGGGGGCACCGGGGTGGCGGGCGTCCTCGCCGAAGCTGGAGTCCTGCGCCAGTGGTCGCAGCCGCTCCAGCAACGCCGCGCGGTCGGCGGCGCCGAAGCCGGAGCAGTGGCCGATGAAGTGGAGCTGCCCGGCGGGGTTGGCGAGCCCGAGCAGCAGCGAGCCGACCTTGTCGCCGTCCTTGTGGACCCGGTACCCGCCGACGACCACGTCGACCGTGCGGCGGTGCTTCACCTTCACCATCGCCCGCTCACCCTCGAGGTAGCCGCCGTCGAGGCGCTTGGCGACGATGCCGTCGCAGCCGGCCGACTCGAACTCGGTGAACCAGCGCGCGGCCTCGGCGACGTCGGTGGTCGAGGGTGTGAGGTGCCACACGTCGGGCAGCGTGGCAGCCAACGCTGCGAGCCGCTCCCGGCGCTCGGCGAACGGCCGGCCACGAAGGTCCTCGCCATCTCGCGCCAGCAGGTCGAAGGCGACGAGCTCGGCGGGGGTCTCTACGGCGAGCTTCGCGATCCGGCTGGCGGCGGGGTGGATGCGGTTCTGGAGCGCGTCGAAGTCGGTCGCTCCGCCGGCCACGACGACGACCTCGCCGTCGATGACCGCACCGGCTGGCAGCGCCGCGAGCGCGGGCCCCAGCTCGGGGAAGTAGCGGAGCAGGGGCCGTTGGTTGCGGCTGTCTAAACGCTCCAGCCCACCCCAGGCGACCGCGCGGAACCCGTCCCACTTGGGCTCGTACGCCCAGCCGGGCTCCTCTGGCAGCGCGTCGCGCACCCGCGCCTCCATCGGCGTGACCGGCGGGTCGAACGGGATCACGCCAAGTCCCGAAGGTCGACGATCGCGCCGGAGTCCAGATCGCGGTCGAGCAGCCCCCAGATGCCCTGCGCGGCGTCCTCGGGGTCGCATAGCTGGCCGGACTCGTAGAGGTCGACGAACTTGCCGACCGCCGGAAAATCGTGGGGATCCGTCGCCCGGATCCGCTCCTGCATCGGCGTGGCGACGACGCCGGGCGCGACGGCCACCACGCGGCAGCCGTTCGGCCGCCGCCGCTGCTCGGCGCCCACCACGCGCACCCACTGGTCGACGGCGGCCTTGCCGGCGCAGTAGCTCGACCAGCCCTCGTAGGGCGCCGTCGCCGCGCCCGAGGTGACGAGCACGAGATGCGTCTGCAGGTCCAGCCCCGCGACGGCGGCGAGGAACGCGTGGCCCAGGGCCTGCGGCGCGGCGGCGTTCAGCAGGACGTTGCGCCGGTAAGCGGCGGAGTCGACCGCGCCGGCGAACCCGATCGGCTCCAGCGTCCCGGCGCAGTGCACGAAGACCGCCCGAGTGCCGGAGAACGTGCCGAGCACCGCGAGCAGGTGCGCCTCGACGGCCGCCCACGACGCGGGGTCGGCGAGGTCAGCGGGCAGATGCTCGACGCCGCGCGCGCCGCCGGAGCGGGAGACGTCGAGCACGCGAGCGCCGGCGAACGGCACCGTCTCGGCCAGCGCCGCCCCGATGCCCGACGACGCCCCGGTGATCCACACGATCGTGTCAGTAGCCATGCCTGCATCGTAGGCTCACCGCGATGGCCTACCGGCTGCTGCTTGACACGTCGAGCCTCGCCTACCGGGCGTTCTTCGCGCTGCCCGTGAGCATCACCGCGCCCGACGGGCAGCCGGTGAACGCGGTGCGCGGCTACCTGGACATGACCGCCCGCCTCGTGGCCGACCTGCGCCCCGACCGGGTGCTCCACGTGTTCGACGACGACTGGCGCCCTGCTCCCCGAGTGGCCGCGTACGCGGGCTACAAGGCCGCCCGCGCGCCCGACCCAGACGGGCTGCCCGCCCAGTTCGACCTGCTCCGGCGGGTGCTCGGCGCGCTCGGCCAGCCGGTCGTGGCCGCGCCCGGCTGGGAGGCCGACGACGCGATCGGGACGCTGTGCGCCCAGGTGGCGCCCGGCGACCGCGCCGACATCGTCACCGGCGACCGCGACCTGCTGCAGCTGGTCCGGGAGGGGTCGGTGCGCGTGCTGTTCACCGTGAAGGGCGTGAAGCAGCTCGCCTGCCTCGACGAGGCTGGAGTGCGGGCCAAGTACGGGGTCCCGCCGTCGCGGTACGCCGACTTCGCGACCCTGCGCGGCGACCCGTCCGACGGGCTGCCCGGCGTGAGGGGAGTGGGGGACAAGACTGCGGCTGTCCTGGTCAACCGTTACGACACCCTTGAGGCGCTCGCCGCCGATGCCGGCGCGCACCCCCCGCGCCTGGCCGCCGCGCTGCGCGACGCCGCCGAGTACCTCGCCGCCATGCGTCAGGTCGTGCCGGTCCGCACCGACGTCGAGCTCGTGGCCGAGGAGGGCGTGCGCGACGACGCGCGGCTGGAGGCGCTGCAGGCCGCCCACAACCTCTCCGGCCCGATCCGCCGGCTCCGTGAGGCGCTCGATGCGTAGCCGGGCCGCCGAACTCAGGCTGCCGGTGGCCGCGACCGCCGCGAACCGCCTGGCCGAGGAGGCCCAACAGCGGTGAACCTCGAGCAGCTCCTCGTGGTCTGTCAGGAGGCTGCCCGAGACCTCGTCGCCCGGTCACCGCGGCCGGTGCCCGCCACCGTGATCCTCCCCCTGCCGGGAGCCACCCGGGTCACGACGTTGCCCGACTTCCCTGACGACGACTCGGGCCGGCTCGACCTGCTCGCGCGGTTCGCCGCCGACGTGATGCGGCCGGCGAACGCGCCGTGTTACGGCTTCCTCGCGGAGGCCACGCTCATGGTTGTCGGTGAGCCGGCGGACGTCCTCGTCTGCGCGTACGGGGCGCGTCGCCGCGGGGCCTGTGTCACGGCGGCGCCACTGACCCCAGAAGGGCTCGGCGAGTTCATCCGGCCGGAGCCGCTCGACGAGGCCGCCCTGCCCTACCTGCGGCCCCTCCAGCGCGCGGTCGACGCTGCGGTGCCTGGTTGACGGGTCCCGGTGATCAGCAGCAGCGCGACCTTCACCGTGGCGCATCAGCTCAGGTGCGCTGCCCGGATCCTCGCCTGGTCCGTGTCCGGACACACACCGAGGACCTCGAAGCGATCGGGGAACAGCATGGCCAGGTATCAGGTATAGGGGAGGCGAGCATCCCCTGATTCGGTTAACCTCTCCTCAGGACACGACACGAGTAGTAAGGAGCATGGAATGAGGAAGGGCATGCGGGTGCAACTCACAGCTGCGGTCGCGCTGATCCTGCTGATGGCGGTGGCGTGCGGCAGAGACGACGGCGCGGGAGTGCGCACGATCGACGGGGGGACAGGTGCGGCCAGCGGGCCCGGAACGGCCAGCGGGCCCGGAACGGCCAGCGTGCCGAGAACGGACAGCGCGCCTGGAGCGAGTGGCCCGGCGTCGGGCCCCGGGGCTGCGGCCCTCGATCCGGCGAAGGCCGACACAAGGGTGAGCGTCACGCTGCGCGAGTGGACGGTCACGCCGCAGCCCGTCGAGGTGAAGGCGGGCTTGATCGCGTTCGACGTGAAGAACGAGGGCGGGGCCCTGCACGAGGTCGTCGTCCTTCGGGCCGCTGGCGCACAGGCCCTGTCGGTCAAGCCGGACGGTGCGGCCGACGAGGACAAGCTGCCCACTGGGGACGCGATCGGCGAGGTCGAGGTCGAGGTCGGCAAGACGGGGGCCGTGGCGTTCCAGCTGACCCCGGGCGACTACGTCCTCATCTGCAACATCGTTGACGACACCGGCACCGCGCACTTCAAGGAAGGCATGCACGCGCCGCTCAAGGTGACCTGACCCCGATCCCCTCACGGCGCCAACCCAGCGTGAGCAGGCCGAGCAGCAGGCCAACCCACAGCCAGTGGAGTGGCCAGGTCCACACGCTCGGTGCGACGTAGTCGGGGAGCGCCCACCGCCACGCGCGGTAGATCGGGTTCGCGGTGTCGAACCAGTCGATGATCAGCCTGAGCGGGCCGACGCTCGTCTCGACGGCGAGCCAGAGGTAGCTGGCGACCCCGAGCAGGCCGAGGGCGGTGAGCAGGCGCACCGCCCTCAGCCGCCCGGCCCACCAGGCGATGACGACGACCGCGGGGCCGAGGATCACGACGACCTGTCGGCCGGGTGCCCAGTAGCCCTGAGCGGTCAGCGCGAGGAACGTCGCGTTCAGCCACCCGACCGCGATGGTGGCGGCCAGGACGTGCCACCCGGCCGGGCGGGCGCGCACGAGCGCGCCGAGCGCCGGGACCACGAGCAGCCACGCCGGCTGCCACGCCGCGATGCCGAACTTGCGGCCCACGAGCAGCCCTGCCAGCCGCTGGCTGCGGGCGACGTAGTTGGGCTGGAGCCCGAACACCCGTCCGACGGCGAACCCGCCCTCGGCGTAGAAGAAGTCGCCTGCCGCGTAGGGCGTCCATCCGGTGTAGACCGCCTTGTGGATCGCCAGGAAGGCGACCCCCGCGACAGCGAGCCCGCCCGCGAGCCCCACGGCCACCCAGCGAGATCCCCGCCCGCCGGCGGCGGTCTCGCGGTCGCCCTGCCGGCCCGGCGTTCGCCATAACCGGACGAGGCCGAGCAGCGCAAGGACGGCCGCGACCGGCGTGTACTTCACCGCAAGCCACGGCAGCGCGATCACCGCGGCGCCGAGCGCCCACACGCCGCCGCGGCGGAGCGGCCCGGTGAGCGCCCCGACGGCGACGACGACCGCGAGCGCGGCGGGCAGCTCGGGGTAGACCTGGTTGCCGTACGACGCGAGCGGCATCGACGCGCCGAACACCACCGCGGCCAGGGACGCGACCCCGGCGGGCACGCCGAAGCGCCGGACCGCGACCCACGCCGTCGCCGCCCCAAGCACCCCGGCGAGGACCGCGAGCGCGAGCTTCGCGCCCAGCCACCCTCCGGCCGCCATCGGCAGGGCGAGCAGGAGCGGCAGGAGGGGGTCGTGCGGGCTCACGCGCCGGCCGTCCGGCAGCGGCTGGGTCTGCTCCGGCAGCTGCCCCTCGTGGAACGCCCGCCAGCGCTGCGCGGCCAGCTCGTCGGAGATGTCGAGGTCGCCGTCCTCGGCGATCGAGATCGCGCTGAGCAGGTACTGCGGCTCGTCCGCGACCGCGCGGGCGCCGTAGGTCCCCCGGCACCAGGCGCCTGCCGCCGCCGCGAGCGCGCAGAGCACCCCGACCAGGAGCAGCCGACGCAGAGGGCGGTGTCGCGGAATCGCCGACGAAGGCTCACCAGGGCGTCTCACCGCTGTAAACCCAAAGACGGCCAGCGGAGCCCGGCCAGGCGCACCCGCTCTGGCCTGCCTTGACACGCGCTAAGTACTCCGTGGCAGAAATACGGTGACGCACCGAGAGCGGCCCTGCGCCGCGCTCGCAAGGCGCGCCGAGCGCGCATACCCGGCCGGGCGATATACGGGTAAGCGAGGCGCAACGCGGCGAGCGTGGATGCAGGGCCGCTCGAATGCCAGCGTATTTTATGCCGCGGGGTACTAAGTGCTCCTGGGACGTCGTCAGCCCTTGTCGATCCCACTGTCGCTGATCATCTTCGTCGTCTGACGGTACCCGTCGCCGAGCTTGTCCAGGTCGACGTTCGGCAGCTCGATCGTGTCCAGCGCTGGAAGGTTCCCCGCTGGCTGGACCCCGGAGGCAAGCGGGTACTCGCGCGTCTTGGTCGCGAAGTACGTCTGAGCCTCCTGCGAGAGCAGGAACCTCATGAAGCGGGCGGCGTCGTCGGGCTGGTCGCTCGTCTTGAGGACGCTGGCCGTCGTCTCCAACAGCATGGAGCCGAGGTCCCCGTTGGGGAAATAGTAGTTGCGGCTCGGCAAGCCCGGGTCTTGGGCGAGGAACTCCTCGTTGTAGTAGTGGTTCACGAGGCCCATCGGGATCTCGCCGCGGCTGACCGCCTCGACGATCGCGTTGTTGTTCGTGAAGGTCGGCGAGCGGTTCGCGGCCATCGCCCGCAGCCATGCCATGGTCCGATCGTCACCGACGGACTGGCGCATGCCGGTGATGAAGTCCAGGAACGAGGCGTTGCTCGGCGCGACACCGACCTTGCCCGCGTACTCGGGCGCGGTGATGTCGAACACCGACCTCGGGAGCTGGGAGTCGGGGACGAGGTCCTTGTTGTAGACGAGCACGCGCAGCCGGCCGCTGATCCCGATCCACTCGCCCTCCGGGCCGCGGAAGCGCTCTGGCACCGCGGCGAGGTCCCCCGCCGGCAGCGGCGCGAGCATGCCCTGGCTGAAGAGGAACCCGGTCGCGCCGGGGGTTTGGGAGAGGAACACATCCGCGGGGGAGTTCTTGCCCTCCTCCGCGAGCTTCAGCACGAGATCGGGGGTCTGGCCGTAGCTGACCGCGATCGGAATCCCCGTCTGGTCCGAGAACTGGTCGAGGAGCGGGCGGATGAGCTCTTGCGTGCGCCCCGAGTAGATCACGAGCTCGTGCTTACGGCTGCAGCCGCCCAGCGCGAGCGTGAGCACAAGCGCGATCAGGACGGCAAGGATTCGCTTCATCACGGCTCCCCGCTCCCGGGCATCCCCAGATTGTTGCTGGCGCCCCTGCCCGTCGGGCGCCAGCGTTCTAAAGTAACCTTTACTGTAGCCGTTTGGCGAGGGGGCGATACGGTGCGGGCGCGCTGGTTCGGTGGGTTCCTGCTGCTGGTCGTCGCGTTCGCGGCGATCGTCCCCGCGGTCGACCTCGGGGCGCTGATGTCGACGGCCCGGGCGGCGATCACGGACCCATGGACGCTCGCCGCAGTGCTCGCAGTCTATGCCGGGGCGTTCGTGATCCGGGCCGCCATCTGGCGCCGCGTGTTGCCGGCGGTGTCGTTCGGGCACGGCCTCGCCGCGCTCCACGTCGCGCTCGCGGGCAACAAGCTGCTCCCGTTCCGGCTGGGCGAGGCCCTGCGGGTCACGAGCGTCGTGCGCCGAACCGGCATCTCGCTCGCCGAGGCGACCGCATCGACGATCGCCCTGCGCGGCGCGGACGTCCTCGCCGTCGTCGTCCTCGCCGTCGTGCTCGGGCCGCGGGTGGTCTCCGGGCTCAGCGGGACCGCGGTGTGGCTGACGGCAGCGCCCGCCCTGCTGCTCGTCCTCGGTGGGGTCTGGTGGCTGCGCCATCTCAGCGGCAGGCTGCCGGGCCCGCTGGTGGCCGGCGGCGCGCTCGCGGCCTGGGTCCTGGAGAGCGCGGTGCTCTGGCAGGCCGCGCGTTGGGCGGGGATCGAGCTGACCGCGCTCCAGGCCGTGCTCGTCACCGCCGTGACCGTCGCCGCGCAGGTCGCCGCGGTGGCCCCGGGAGGGCTCGGCACGTACGAGGCCGCGGCGACCGCCGCGCTCGTCGCCGTCGGCGCCCGGCCGGGGCCGGCGCTCGCGGCGGCGCTGACCGGGCACGCGGTGAACACCGTCTACGCGCTCCTCGCGGGCGCGGTCGCAGTCGTGGTGCCCGCCCCGGGGCTGTTCGGCCGTCTGCGCCTTCCCCGGCAAGTGGCGCTGCCGCCCGCCGACGCCGGCGCGCTCGCCGCCGTGCCCCACGCGCCGGTGCTGCTCTTCCTGCCGGCACACAACGAGGAGGCTGCGATCGCGGGCGTGATCAACCGCGTTCCCGTCACGGTCTGCGGGCGGCCCGTCCGCTGCCTCGTTGTCGATGACGGCTCGACGGACGGCACCGCGGCGGTCGCGGCGGCGGCCGGCGCACAGGTGTCCTCGCTCGGGGCGAACCGCGGCCTCGGCGCGGCCGTGCGGCACGGTTTGGCCGCTGGCGTCGCAGCCGGCGCCTGCGCTGTCGCCTTCTGTGACGCGGACGGCGAGTACGCGCCGGAGGAGTTGGAGCGGCTCGTCGCACCGATCCTCGCCGGCGAGGCCGACTACGTCGTCGGATCGCGGTTCGCCGGGCGGATCCGGCGCATGCCCCCGCACCGGCGGCTCGGCAACCGAGTGCTGACCGCGCTGCTCCGCCTCGTCGCCCGCGCCCCGGTGACCGACGGCCAGAGCGGCTACCGGGCACTGTCCGCGGTGGCCGCCGCACAGGCCGAGATCGTCCACGACTTCAACTACGCCCAGGTCCTCACCCTGAACCTGCTGGGTAACGGCTTCCGGTACGCCGAGGTGCCGATCAGCTACGGGTTCCGCGAGACCGGGCGGTCGTTCGTGCGGCTCGGACCCTACCTCCGCCACGTCATCCCGGCCGTGCATGCCGAGCTGAACAGGCGACCGGCGGTTGCCCCCGAGCGTCAGGACGTGGTAGGAGGACCCGTTCGCCTGCCCCGCCCGAGGAGCCCGTCGTGATGCTGTCTCGACGCACGCGTCGGTGAGACGACATGCGCTGATCGTCGTCGGCGCTGGCCCGGCCGGCGCCGCCGCCGCCCTGCACTTCCTGCGCCGCCGGCCCGGCGCGTCGGTGCTCCTGCTCGACAAGGCCGCCTTCCCGCGTGACAAGGTCTGCGGCGACGCGATCAGCCCCGACGGGGTCGCCGAGCTGGAGCGGCTGGGCGCGCGGTCGGTCGTCGACGGGTACGCGCCGATCGCACGGATGCGCGTTCGCTCGCCCGGCGGGGTCGAGGCCAGCGGGACGGCGCCCGAGCCCGGGTACGTCGTGCCTCGCCAGGTGCTCGACGGGCGGCTCGTGGGCCTTGCGGTCGCCGCTGGCGCCGAGCTGCGCCAGGTCAAGGTCCGCACCGTCGAGCAGGACGGCCGCGCGGTGCAGGTGGACGGGCGGTTCGAGGCGTCGGCGCTCGTCGGGGCTGACGGCGCGAGCTCGGTCGTGCGGCGCCGGGTCGGCGTTCCCCCCAATGCGCAGGGCCACGTCGGGATCGCGCTGCGCGGCTACGCGCCGCTGGGCGGCCAGGAGCCCGAGCTCTACCTGGGCTGGGTCGCGGCCGGCGGCCCGGCCTACGCCTGGGCCTTCCCCATTCGGAGATCCCCACCCATGGACGAGGAGGTACGCAACGTCGGCTTCGGGCTGCTCGCGAGCACTGCGGCCACACGCCACCTGCTGGAAAGGGGGGTGCGCCGCAACCTTGACCTCGTCGCGCCCGATGCGGCGACGCTGAGGGCGCACCACCTCCCAATGTCGTCTGGCCGGCCGTGTCCCTATCGCGGCCGGGTGCTGCTCGCCGGTGACGCCGCTGCGCTCGTCAACCCCCTGACCGGGGAAGGGATCTTCTACGCGCTGCTGTCCGGGCGGCTCGCGGCCCAGGCCGCGCTCGACGCCCCGCATGATCCCGGTCCCCGCTACGCGGCGCTGCTCCGCCATGCGCTCGGCCGGCACTTCCGCCACACCGGGCTGCTCGCCCGGATGGCGGCCTGGCCGTGGACGATCGACTCGGTGGTCACCGCTGCCCGCGATCCCGCGGTGCTCCAGACGGTCGGCGAGCTCGCGTTCGGCAAGGGCGTCGTCACCCCCCGCGTCGTCGCCCACGTCACCGCCGGCTGGCTCCGCCAGCGCCCCCGACCACGCCAGTAGATAGCGCGTGTTTGAACATTGTTGTGGGGGTCGCGTCGCGTCCCGGGAAGAGGCTCCGACCTGACCGCACCAACCTCCCCCACCCACCC
>JBOGEB010000167.1:0-9761 GCA_050743125.1 Egibacteraceae bacterium
CGCCCACCGTACCGAAACCCGGGCCGCATCGGACCACGCCAACCTCCCCCACCCGCCCTTAGGACCCGGGTCGAAGTAACGTTGTCGTTTGGGCGGTGTTCGCCCTTGTGGCCAGGATTCGTCACGTATGCGTGACGAATCCTGGCCATATGACGATTCCTGGCCACAGCGCTGACACACATCACGCACGGTCAGAATGGGATGCTCACGATGACGCTGGGTCAGCTGCAGGCGGACGCGGCGGGGTCACTGCGACCAGCGGCCGGCACGCGCTCGAGGCGTGCGGCACCGGCGCGCCGCGTCACTGCACATCGGGAAAACAGCAACGTTATTTCTGCCCAAGCTCTTAGAACGTGTTTGAGAATCGCGGCCTTGCCCCGTGGGGAAGCGAAGCGGAGCGCGGTTTCGGTGGCCCTTCTTGTGGGGGACTCCCCCAGCCCCTGGCCGTCCGAAACCGCCGACCGCACCAACCTCCCCCACCCGCCCACCCTAAAGGAGCGGAACCCGACGCGACCCGACCCCCGGAATACTTCTCAAACACGTCCTTAGCGGAGGCCGGTCAGGCGACAGCGTCCGGGCTGCCCCAGCCGCCGCCCCCCGGGGTCTCCACGCGGACGCGTTCGCCGCGGCGGAGCGGCCAGGTGCCCTTGGCGGCGAGCTCCTCCTCGACGCCGTCGATGCCGATCAAGACGTTGCGCCCGGGCGCGCCGCCGGCGCCGCCGTGCAGGCCCCACGGCCCGCGAGCGCGGCGCTCGGTCACCAGCGTGAGCGTCGCATCGGCCAGCGCCTCGATCTCACGGACGACCCCGTCGCCTCCCCGGTGGCGACCGGCGCCACCCGAGCCGTGGCGCAGCTCCGCCCGCCACACCCGGAGCGGGTAGGCCAGCTCCACCGCCTCGGCGGGCGTGTTGCGGGTGTTCGTCATCGCGGTGTGCACGCCGGACATGCCCGGACGCCAGGGGGTGCCGCCCTCGCCACCGGCGATCGTCTCGTAGTAGCTGAACCCAGAGCTCCCTGCCGAGCCGAGCAGGACGTTGTTCATCGTCCCCTGGCTCGCGGCGGGCACGCGGTCGGGCAGGGCCTGCGCGAACGCGCCGAGCAGGACATCGACTACCCGCTGGCTGGTCTCGACGTTGCCTGCGGCGACCGGCGCGGGGAAAGTGGCGTTGACGATCGAGCCCTTGGGCGCGCGGACCTCGCAGGCGCGGTAGCAGCCGGCGTTGGCCGGTGCGTGGGGGTCGGTGAGCATGCGGAACACGAACCAGGCCGCTGAGACCGTCACCGCGAGCGGCGCGTTGACGTTCACCGGCACCTGCCCGGCGGTGCCCGCGAAGTCCATCAGCACGTGGTCGCCGTGAACGGCGACCACGACCGCGATGTCCAGTCCGTCGCCGACCTCGAGCTGGTCGGTGAACCGGTAGGAACCGTCCGGGATCTGCCGGGCGGCGGCTCGTACCCGGCGGTCGCTGTAGTCACAGACCTCGGCGCTGGCCTGGGCGAGCCGATCAGCGCCCCAGTTCCCGGCCAGCTCGCGTAGCCGCAGCGCCCCGACGTGGTTGGCGGCGAACTGGGCGCGCAGGTCCCCGTGCCGTTCCTGGGGGGTGCGCGAGTTCGCGGCGATCAGCCCGAGCACGTCGTCCCGAGGCCCGCCCTTGTCGGCCACGAGCGTAGGCGGCACCCGCAGACCCTCCATCGCGACGTCGACCGCGGTCGCCGGCATCGACCCGGGAGCGGCCCCTCCGACGTCGGCGTGGTGCGCCCGGTTCGCCACGTATCCCAGTAACTGCCCCTTGGCGTAGACCGACGCGACGATCGTGAGGTCGGGCAGGTGCGTCCCGCCGGCGTAAGGGTCGTTCACGGCTGCTTGCTGGCCTGGCGCCAGCTCCCCCCCGAACGCCTCCAGCACCGCCGCCACGCTCGCGGGCATCGACCCGAGGTGCACGGGGATGTGCTCGGCTTGCGCCACCATCTGCCCGTCGGCTCCAAACACCGCCGCCGAGCAGTCCGCCCGCTCCTTGATATTCGGCGAGTAGCTCACGCGCCGCAACACCACCCCCATCTCCTCGGCGACCCCCGCCAGCGCATGCCGCGCAACCTCCAACTCGACCGGCGACAGACGAGGATTGCTCATGGGTCGAGGCTAAGCGCCGTGTCCGCTCCCCTCACGGCGAGATGCACCACCTCGCGGCTATGAGCCGACGCGGGGGTCGCCGTGCTGTTTGAAGACCGTGACGACTGACGGCCTGGGTGGCTGCTGGCGGTCCGGCCAGTCGCTCAGGGGCTCGGCGGCTGAGCCGCCGACGCCGGGGTGTTGGACGGCCGCGAACAGGGTGCGGCCGTCCGGCGAGAAGCAGGGGCCGGTGGCCTCGGCGCCGCGGGGAACGCTCACGCACATCCGCACGTGTCCCCGGTCGTCGCCAGCGACCGGGACGGCGCAGAAGGCGTCGTTGAAGCCCAGCGCCCCCGGCTGGCCGTCGGTGGCGATCCACAGATGCCCCTCGCGGTCGAACGTCACGTTGTCCGGCGACGCGATCGGGCTGACCTGGTCTTTCGGGAACCCCGCGAAAAACGTCGAGGGATCGTCCGGGTTCCCGCAGACCAGGAGCAGCCCCCAACGGAACGTGTCCGCGGCGGCGTCCTCCTCGACGATCTCGAGCACGTGGCCGCCGCTGCCCCCCGAGCGCGGGTTCGCGGCGTCAGGCCCCGGGCTGCCCCTCGCGCCGCGGCGGTCGTTGCTCGTCATCACCACGTAGACCGCGCCCGTGCGCGGGTCGACCGCGATGCCCTCGGGCCGGTCCATCGGCGTCGCCTCAAGCAGGTCGCCGGCGCCGCGAGCGTTGACCAGCACGTCGGCCTGGCTCGCGAAACCGTTCCGGGCGGTCAGGCCCCGCTGGCCGTGGACCAGCGGGATCCACTCACCGGTCCCGTCGCCGTCCCTGCCGACGTCGAACCGGGCCACGTACAACACGCCGTCGTCCAGCAGACCCAAATTGTGCGCACGGCCGCCCTCACGGAACCGGCCGGCGGTCACGAACTTGTACACGTAGTCGAACCGCTGGTCGTCGCCCATGTAGAAAGCGACCCGGCCGTCGCGCGTGAGCCTCGAGCTCGCGCCCTCGTGCTTGAACCTGCCGAGCGCGGTGCGCTTGCGCGGCGTGAACGACGGGTCGAACGGGTCGACCTCGACGACCCAGCCGAACCGGAACGGCTCGTTCGGCTCTTCACCGAGATCGAAGCGGGCGTGATGCTGCTCCCAGCGCCGCACCGACGGGCCTTCGGCGAACCCGATACGGTCGTGCAACCCGCGGACGCGCGGGTCCGTGACCGCGGCGAGGCCGCCGAAGTACTGGTCGAAGCTCTCCTCACAGGTCAACACCGTGCCCCACGGCGTCACACCGCCAGCGCAGTTGTTCAGCATCCCCCGGACCCTGACGCCGGTGGGATCCTCGCTCGTTCGCAGCAAGTCGGCCCCGGCGGCCGGTCCGGTCAGCAGGATCGGCGTCTCAGCCGTGATCCGCCGGTTGAGCGCGTGGCCGGGAAGCGCCCGGTAACGGCTCCCACCCACCCGCTCGACCGCCACGACCGACCCGCCGTGGGCCGCGAGCTCGGTGTTGACCTGGGCTTCTGTCGGCCTTTCGGGGTTCCAGTCCGGGAACATGATGTCCGAGGTGGTGTGCTCATGGTTCGCCCAGAGCACGCCCTGCTGGCCGGGACCTGGCAGGAAGGCGAGGAAGTCGCAGTTGTAGCCGAACTGTCCGGCCTGCGCCTCGGGGGTCTGGTTCGAGAAGGCGAACTCGGGCGCGCCGGCCATGATCGGGTCGCCCCAGCGGATGAGCACCTCGTAGGCGTAGCCGGAGGGGACGACGACCTCGTCGAGGACGTTCGGCTTGATCGGCGTGAAGGTCAGCGGCTGGCCGGTGGGTTGGGGCTGAGGTCCCTCGGACAGCACCGTTGGCGGCTCGACGCCTGGCTGCGCCCTGCAGCCCGTACCGAGCACGACCGTGGCCGCGATCACGCCCTTGAGCGCCGCACGGCGGCTTACTGACCGTGTCACCACTGAGGCGAACGGCTCGTTGCCGCTTCGGTTCGGCGGTGGCCGGAAGCAGCTCGACCCGCACTTCCACCGGCAGGTCGCGTGAGCGCCGGCGTGGTTGGACGCGAACAGCGGCAGGCCCGAGGACATCGGGCGTTCCCTTCCCGTCGCAAGCTGTCAGCGGAAAGCCTACGGACCCTGCTGGCACCAGGCGGGTGAGCAGACCATGAACCTACAGGAAGCAGGCGTGAACGCGCCGGGCAGCCAGCCTGAAATTACCGAACTGGGTAGATTTCTGATTCGTCCGTTTTCTCCGCAGGCCCCTTCTTAGTTTGGCCCGTGCTCGTTGCAGAAAAAGCCCAACCGACACATCGGAAAGTTACCTCTTGTCTCTCTATAGAGAAGCTGATAAGCTGATACGGTACTTGTGACGACAAGTCACTGCCGCAACCGAGCCACGTCTACGTGACGATCCGGCTCAGGAGAAGCGCGGGACTCCGTCGCACAACACGTTCGTCGAGGGGAGCCCAGATACCCGATCGCTAAGGGATAAGCGCACCCGTACAGCGCGAGTGCGTGGAAGGCCCGTCGATGTTGCTCGTGGTCCCCGCTTCGACCGTAATCTCGAGACTGAGCACATCAAGGAGTGTCCAATGGGGGGAAGTGCACTGTGGGGCCTGGTGGCCGCAACATTCATCGCCGCAGTCGTGGAGTTCGTCGAGGCGCTGACGATCGTGTTGGCCATGGGACTCACCCGCGGATGGCGATCTGCGCTGGCAGGCGTCGCCGCAGCGGTGGCCGCGCTCGCGGTGTTCACCGCCGCCATCGGCTATGCGCTGGAGTCCTGGCTGCGGCCCGACGTGCTGCACCTGGTCATCGGGGTGCTGCTGCTGATCTTCGGCTTGCAGTGGCTGCGCAAGGCGATCCTGCGCAGCTCGGGGCTCAAGGCGCTGCACGACGAGGACGCCGAGTTCGCCGAGCAGACCGAGGCGGCGCGGCGCGCCGGTGACCAGCGCAAGCTCGGGCTGGACTGGTTCGGGTTCGTCGTCTCGTTCAAAGGCGTCTTCCTCGAAGGCGTCGAGGTCGTCTTCATCGTCATCACCTTCGGGCTCGCCGCCAAGAACGTGCCCGTCGCAGCGACAGCCGCCACCGCTGCCGGAGTGGTCGTGCTGTGCCTGGGCGCGCTCGCGCGCGGCCCGCTGTCACGAGTGCCGGAGAACACCATGAAGTACGCCGTGGGGCTGCTGCTCGCCACCTTCGGCACGTACTGGGCGGTGGAGGGACTGGGCATCTGGCGCGGCGGCGAGAGCCTGTCCTGGCCGCTCGGGGTATGGACGGTGTTCGTGCTCCTGGCCGCCTGGCTCGTCCTGTCCCGCGCCATGGTGGCGCTGCTGCCCCGCCTCGCCCGCACGCACCAGCTGCGGCCCCGGCCGGTCACGGCCAGCAAGGAGATCTGACCATGCGGTTCCTCTCTGCCTTCGCGCGGTTCTGGTACGACTTCGTGATCGGCGACGACTGGAAGATCGCCGCCGCCGTGGTCGCCGCCCTGACCGCAAGCCTGGCGCTGCTCAAGGCTGACACGCCTACCGACGTGCTCACCCCCGCAGCCGGCGTCCTCGTCATGACCGCGTTCGTGGCCGCGCTCGTCATCGACGTTCGCGGCGGATGACTCCGTGAGGGGATGTGACGTGCCCTTCGGCAACAGGTAGCCAGAAGCGCGCATCAGACCGCACACCTGCCGTGGCCCGCCTGGGCCACGGCGGGTTGCGGCCATTCCCGCGGGCGGTCAGCCGGCTGGCCCTTAGAACGTGTCTGAAAACTGCGGCCTTGCCCCCGTCGGCGGAGCGGAGCGGAGCGGAGCGCGGTTTCGGCGGCCGTCTATGGGGGACTCCCCCAGCCCCTTGCCGCCGAAACCGCCTCAGCTATACAAAAACATACGGTATGACCCGACAAGAAGGTCGCGTCGCGTCCCGGAAAGAGGCTCCGACCTAAACGGCTCTTCGCGAGCGGAACCCGACGCGACGCGACCCCCCGGAACACTTCTCAAACACGCTCTAAGTGCTCCGTGGCAGAAATACGGTCCGCACCGAGGGTGCGACTGCGCCACGCTCGCAGCGGCAGCGCCATAAGCGCGCATACTCCAAGCCTGCGGAAACGAGGAGCAACGCCGCGAGCGGGATGCAGGCGCGGCTGAAGCGATGCGTATTTATGGCGCGGCACATCAATGCTGATGACGATCCAGGTGAGCTGACTCACTGTTGGGGATCGCCTGTCGAGCGTGTGGCCAGGATTCGTCACGCATGCGTGACGAATCCTGGCCACACGGACGTTCGACTCGATGGGCATTCGCGTGTCCCATAACAGGAGCGGACTGCGGATGCCTGCAACCCTGGCCGGTCCTCTGTCGTCTATGGGGAGGGGGAACGCAGGGCCTTGGGACTTGTAATAATTAGAGGACACCCATGCGGGGCCTCGAGACGGGAGACGGGACATGGCAGACACCTGGGGTATCAGCGGCCCCACGTTCCTGGTCATCTACGGCGGGCTGCTGGCGGTGACCACGATGATCGTGCTGATCGGCCGACGAAGGCGGCTGGCAGTCCCTGGGGCGCCAGCCGGTCAGCCCGCACTGGACACGTACGACCTCGCCATCTTGAACGGCGGTGACAAGCTGGCGGTGGCCACGGCCGTGGCCAACCTGCGGGAGGCCGGCGTGGTGACCGTCGAGGAGGGGCAGCTCAAGGCGACCCAGCCGCTTCCCCGCGGCGCGCACCCCGTCGAACAAGGCGTCTACCAGGCCCTTGACGAGGCGTCATCGACGAGGCTGTGGTCCGTCCAGGAGCTGGCCGCCCGGCACCCTGCGCTGATGGCCGTCCGGGAACGGCTGGTCCACCAGGGGCTGCTCAGCCTGTCCTCCCAGACCCCCAGCATCCGTCGGCTCGCGCTGTGGTTCCTTCCGGTGTTGACGCTCGGGATCGCGCGGCTGGCAGCGGGCATCGCCAACGGCGAGCCGGTGGGCTACCTGCTCGTGCTGCTCGCGCTCACGGTGGTCCTGTCCTTGTGGGCGGCCCGCCGGCCGGCACGGCAGACCCCGAGCGGGCGACGGCTGCTGGAGCAAACCCACAAAGCCGGTGCCCTGGACGGGCTCACGCTCGGCGGCCTGGGAGGGACGATCGCCCTGCTCGGGCTCGGGCAGCTGTGGTCCTCGGACGCCGAGCTCGCCGATGCGCTCGGCGTGCGACGCGAGGCGCAGCGCGCCGCCAGCGGTGGGTATAACGGGTGCGGCGGCGGCGGCGGTTGTGGCGGCGGCTGCGGAGGCTGCGGAGGCTGCGGCGGATGAGAATACCCCCGCTCGGCCTCGGCCTCGGCGTCGGCTGGCGTCCGGAGCTGGCCGCGTTCGTCGAGCAGCGTCGTGACCTCGGCTTCGTCGAGGTCATCGCTGAGAACGTCCCGCACACGGTCCCGCCCGCGCTCGATCGCCTTTGCCGGCGCGGTGTGACGGTCATCCCCCACGGCGTCACGCTCTCGCTGGGTGGGGCCGAGGAGCCGGACCCGAAACGGGTCGCGCACCTGAGCGCGCTCGCCGAGCGCTTCGACGCCCCCCTGATCAGCGAGCACATCGCTTTCGTCCGCAGCGGAGGGCTCGAGGCCGGTCACCTGTTGCCGGTGCCCCGAACCCGGGAGGCGCTCGCCGTCCTCGTGGAGAACGTCCGCCGCGTCGAGGCCGACCTTTCCGTCCCCCTCGCGCTCGAGCACATCGCCGCTCTCGTCGAGTGGCCAGACGCGGAGCTCGACGAGGCCGCGTTCCTCACCGAGGTGCTCGAAGGCACCTCGGCGCTGCTGCTGCTCGACCTCGCCAACCTCTACGCCTCCAGCCGCAACCACGGCCTCGACCCGCTCGATTTCCTGGAGCGCCTGCCGCTCGAGCGGCTCGCCTATGTCCATGTTGCCGGCGGCGCCGAGCGGGCCGGGCTGTACCACGACACGCACGCCCACGCGACGCCCCCGGCCGTGCTCGATCTGGTCGCCGAGCTGTGCGCTCGGACGGTGCCGCCCGGGATCATGCTGGAGCGCGACGACGACTACCCAAGCCAGGCCGAGCTCGGCGACGAGCTCGACCGGATCGCGGCTGCGGCGGCACGCGGCGCCGAGCGCCGGGAGCGCACGGTTGGCTGACCCCCGGGAGCGCCTCGCCGCCCGGCAGGCCGCGCTCGTCCGGGCGCTGGTCGCGGGCGGCCCGGTGCCGGACGGGTTCGCCCCTGAGCGGGTGCGCGCAACCTCCGAGGCGTTGGCTCGCAAGCGAGCACTCCAGGTGGCGAAAGCCTGGCCTGCGCTGGCGCTGAACCCGCAGTTCACTCAACGGTTCCTGTCCTACGCTGTCAGGAACCCCCCGCCCGGCGGGCCACTCGCCGACGGGCTGGCGTTCGCCGGCCGGCTGGCCAGCACAGAGGAGCTGAACGGTGACGCCCGGGTCGAGTGGCTGGCCGCGCGCTCCCGCCTGCGGCACCGGCGGGGCTACCGGCCCCGCCGCGGCCCGTTCCTCGGCGCCGTCATCACCGGGCCGCCGCGCAGGCTCGTCGCGGTCGTACGGCTCCCTGGTCTCGGTGAGCGCTGGGTGTCTGTGCCGCTCCCGTCGCGCAGCGCGCGCACCATATGAGATAACCCCACCGTGCGCAGGGCGACGATCGGGCGGACGTTTCGGCAGCCGTCAGATGCGGCAGCTCGCCTGGCCGCGCTTCACGAGGTACTGCTGGTGGTACTCCTCGGCTGGCCAGAACGTGGAGGCGGGGACGACCTCGGTGACGATCGGTTTGCGGAAGCGCTGCTCGCTCTCCAGGCGCTGGATGGAGGCGATCGCCGCCTGCTCCTGCTCAGGCGAGTGGAAGAAGATCGCCGACCGGTACTGCGGACCGACGTCCCATCCCTGCCGGTTGCGCGTCGTCGGGTTGTGGGTGCTCCAGAACACGTCGAGGAGCTGCTCGTAGGACACCCTCTGGGGGTCAAACGTCACCTCGACGGCCTCGGCGTGCCCGGTCATGCCGGTGCAGACCTGGGTGTACGACGGGTTCTCGACATGGCCGCCCGTGTAGCCGACCCGGGCGTCCACCACGCCCTCGACGTTGCGGAACGTCACCTCCACACCCCAGAAGCAGCCGGCGGCGAACGTGGCCTTCTCCATCACGGTCCCTTTCCTGTCGGCGGTCCCATGCTAGGTCGGGTCAGTCACCACGGCCGTTACACTGCTTCGCGATTCGTTTGACACCACCGGGTGCGCCCAGCAGTCTTTACGGGCATGAGCGACGAGCCCCAACTCGACGAGCCGAAGCGGACCGGCGGCCTCGATCCCAAGATCGGCGGGCTGCTGGCGTACCTGGTCGGTTGGGTCAGCGGGCTGGTCGTGCTCTTCACGCAGACCGACCGGGAGGTCCGGTTCCACGCCGCGCAGTCGGTCGTCGTCTTCGGCGGGCTGCACCTGTTCATCATCCTCTGGACCGCCGTGATCGGCCGCAGCCTCGGGCCCGGCTTCGTCGGGCGGACCCTGTTCACGCTGTTCACGCTGATCCTTTACGGCCTCGTCACCGCGCTCTGGGGGTTCCTCTGCGTTCAGGGCTACAGGCGGGTGGGCTTGAGGATCCCTGGCGCGGGAAACCTCGCCGAATGGTGGCTACAGCGCAGCGGGCACCGTGGTCGCCACGCCCAGTAGCCTGAGAAAGACCGAGCGCGGCAC
>JBOGEB010000168.1:0-9519 GCA_050743125.1 Egibacteraceae bacterium
CGAGAGGCCTGCTCCACGGAGGTCGTCACGGGCGCGACGGTGAGCGTTCAGTGCGGCAGTTCTGGTCGATGTACCTCGACACGCGCTCCCACGAGCCCATTGCGGCCAGGCCGGAGGTGAGGCTGCCGGCCAGCGCCCCGAGCGGATCGCTCGCGACGTCCTTCAGCGTGCTCCGCTGCCGTTCCAGCGCGTCGCGGATCGCCTCGACATCGGGCTGGATCTCCTCGGGAGCGACCTTCGCCAGCTTGTCGAAGGTGACCGTCACGTCCCCGAACGCCTCGACGCTGGTCCCCACCGCCGCGGACAGCAAAGAAGACAGGTCGTCGTTCCCGGCCCTGCCGATCCGCTCGAGTCGCGCCTCGTACTTGTCGAGATAACGCTGCTCCTCCTGTGCCAGCGTGTGGCAGAACGACGCCCGCGAGCGGGGCTGCGCGCATCCCGACAGCAAGCCGACAACGATCAGGGCGAGCGCCAGGCGGCAGCGTATGGTCATCACGGTCCGGGTGCTCCTTTCGAGCCGGATCGGGTCGCGGCCAATGTGCGGCCAGATGTGCACCTCTGGCCATAACCGGGCTGAGCGCGCACATCTGGTGCGACGTCCATTCGCTTTCAGACTGGCCGCCCGCGGCGGCCTATCCTTGCAAGCGATGGAGCCTGCATCCTTTCCCTTCGCCCGGCCCCGGCGGCTGCGGCGGACCGCGGCATTGCGCACCGCCGTCCGCGAGACGACGCTCGCACCGTCACAGCTGTGCGCGCCGCTGTTCGTCAAAGACGGCATCGACGCCCCGCAGCCGGTCGCGTCGATGCCCGGCGTCTCGCAGCATACGCTCCACAGCCTGCTCGTCGAGGTGAAGGAGCTGCGGACCGCGGGGGTCACGTCCTTCCTGCTGTTCGGCGTCCCAGCGGCGAAAGATCCCGAGGGCACGCAGGCGTGGAGCACCGACGGGACGGTCCAGCGGGCGCTGCGGGCGCTGCGCCAGGACCACGGCGAGGAGGTTGTCCTGATCGCCGACATCTGCCTGTGCGACTACACCGACCACGGTCACTGCGGGCCGGTCCGGGCCGACGGGACGGTCGACAACGACGCGGCGAACGCCGCGTACGTGCGCGCGGCGGTCAGCCAGGCGGAGGCCGGCGCGGACGTCGTCGCGCCGTCAGGGATGATGGACGGCCAGGTCGCGGCGATCCGGTCGGCGCTCGACGAGGCGGGCCACGCCGAGACCTGCGCGATCATGGCCTACTGCACGAAGTACGCAAGCGCGTTCTACGGCCCGTTCCGTGACGCGGCCGAGTGCGCGCCCCGCTTCGGCGACCGCACCACCTACCAGCTGGACCCAGGCAACGCCGACGAGGGGGTCCGCGAGGCGCTGGCCGACCTTGCCGAGGGCGCCGACATCCTCATGGTCAAACCCGCCGTCCCGTACCTCGACGTCGTCTACCGCGTGAAGCAGGCCACCGGGATGCCGCTCGCGGCCTACCACGTGTCTGGCGAGTACGCGATGATCCACGCCGCCGCGGCGAACGGGTGGATCGATCACGACCGCGTCATGACCGAGACGCTGCTCGGGATCCGCCGCGCCGGCGCCGACCTCGTGATCACCTACGCCGCGGGTTGGATGGCGCGGCGGTTGCAGGGGGTCGGGGGGAGGCCCCCCGCTCTCCACGTCTGAGCCGTGGACGGGGCCTCGCTCACCGGTCGCCTGGTCGTCGCGACCGCGTCCCTCGCCGACCCGAACTTTGCGCTGACGGCCGCGCTGATCCTCGAGCACGGCGAGCAGGGCGCGCTCGGGATCGTCCTCAACCGCCCAGGCTCGATCGAGGTCGAGCAGGTCGTGCCTGGCTGGTCGGCCGCAGTGACCGAGCCACAGGTCGTGTTCATCGGCGGGCCGGTGATGCCGAGCACGGTCATCGCCGTCGGCCGGCGCGCTGACGACCCGCCGCCGGGCTGGCAGCCGATCTTCTCCGAGATCGGCGTGGTCGACCTTGGGGCCGACCCTGTGCTCGTGGCGCCCGGACTGCGAGCGCTCCGCCTGTTCTCCGGCTACGCCGGGTGGGCGTCCGGCCAGCTGGAGTCCGAGATTGAAAGCGGCGCCTGGTTCGTCATCGACGCGACTCCCGAGGACCCGTTCTGGGCGGAGCCCCCCGAGCTGTGGCGCCGGGTGCTGACCCGCCAGGGGGGCCTGTTTCGCACGATCGCCGCCGACCCGACCGCAAACTAAAAGGAGTCCGCGATGGAGTCCGTCAACACGCTACGGATCCTGCTCGTGTCCGGCGCGGCGCTCGCGGGCGTCGGTGCGCTGGCCGTGGGCCAGTGGGTTGCGGGGACCGTGCTCCTGATCGCGGTGATCCCGCACGCTTGGCTGTCCTGGCACCTGCGCCGCCAGCGCCGCGCGCCAGACGGACCCCCACCCGTCCGCCCTTAGGACCCGGCCGAACTACCGTTGTCGTTTGGCCAGGATTCGTCACGTATACGTTACGAATCCTGGCCACATGACGATTCATGGCATGAACGGATGTTCATCCGGCAAGCGCTAGGATCGGGTGCCATGCGTTATCGCCAACTCGCCCCCGGCATCGAGGTCTCAGAGATCGGGTTCGGCAACTGGACGGTGACGACCGGCTGGTGGGGGACCTACACCCGCTCTGAGGCTGTCGACCTCCACCGGCGTGCGTTCGAGGCGGGGATCACGTTCTTCGACACCGCCGACACCTATGCCGAGGGGTACGCCGAGCAGGTGCTCGGTGAGGCGCTCGCCGACGTGCGCGACGAGATCGTGATCGGGACGAAGTTCGGCTACGACATCGTCGGCGAGCACGAGCGCCGGGGGCAGCAGGAGCGCCCGCACCGCACCGACGTCGCCTACTTGCGCCGCGCCCTCGACGCGAGCCTTCACCGCCTCGGCGTCGAGGTCATCGACGTGTACCAGCTTCACAACCCGCGGATGGCGCACCTGAACGACGGCGACCTGTTCACGTTCCTCGACGACGCGAAGGCCGCCGGCAAGATCCGCATCTGCGGCGTCGCGCTCGGCCCGAAGATCGGCTGGCTCGAGGAGGGCGTCCACGCCATGCGCGCCCGCCGGGTGCCTGCGGTGCAGATGATCTACAACGCGCTTGAGCAGGACCCGGGGCGGGGCCTGCTCCGCTGCGCCCACGAGGCCGGTGCGAAGATGATCGTCCGGGTCCCGCACTCGTCGGGCATGCTCGAGGGCAACCTCACCGTCGACACGGTATTCGCCGAGAACGACCACCGCCGTCACCGGCCGCGCAGCTGGCTCGTCGAGGGCGTGCAGAAGATCGAGCGGCTCGACTTCCTCACCAAGGACATGACGCTCGGCCAGGCGGCGCTGCGCTGGGTGCTCGCCGACCCCGGCGTCGCCACCACGCTGCCCAACATCTACGGCGTCGCGCAGATCACTGAGTTCGCCAGCGCCTCGGACCAGCACGACCTCACGCCGGAGGAGTTGACTCGGGTAGCCGAGCTCTACGAGCGCAACTTCGACGTGGTGCCTGCGAGTTCGTGAGGAACTCGCAGGATCTGTACGCCCGCGCGCGGGTGGTCATCCCCGGTGGCGTGAACTCCCCGGTCCGGGCGTTCCGGAGCGTGGGCGGCACCCCGCGCTTCATCGCCCGAGGCGAGGGCGCGCACCTCGTCGATGTCGATGGCAACCGCTACGTCGACTACGTGATGAGCTGGGGGCCGCTCATCCTCGGCCACGCCCACCCCGACGTCGTGCGTGCCGCCCGACAGGCGCTGGAGCGGGGTTCGAGCTACGGAGCGCCGACGCCTGGAGAGGTCGAGTTCGCCGAAGCGCTCTGCGCGGCCGTGCCGGGGCTCGAGCAGGTGCGGCTGGTGAGCTCGGGCACCGAGGCGACGATGAGCGCCCTGCGCCTGGCCCGAGGAGCGACCGGGCGGGAACGCATCCTGAAGTTCGCCGGCCATTACCACGGCCACGCCGACGCGCTGCTCGTCGCGGCCGGCAGCGGCGTCGCGACCCTCGGGCTGCCGGACTCGCCGGGCGTGACGCGAGGCGCGGCTGCCGACACGATCGTCGTCGCGTGGAGCGACCGCTCGGGAGTCGAGGAGGCATTCGCCGTCCATGGCGAGGACATCGCGGCGGTGATCTGCGAGCCCGTCGCCGCGAACATGGGCGTCGTCCCCCCGGATCCGGGCTTCCTGGAGTTGTTGCGCGACGTCACCCGCCGGCACGGCGCGCTGCTCCTGTTCGACGAGGTGCTCACCGGCTTTCGCCTCGCGCGTGGGGGCGGCATCCAGTGGAGCGGGGTCACCCCGGACCTCGTCACGCTCGGCAAGGTCGTCGGCGGAGGGTTCCCGCTCGCAGCGTTCGGTGGCCGGGCGGAGGTGATGGGCCAGTTGGCGCCCGAAGGGCCCGTCTACCAGGCCGGCACGCTCAGCGGGAACCCGGTGGCGGTCGCCGCCGGGCTCGCCCAGCTCGAGCATCTGGACATCGACGCCTACAAGCACCTGGACACGCTGGCCGACCGGCTGATCGACGGGCTCGGCACCGCGTTCGCCGAGGCTGGTGTCCCTGCGCGTCTGCAGCGCGCGAACAGCCTGTTCGGCGTGTGCTTCGCGGACGGGCCGATCCGCGACTTCGCTGGCGCCCGAGCGTGTGACCACAGCCGTTACGCACGCTTCTTCCACGGCATGCTCGCCCGCGGGCACTACCTCGCGCCCTCCGGGTACGAGGCGGTGTTCTTGAGCCTCGCCCACAGCCCGGAGGACATCGACGCAACGGTCACCGCTGCCCGTGAGGTCGCGGCAGACCTCGTGACGTAGCCAGCTCAGCGCACCAGGAGCGTACGAGCCGGGACATCGACTCCCAGGAAGGCAACCCTCGCGCCCCTCGCTCTGCAATCCCCAGTTGCGGGCAGATCTGCCCGCAACTGGGGATTGCAGGTACCCGATGTGGCGAATCACCGGAGCAGGGCGGGCGCGAGGTCGCCCCGGTCGGTGACCTCGACGTGCGCCAGGCCGAGCCAGCAGGCGAGGTCGGCGAGCTCAGCGGCGAGCGGCCCGGCGACCTGAGCCGGCACAGCGTCGGGCTCGTGCCAGCTGCCCAGGACACGGAGCACGCCGGCCCGGCGGTCGGCCTTCAGGTCGACCCGCGCGCAGAGCCGATCACCGAGCAGGAACGGGAGGACGTAGTAGCCGTAGCGTCGCTGGGAGGCAGGGACGTAGGCCTCGATCCGGTAATGGACGCCGAACAGCCGCTCGACGCGCGAGCGCTCCCAGATCAGCGGGTCGAACGGGGCGAGCAGCGCGCGGGCGTTGACCGCTCGGGGTCGGCGTGCCCCGGGTTCAAGGTAGGCGGGCTCGCGCCAGCCCTCGACGCGTGCCGGCAGCAGCGCGCCGTCCTCGACCAGCTCGGCCAGGCGGGCGCGCGCGAGTGGGATCGGCAGGCGATAGTAGTCGGCGAGGTCCCGGGCGGTGCCGAGCCCGAGGCTCGCGGCGGCCCGGAGCAGCAGCGCGCGGTGCGCCTCGTCCTCGGCCGGCGTGGGCGTGTCGATGACCGTCTTGGGCAGCACCCGCTCAGGGAGGTCGTAGCAGCGCTCAAAGCTCGCCGTCCGCTCGGCGGCCGTGACCTGTCCCGACCAGAACAGGAACTCCAGGGCGTGCTTCGCGGCGCTGCGGTTCCACCACCGGCCGCCTCCCGCACGGTCGTCGGGCAGCTCGGAGGCCCTGATCGGCCCGCGCGCGCCCACCTCGGCGAGCACGGCCTGGACGTAGGCGGGCTGCTCGCGGGCGAGGCGGACCATCCAGCCCCACGCCTCGTGGCCCGCGCGGGCCATGCGCCAGCGCAACAGCGGATGGGCGTCGAGGGGCAGGAGCGAGGCCTCGTGGCCCCAGTACTCGAACAGCTCCCGACCTCCTTGGCCCCAGGCCATCCGGTCGAGCGCCGCCCGCGGGTACGGGCCCAGGCGGGAGAACACCGGCATATAGTGCGCGCGGGTGACGACGTTCACGGAGTCGATCTGCAGCAGGCCCGTGTGGCGGAGGACGCGGCGGAGGTGGCGCCGGTCGACCGTCCCGTCGGGCCGCGGGGTGGCGAACCCCTGCGCGGCCAGGACGATCCGCCGCGCGGCGGCGAGGGACAGGTCGAGCACCGCTTACGTGGTCACCGGTTGCGCCGGCGCCGGAACCACGAGCCACCGCCCGCCGAGCAGGCGGGGGACGGTTGTGGCGAGCCGGACGGCCATGAGCGCGGCCATGCCCGCCCAGATCCCGGCCAGCCCCCAGCCGAGCGTGAGCGCGAGGAGGGCGACCGGCGCGAGCCCGGCAAGCGCCGCGGCGCCGGTCGTGACGAGCAGGAAGCGGAGGTCGCCAGCGCCCAGAAGAATCCCGTCCAGGACGAACACGACGACGACGGTCGGCTGGAGCGCCGCGACGATCCACCAGACTCCCCTGACCTCCGCGAGCACGGCGCCGTCGGCGGTGAACACCCGGGGCAGTGGCCCCGCGAGCGCGAGGTACACCAGGCCGATCACCGTGCCAGCGCCAAGTCCCCACCAGACGAGCCGGCGGGCGTCCGCGCGGGCCTGGTCCGGCATTCCCGCACCGAGCGCGGTGCCGATCAGCACCTGACCCGCGATCGCGAAGCCGTCAAGGACCAGCGCGAGCATCACCCACAGCTCTCGGGCGATCTGGTGCGCGGCGATGGTGACCGTGCCCATCCGGGCGGCGACCGCAGTGGCGACGAGCAGGCCGGTCAGCAGCGCCGCGGTGCGCAGGAACAGGTCCGTCGAGATGCGCAGGACCCCCCGCATCGCCGCCCGGTCGACCCGCAGTGAATCGGGCGCGGGAAAGGCCCGCCGGCCCAGCAGAAGGAACGCCGACGCTGCGCCGGTCTGCGCGAGCAGCGTGCCCCAGGCCGCGCCCGCGACCCCCAGCCCGGCGGAGTAGATCAGCGCCCAGGCGAGGATCGCGTTCGCGGCGTTCGCTCCGGCGGTGATCCACAGCGGCGTGCGCATGTCCTTGCAGCCCCGGAAGGCGCCGTGGCCGACCGCCACCACGAGGACCGGGATCGCGGCGAGCGCCCGGACCCGCAGGTAGGCGAGCGCGAGCGGGGCGACCGACGCGTCCGCGCCCATCACTCCCACGATCAGCGGGCCGCCGGCCAGCAGCACCGCCGTCACCAGCGCGCCGAGCCCGATCGCCAGCCACAGGGCCGCGCGCGCGTGCCGTGTCGCCTCATCCGGTCGTCCCGCCCCGCGCAGCCGCGCGACCTCGGCAGTCGTGCCGTACGTGAGGAAGCTGAAGATCCAGAAGACCGCGGCGAACACCGCCATGTCGATGCCCAGCGCCGCGAGCGCACTGCCCCCCAGCCGCCCCACCAGCGCGGTGTCGACCAGGCCGAGCAACGGAGCGACCGCCAGGGCGGCCATCGCCAGGAGCGCCAAGGCGACGATCTCCCGATGAGGGCGTGCGTCAAAACGGGCCAGAGCGGGTGCGTCTGGGCGCGTTCCACTGGTCATACTTGGTTCCAGCGGTGAGGCGTCCTGGTGAGCCGTCGTCGGCGATTCAGTGACACTGCCCTCCGGCGCTCCGACACATGTTTTAAGCCGATCCAGGCGCATCCGTTCACACTACGCGCATGGCAGATGTTGAGGTGCGACCTGGGCTGACGATCCCGGACGAGGAGCTCGTCTTCCGGTTCTCGCGGTCGTCGGGGCCGGGCGGCCAGCACGCGAACACGTCGGACACCCGCGTGGAGCTGCGCTTCGACGTCGAGGGCTCGCAGGTGCTCTCCGAGGAGCAGAAGGCCAGGATCCGAGAACGGCTCGGCAACCGCGTGACCGCTGACGGTGTGCTCGTGCTGACCGGCGACGAGCACCGCTCGCAGACCCGCAACCGGGACGCCGTCCTCGCCCGCTTCACGGCGCTGCTCGCCGAAGCGTTGCAACCTCAGCGTCCACGCAAGCCCACCCGCCGCTCGCGGGCCGCACAGCAGCGCCGCCTGGAGGCCAAACGGCAGCAGGCCGAGAAGAAGGCGCGCCGTCGGCCGCCCGAGACGACGTAGCAGCAGTGGGCGCGCGCCGAGAGGTATTTGCGATAATCTGCCCTCACCCGTAACGGAACCGTCTTCCAATCGTTGGAAACAGTAACGCGGCCCGCCGGGCGGAAGGTCAGCCGGTCGGATGGGCCGCTCCAACGTCGGTCGGCCAGTTTTCACGAAGCCAGTCACAGAACGGCCCCGGACCGCTTGGCGGCCCGGGGCCGTTTTGTGCGGTGGGTCAGGTTCGGACGCGGAGGGCGAGCCAGGCGCGCTCAGCGTCGTGCCAGGCGTCGAGGGGCTCGACGACGTCGCCCACAGCGCCGAGCAGCTCCTCGAGCTCGGTCGAGCTGGTGGCGACGCGGTGCGCGTCGGGCAGCGCGGTCAAGGCCTGCAGGATCGCGCTCGCGCAAGCCGCCCAATGGTCAGCGATCACGTCGTGGCGCCAGGCGTCCAGCTCGCCGGCAACAGCGGCCAGCTCGTCACGGAGCAGGTCCAGCCCGACCGGCACCGGCGCGGGGTCGACCCGGCCGACAGGCAGGCAAGACAGCAGGGCGGATCGGGCCTGCTCGACGCGCTCGGCCTGGACGCGGAACGCCTCCCAAGCCGGCTCGAACTCAACGGGCATGCGCTTACGACGGAGCATCGCGGAGCAGGGCTATGGGCGTTCGCGGTCTCGTGGGAGCGAGATGGTCTCCTCGCCGCGGTCCCAGTTGGCCCAGTCGTGCCATTCGTCGGGGTCGCTGCCGGTGGGGTCGTCGGTCTCGGCCCGGTCGAGGGCGTCGGCGTCGTCGGGTACGGCGACGAGGGTGAGCAGGCCGCCCTCGGCGTCGAAGCAGACCAGCGCAGCGCGGGACCAGCAGCCGTCCTCGTCGGGCAGCCAGGCCACCGCGCACGCGTCACCGTCCAAGAACGCACGGGTGAGGATCGCGCCAGGAGAGCGCTCCCAGATCGCCTGCAGCTCCTCGGCGAGGTTCGCTGCGCCGTCGCCACTGGTGTCGGGAGTCTCGACGTCCTCATCGACGATCCCGAGCACCGCGTCCAGGTCCCGCGCGTTGAACGCATCGACGAACTCGTCGCGCAGGCTTTCGAGATCCACGTCGCCAGCAGATTGGCCCTCGTCGGTGCTGCGGTCGTCCTCGATGACGATGTAATCGGCATCGACGACCCGGAGCCCGTCCTCGATCGATGTGATCGACATCGCGGCCACCTCACGTTTTGCAGGGGGAGCATCAGCATGCCGGAAACGTGGGTCGTTTGGGAAGGGGTGATGCGGCCTCCCCCGGCGGCGACTGGGCGACACCGCCCTGGGGAGCCTCCACACATGTGCGGTCATCTTTGGGTCTGGAACGGTGAGACGTCCCGGCGAGCCTCCGTCGGCGACTGGGCGACACCGCCCTGGGGAGCCTCCACACATGTGCGGTCATCTTTGGGTCTGGAACGGTGAGACGTCCCGGCGAGCCTCCGTCGGCGACTGGGCGACACCGCCCTGGGGAGCCTCCAC
>JBOGEB010000169.1:0-9418 GCA_050743125.1 Egibacteraceae bacterium
CCTCTGAGACGACCGAGTCGACACAGATTCAGAGTTGACGGCGGCGGGGGAAGGCGCAGACGTACATGGCGTCGGTGCGGTCGAGGTCGCCGGTGAGCTGGGTGCCGGGGTCACCAGGCAGGTGCGTGCCGGCGCCGGCGAGGTCGGGGGTCTCGGCGGCGAAGCGGTCGCCGTGAGCGGCGAGGAAGGCGCGAGCCACGTCGGCGGTCTCGGCGCGGGGCCAGGTGCAGACGCTGTAGAGGAGGCGGCCACCAGGACCCACGAGCGGCGCAGCGCGCTCGAGGAGCGCGAGCTGCAACGCGCCCATCCTCGCCGGGTCGCCGGGCTGACGCCGCCAGCGCACCTCGGGTCGCCGATGGACGGTGCCAAGGCCGGTGCAGGGGGCATCGACGAGGACAAGAGGGAACGCGCCAGGCCGCCAGGGCGGCGCGAGGCCGTCGGCGACGGCCACGGCGACGCGGAGCCCGAGCCGCGCGGCGGCGGACGCCACCAGCTCGGCCCTGCCAGGCCGCAGATCTGCCGCGACGACGCGGAAGCCGAGCTGCGCCAGGTGCGTGCTCTTCCCGCCCGGCGCGGCGCAGGTGTCGAGCGCGAGGGCTCCTGGCGAGAGCCCCGCAACCGCAGCCCGGGCGACGAGCATCGACGCCTCGTCCTGGGCGACGGCCCGGCCCTCGGCCACAGCCGTCATCCGTGAGGGGTCGGCACCTGGAGCGCGCACCGCCTCGGGCGCGTGGAGCCCGGGCGAGGCGTCGAGACCCGCTGCGGCCAGCTCGGCGAGCAGCGCCTTCCGGTCCCCCGTCGCGCGGAGCGTCACCCCGGGCGCCTCGTTGCCGGCCTCGAGCACCGCCCGGGCACGGTCACCGAACCGCCCACGCGCCTCGGCGACCACCCAGCTCGGGTAGCCCAGCGCGAGGCCGAGGCCGAAATCCGTGTCCACCGACGGCCACGGCAGCCGGTCCCGCGTCCGCACGAGCCCCCGGAGGACCCCGTTCGTGAACCCGGTCGCGCGCGGCCCGACGACCGCGCGGGCGAGGTCGACGGTGGTGGCGACCGCAGCCCGGTCCGGCGTGCCGCCGTAGAGCACCTGCCAGGCGCCGAGCCGGAGCACGTCGAGCAGCGCCGCCTCGACCTCGTGGAGCGGGCGGGCGAGGACCCGACCCAGTGCCCAGTCGAGGGTGCCCTCCCAGCGCAACGTCGAGTACGCGAGGTTCGCCGCGAATGCCCGGTCGCGTGCGTCGAGGCGGGCGCGCCGCAAGGCCGCGCTCAACGCGAGCGTCGACCAGGCCCCGTCGGCATGGACGCGCCGGAGCACCTCCCAGGCCAGGCGCCGCGACGCGAGGCCCTCAGCCTCCAAGCCGCTGCCCCAGTGGGCGGTAGCCGTTCGCGAAGTCGGGGCCGGGCATGCGCGCCTTGCCAGCGGGCTGCACGGCCTCCAGCCTCAAGCCCTCCCGACCGCACGCGACGACCGGCCCGGCGGGGTCGAGGCGGACGACCTCGCCAGGCGGACCCTCCGCAGCGACCACCGCGGTCGAATGGACCTTCAAGCGAGCGCCCGCGAACGTGGTGTGCGCACCCGGGAGCGGGTTGAAGGCCCGCACAGCCCGGTCGAGCTCGGTGGCCGGGCGGACCCAGTCGAGCCGCGCGTCGCGGGGTGCGATCTTGGGAGCGTACGAGGCCAGCCGGTCGTCCTGGGGCGTCGGCCGCAGCGAGCCGTCGACCAGACCCCGCACCGCGCGGACGAGCAGCGGGGCTCCCGACCTGGCCAGCCGCTGCGTCAACTCCCCCGCCGTCTCTCGCAGCCCAACGTCGGTCTGCTCCTTCGACAGGACCGGCCCCGTGTCCATGCCCTTGTCGAGCACGAAGCACGTCACACCGGTCCGCGTGTCTCCCCCCAGCAACGTATGTGCGACAGGCGCGGCACCACGCCATGAAGGCAGCAACGAGAAATGCAGGTTCACGAACCCACGCCCACCAGCGTCGAGCACGTCGACCGGCAGGATCGCCCCGTACGCGACGACGGCGCACGCATCGACGCGCAACCTCCGAAGGTCGTCGAGAACCTCGCGCGGCTTCGTGGGCTGCCACACCACGAGCCCCGCTCGCTCGGCGGCCACCTTGACCGGGGACGGCTGGAGCGCGTGTCCGCGCCCAGCGGGCCGGTCCGGGTTCGTCACGACCGCGCACACCTCGACGTCCCCCTCGGCGACGAACGCCTCGAGCGCGGGCACAGCCGGATGGGGAGTACCCCAGAAGACGATGCGCATGAGTCGGTGACCTACGCGACAGGAGCCTCGCGCTGCGGCCGGGGATTGTCGAGCTCACCGGCGCGGATCCGGCGCATCGCGTCCTTCCGGTCGTGCCGGGCCAGATGGTCGATGAAGAGAATCCCGTTCAAGTGGTCGAGCTCGTGGAGGAGCACGCGGGCGTCGAGCCCCTCGCCCTCGACCGAGATCGGGTCACCGTGGACGTCGTAGCCTCGAAGCTGTGCCCGCAGCGGGCGCCTCGTTGGGTAGTAGAGGCCGGGGAAGGAGAGGCAGCCCTCCTCGCCCTCCTCAAGCTCCTCCGAGGAGTCCACGACCTCCGGGTTGACGAGGGCGCCTTTCGAGGTCGCGGTCACCCAGGTGAACAGGCGCTTGAGCACCCCGACCTGGTTCGCGGCGAGGCCGACGCCAGCGGCGGCGAGCATGGTGGCCCGCATGTCCTCGGCGAGCCTGCGCAGGGCGTCATCGAAGTCAGCCACCTCGGCTGCCCGCTCGCGCAGGATCGGGTCACCAAAAATGCGGATACGCAGCAGCGGTTCCATCTGCCTCCTACAGAGGGTCGACATCGACGCGGACCCTGCGGTCCGCATACCCCCACGCGTGCCGCAGAGGCGCCAAGGCGCCCAGCGTGCCACGCAGCCCTGGGGACTTCACCAGCACCGCGCCATCGAGCGACGGGCCGAGCACCTCGTCCCCGGCAGGCAGGTTGGCGCGGAGCTCGCCAGCGATCCGATCGCCGTCACCGTCCGGGCCGGTCACCCGGACGAGCCATCCCGCGGGAGGGTACCGCAGCTCGGCTCGCCGCTCGGCCTCGCGCTCCCAGAACCCGTCGGGATCCCCGCGCACAAGCGCCTGGACGGCGGGATGGCCACGCTCGCGGGTCTGAACGATCACGTGGCGTGACCAGCGGGCCACCGCCAGCCACAGCCGCAACGCGTCCTCCGCCGCGTCGAGCGCCCCACGACGGAGCAGCGCGTCCGCATCGACGATGACCGTGAGATCCGCAGGCTGGCCGCCGAGCCATTGTGGTTGGCGCACGACGCTCCCGCGGGTCATCACCGCGATCGCTGGCCTGGACGCGGGGCCGGGCGCGTCGAAGCCCTCCATCCGTGCGACCTCGGCCGGCGGGTGACTTCGCGCGAGCTCAGCGGCGAGCCGGCCCGCACCCGCCGCGAGCGGCGTGCCGCGGGTGTCACCGCACGCCGCGCAAGGCTCCGCCGGCCCGGCCCAGCCACAGGCGGAGCACGCCCGCCCACCAGCCGACGCACCGAGCGACCCCGTGCACACCGGGCAGAGAAGGCGACCGCCGCAGCCGCAACAGGCGAGGACGGCGCCTTGGCCGCGGCGCGTGGCGAGGACGACGGCAGCTCCGCCGGCCGTGACCACGTCGAAAAGGGCACGTGTCGTCCGCGCCGAGAAACGGCCGCGGTGGGCACCCGGCTGGGCGTCTGTCCGGTCGACGACCTCCACCCGCGCGAGCCGCTCGCGCTGGGTCGCCCGGTCGGCCTCGACGAGCTCCAGGTGGCCGTCGGCGCGGTGCCGCCACGCTGCCGCGCTCGGGAGGTCACCGATGAGTACGCAGGTCGCGCCGGCCATCCGCGCCCGCGCGAGCGCGACCTCCCGTGCGTGATGGCGGGGACTGCGCCGCTCTTTGTACGCCGGGTTGGCCTCGTCATCGACGATCACGAGACCCAGGCGCGGGAGCGGGGCGAGGACCGCGGACCGCTCCCCCGCCACGAGCCGGAGGTGTCCCGCCCGCCCCCGGAGGAACGCGCGGTAGCGCTCGGCCGCCGAGCAGCCTCGGAGGTCGACGCCGTCCGGTCCGGCCAGGCCCAGCGCGACACTCGGCGACGGCGAGGACGGGTCGGGCACGAGCAAGAGGACCGACCGGTCGGCCGCCAGTGCTCGTAGGACGAGGTCGGCGGCCATCGCCGCGACGTCGTCGCTGGGTAGCGGGCGCCAGAAAAACGCCACACCGGCCGGCCGGCTCGCTGCCCGCAACATGCGCGACGCGCGGTACGGCTGCCACGCCGTCGATGGGCAGGGTGGCCTAGACGATCCCCGCCGGCCCTCCGCCGCTCCGCCCCCCTCCGCCGTCAACCACGGCCCCGCCACCGGCCACGCCGCGGCCTCCGCCTCCACCCGAACGACGCGCGGCGGAAGCGCGTGGCGGAGTACGTCGGCCAGGCTCCCAGCGAAGCGGTCCGCGACCCAGCGGTAGAGCCGCAGATCCTCGACGTCGAACCAGACGGTTGGACCGTCGACCGCTGCTAAGGGACGAACGCGATCCGGCTCGGTCCCCGGCTCGGCGCCGACCTCGACGACCCAGCCGACCCGCCGCCGCCCGGCGAACGGCACGCGGACCCGCTGCCCGACCCGCACGTCGACGCCCTCCGGCACGACGTAATCGAACGGGTGGTCAAGATGAGCGGGCGCCACGTCGACCACAACCCGCGCGTACAAGCGTCGACGCTCAAGCGCCGGCGGCGCTGCGGAGGTCGTCGGCACGGTCGGTCCGCTCCCAGGTGAAGCCGTCACGGCCGAAGTGGCCGTAGACGGCGGTGGAGCGGAAGACCGGGCGGCGCAGGTCGAGGGCGCCGATGATCGCCGCTGGCCGCAGATCGAAGACCTCGCGGACGGCAGCGAGGATCTTGTCCGCGTCGTGGGTCTCGGTGCCGAACGTGTCGAGCGTGACCGAGACGGGGTGGGCGACCCCGATGGCGTAGGCGACCTGCAGCTCGGCGCGCTCGGCGAGGCCAGCGGCGACGATCGTCTTGGCGACCCAGCGGGCGGCGTAGGAGGCGGAGCGGTCGACCTTCGTCGGATCCTTGCCGCTGAACGCGCCGCCCCCATGGCGGGCCATGCCCCCATACGTGTCGACGATGATCTTGCGCCCCGTCAGCCCGGTGTCGGCTTGCGGGCCGCCGAGCTCGAACCGACCCGAGGGGTTGACCAGCACCGCGGCAGGATCCCACGCCAGCCCCGTCGGGATCACCGGGGCGATGACGTGCTCCACAAGGTCGGGGCGGAGCAGCGTCTGGGCGTCGATGTCGGGCTGGTGCTGGGTCGAGATCAGCACACGCGTCACCCGGGTCGGACGGAAGCCGGAGTACTCGACGGTGACCTGCGTCTTGCCGTCAGGGCGGAGATAGGGGATGAGGCCGGACTTGCGCGCGAAGGCGAGCCGCTCGGCCAGGCGATGCGCGAGGTGGATCGGCATCGGCATGAGCACGTCCGTGTCCTGGCACGCGAACCCGAACATCATCCCCTGGTCACCCGCGCCGAGCATGTCGAACTCGTCCACCGACCCGCCGGTCCGGCTCTCCAGGGACTTGTCGACGCCACTGGCGATGTCAGGCGACTGCTCGTCGATCGCGACGAATACCCCGCAGGTGTTCCCGTCGAAGCCGGCGGCCGCGCGGTCATAACCGATCTCGAGGAGCGTCTCGCGGGCGGTCCTCGCGATGTCGACGTACGTCTGCGTAGAGATCTCACCCGCGACCACGACCATGCCGGTGGTGACCAGGGCCTCGCACGCTACCCGGCAAGCCTCAGGGCTCGGATCGTTCGCGAGCACCTCGTCAAGGACAGCGTCCGAGATCTGGTCCGCGACTTTGTCCGGATGCCCCTCGGTGACGGATTCCGAGGTGAACAGCCAACGGCGAGCCATTGCAAGCGATCCTTTCCCCCGAAGGTTAAAGGGAGTGTACGGCTTACCCAGGGTCGGTCGGGGCCTTCATGCCGACCCCCTGCCGCCGGAGCAGCGCCTCCGCCTGATCGAGGATCACGCTCGCCAGTGCGCCCTTCGTTATCAGGGGCACGTCGATTCTGGTCCCGTCGGCGCCCAGGATAAGCGCCCGGTTCTCATCGACGCCGAACCCCGCGTCAGCGGCATCGACACGGTTGACGACGACGAGGTCAAGGCCTTTGCGGTGGAGCTTGGAGCGGCCTCGCTCCTCCTCGAGATCGGTCTCGGCCGCGAACCCGACGAGGATGCGACCGCGTCGATCCGCGCCGAGCTCCGCCAGGATGTCCGGGTTGCGCACGAGCGCGATCTCGGTGAAGCCGCTGGTCTCCTTCTTGATCTTCTGCGAGTGGTAGGCAGCAGGCCGGAAATCGGCGACGGCGGCCGCCTTCAGGATGAGCTCACCCTTCTCGGCAAGCGGCAGAACCGTCGCACGCATCTCGAGCGCGGTCTCGACGTGATGGATCGTCACACCGGGCGGAACCTCGAGGTGGGTGGGCGCGCTGACGAGATCGACGATCGCGCCCCTGCGGGCAGCCTCGGCGGCCAGCGCATAGCCCATCTTCCCGCTGGATCGGTTGCCGAGGTAGCGGACCGGGTCGATCGGCTCGCGGGTCCCACCTGCGGTGACGACGACCCGCCGGCCCGCCAACGGGCCGGTGGCCCTCGTTGCAGCCTCGACCACGGCGGCGAGAATCTCGTGCTCGTCGGCGAGCCGCCCGACGCCGGAGTCGCCGCCGGCCAGCGCGCCCTCCGCGGGCCCGACAAGCCGCGCGCCTCGCCGCGCAAGCAGCGCGACGTTGTCCCGGGTGGCGGGGTGGCGCCACATCTCGGTGTGCATCGCCGGAGCGATCACGACCGGACAGCTCAGGGCGAGGTAGACGCTGGTGCAGAGGTCGTCGGCCAGGCCGTGCGCGAGCTTCGCGAGCAGGTTCGCCGTCGCTGGCGCGAACACCGCGACATCAGCCTCACGCGCAAACTCGAGGTGGAGGACCCGGTGCGGCTCGGCGAGCGCCCCGCTGTAGGTCGGACGACCCGTCAGGGCCTCGAACGTCGCCGGTCCGACAAACTTCGCGCCGCCGGCGGTGAGCACGACCTGGACGGTCGCGCCCTGTTTGACGAGCAGCCGAGCAAGCGAGGCCGCCTTGTACGCGGCAATCCCCCCAGAAACGCCGAGCAGGACATGCCGACCAGCCAAGCGCGAAGTCAAGACAGCCACCACAACCGCTGAGGACGTGTTCGGGAAGCGCGGCGACCAGGCGTGCGGAGCGCGGTTTCGGGTGGCCCTTGTGCGGGGGACTCCCCCCTACCCCCTAGCCGCCCGAAACCGCTGCTGCGATAAGCAAATAGCTCGATCGGCGGACGCAAGGTCGCGCCTCGTGAAAAGTCATCAGAGGTCAGAGGAAGGATCGAGTCCCTCGCCACCCTCTTCGCCGCCGAACGAGATGATGTCACCATCCAGGTCGTCGCCCGGCACCATCTCTGCGCCGAGCAGCGCCTCGGCTTGGGCGCGCGAATCGCCGGGGTAATGGGGGATGATCTTCTCCGCTGCGATCTCCTCAAGGGCGATCGACAGCGGCTTGTTCGAGTCCTGCTCCACAAGGGGGCGCACGTACTGGCCGAGGCCCTCACCGAGCGAGTGATAGTAATCGTTGATCTCGCGGGCCCGGCGTGCGGCGAGGTGGACGAGGGTGTATTTGCTGTCGACCTTCGACAACAGGTCGTCGATGGTGGCGATGGCTGGTCATCTCCTCTTCACACAGTGGACGTCCACTATACGTGCGAGGTCGGCCGCCGCCTGATCCACCTGCGCATTGGTGACCTGGTGGTCAAACGTACCCGCCTGTACGAGCTCCTGCCGGGCGAGCACCACCCGTCGGGCGATCGTGGCCTCGTCGTCGGTGCCCCGCCCACGAATCCTGGCCTCGAGCGCGGCGAGGCTGGGTGGGAGAAGAAACACCAATACCGCGTCGGAGAACAGCTTCCGCACCTGCTGAGCGCCCTGGACGTCGATCTCCAACAGGACCGTTCGCCCCTGTGCGAGCGGCTCACGTACGGACGCCCAGGGCGTCCCGTAGCGGTAGCCGTTGTAGGTGGCCCACTCCAGGAACCCGCCCTCCGCAGTCAGCTCGTCGAACGCCTGGTCATCCAGAAAGTGGTAATGGACGCCATCGACCTCGCCGGGCCGCAGCGGGCGCGTGGTCGCCGAGACGGCCACCTCGACGTCGTCCCGAGCGGCGGCAAGTGCGGCGACCACGGTGCCCTTGCCTACCCCACTCGGCCCGCTCACGACGAGCAGGCAGGCCCGCGCGGGACGGCTCCAGAGTCCCCTCTGGGGTTCCGGCCCCGTTGCGGGCATGGCGCTCGGGGTTACTCGACTTCGAAGGCGCGCAGCAGCTTCTCGCGCTGGTTCGCGCCCAGGCCTCGCACGCGCCGCGATGGAGAGATGTCGAGTCGCTCCATGATCTTGCGCGCGCGGACCTTGCCGACCTTCGGCAGCGCCTCCAGCACCGCTGAGACCTTCGTCTTGCCGATGATCTCGTCGCTGTCAGCTCGACGGAGCACCTCGCTGAAGTCGACCTCGCCAGCCTTGAGCTGGTGCTTCAGCTCAGCCCGGATCTTTCGAGCCTCGGCCGCTTTCTCGAGGGCCTGGCGACGGGACTCGTCGGAAAGCTCGGGTAACGGCATCAGCATCTCCTCGGGATTTGCGGGTAGGCAGGCATCCTAGCCGCCGCGCGAGCGCGGTCAATCTGATCAGCCGCTCATGTGCAGGCGGTCTTCAGCGCGCCCATGGTGAACAACGCGTCCAGCTCTAGGCCAGCCTCATGAAGCCGCTCGCGTCCCCCCTGCTCGCGGTCGATCACACAGAGCACTCGAACGACGGTCGCGCCGAGCGCGCAGAGCTCCGCGCAGGAGGCGAGCACCTGGCCCCCCGAGGTGATCACGTCCTCGACGACGACGAGACGGCGTCCGGTGACGTCCGCGCCCTCGGCGAGCCTGCAGGTCCCGTACGTCTTTGCCTGCTTCCGCACGAACGTGGCGGGCAGGCCGGTGACCTGAGAGAGCATCGTCGCAAGCGGCACCCCGCCAAGCTCCAGCCCCGCGAGCACGTCGATCCCGTCTGGCAGCATCCCCGCCATCCGCTCCGCGATCTCGCGGAGCAGCACCGGGTCCGCCTCGAACCGGTACTTGTCGAAGTACTCGGTGCTGTAGGCACCCGACCGCAGCCGGAACTCGCCGATGAGGTAAGCGCAGGCGTACACGCGGGCGGCGAGGTCGTCAGGCATCGGGGGCGTCCCCCCGGACCCCCTCACGGTCACCGCGCCAACTCCGCGAGGAGCGCGCGCGCGGCGGCTGCCGGGTCCGGGCTCGCAGTGAGCGGCCGGCCGACGACGAGGAGGTCGGCACCGGC
>JBOGEB010000170.1:0-9252 GCA_050743125.1 Egibacteraceae bacterium
CCTGGCTGCTCGCGCTCCGCGACCCCGGGCTGCGCACCGACCGGTGGGCGCACCAGCTCGGCTACGGCGGCCACTTCCTCACCAAGCCCCGGCACTACTCGACCACCTTCACCAAGCTGCGCAACGCACGGCGCGGGCGCGGTGGGCCTCATGGCAACGAGTCATAAGCCACGTGGACCCGTGGGAGGTGTTCCGCGCGACCGCCCGGCAGGCGCTGCGCAAACGCTGGGAGGTCGCCGGGTTCGGCTGGCGGCTCGAAGGAGACGCGCTCCTCGCCCAAACGGTTCGAGATCAAGCACAAGCGGCACGGGAGGCACGACACGAGCTGACCGAAGCCCTGGCACTCGCCGGATAACAACGAAAGTGGGAGGTCACAGATGGACAAGCTGCTGCTCAGGCCTGAGGAGGCCGCTGAAGTCATCGGCGTGGGGCGCTCGAAGATCTTCGAGCTGATCCGCGCTGGCGCGTTGGAATCCGTGCGGATCGGTGCATGTCGACGGATCCCGGCCGCGGCGCTGCGCGCGTACGTGGATGCACTTCGCGAAGAAGCACGTGAGGATGTGGCGTGAGCCGCGGGGACGGCAGCGTCTATCGGCGCGCCGACGGCATGTGGGTCGGCGCATATGTGCTACCGAATGGTCGCCGCCGGTACAAGTACGCGAAGACCCAGCGAGACGTCCGGGAGAAGCTGCGCCGGCTGCGGATCCGCGCGGAGAAGGGTCGGCCAGTGGAGGACGACCGCCGGGCCGTCGCGGAGTACCTGCAGTGGTGGATCCAAGAGCTTCGCCACTCTGAGACGGTGCGGTACTCGACCTGGCAAAGCTACGAGACGAAGGTGCGGCTGCACCTGATCCGGAACGCTGCGGGTATGCGGGACTCTGCGACGAGTGGAGGGCCGCTGGGAGCGGGAGGGCACGAAGACGCACTCCTCACAGAAGACGCTGCCTCTGCCGAAGTCGTGCGTGGCGGCGCTCGTCGAGCACCGCAGCCGGCAGAACAAGGAGCGCCGACTGGCAGGGCCGCTGTGGGTCGAGCACGGGCTCGTGTTCACCCGCGAAGACGGCCAGCCGGTGTGGTTCCACTACGTCAACCGGCATCTCGCAAAGGTGTGCGAAGGTGCAGGCTTGCCGTCCGTCACGCCGCATGAGCTGCGGCACTCGGCGGCTTCACTGCTGCTCGCGCAGGGCGTGGATCAGCGGACGATCATGGAGATCCTGCGCCACTCGACGATCCGCATGACGGCCGATCTGTACACCCACATCGTGGGGCCGCAGCTCCGCGAAGCGATGGAGCGGATGGATGAAGCGCTCGGCTAGCGGCATCCGACGTTGTGCTGCAGTGAACTGCTGCAGTAGCGACGCTCACAAGCCCGCAAGCCTCACGCCACAACCCGCTGACCAGCGCAGTTCCAGAGGCCGGGGCGGGAATTGAACCCGCGAATACAGGATTTGCAGTCCCGTGCCTTACCACTTGGCTACCCGGCCGAGCGATCGCAGTGTCGCACACGCCAGCGGTGTCAGGCGATGCCACGGCGCTGGCGGAGCGGCCGACAACGACCCACGTGACCGCGAATCCTACCGCGCAGCCGGCGTTCAGCCACGCCCCGAGACGCTGCCCGCGCAGCGCCCCAGCGGGCCACGATGCAGCCCGTGCCGACCTCGAGGGCCACGAACGCCCAGACCCATCGCCGCCACGCGACCCGCAGGAGTGCCCACGTTCCAGGAAGGGCAAGCGCGTACCCGACGAGGAGGAGCGCGACGCTCATGCCACCTCGCGGGCACGCTGAGCGCGAGCCGCGAAGACGGCCCTGCGGAACGACTCACCGAGCAGCACGGCCCAGCCGAGCACGCCCATGACCTGGGCCAGGCTCGGCAGCGACCGTGTCCGCCGAGGATCGACCCGCCGGAACCGCCCGAGGCGCGTGACGTACGGGGCGATGCGCTCGTCGGGCCGCAACCGTGGGGCGCGCGGCCCGGGAGACGGAGGGGTCGCAGGCGTCATATCCGCTCGATCATCGCCGTCGCGAACTCGCTCGTCCGCACCTTCGTCGCACCGTCCATCTGGCGGGCGAAGTCGTAGGTGACGATCTTCTCGGCGATCGTGGCCTCCAAACCCTTGACGACGAGGTCGGCGGCCTCGCTCCAGCCGAGCCGGCGGATCATCATCTCACCCGAGAGGATCAGCGATCCCGGGTTGACCTTGTCCTGCCCTGCGTACTTCGGGGCGGTGCCGTGCGTGGCCTCGAAAATCGAGTGGCCGGTCTCGTAGTTGATGTTGCCGCCCGGCGCGATGCCGATCCCGCCGACTTGGGCGGCGACCGCGTCGGAGAGATAGTCGCCGTTGAGGTTCGTCGTCGCGATGACGTCGTACTCGTCCGCCCGTGTCAATACCTGCTGGAGCATCGCGTCGGCGATCCTGTCCTGGACGAGGACCTTGTCGCCCGGGTTCCCGCCGCAGTCCTCCCAGCTCACGGCGACATCGGAGAACTCGTCGGCGACGAGCTCGTAGCCCCAGAGCCGGAACGCGCCCTCGGTGAACTTCATGATGTTGCCCTTGTGGACCAGGGTCACCGAGCGGCGATGCTGGTCGACCGCGGCCTGGATCGCGGCGCGTATCAAGCGCTTCGACCCCGTCTCGCTGACCGGCTTCAGCCCCAGGCCGGAGTCCGGCCGCAGGTCCCAGCCGTAGGCTTCCTTGAAGAACTCAAGCGCGCGCTTCGCCTCGTCGGTGCCCGCCTGGAGCTCCTTGCCGGCGTAGACGTCCTCCGTGTTCTCCCGGAAGATGATCATGTCGACCTTCTCCGGGTGGCGCACAGGGCTCGGAACGCCCACGAACCAGCGGATGGGCCGGAGGCATACGTAGAGGTCGAGGACCTGGCGCAGCGCGACGTTGAGGGAGCGGATCCCCTCCCCCACTGGGGTGGTGAGCGGACCTTTGATCCCGACCAAGTGGCTGCGGAAGGCATCGACAGTCTCGTCGGGCAGCCAGTCGCCGGTCTCCTCATAGGCCGTCTGGCCGGCAAGCACCTGCTTCCACGCGATCCGCCGGTCCCCGCCGTAGGCCTTGCAAACGGCCGCGTCGAGCACGCGGACAGCCGCTGCCCAGATGTCGGGACCGGTCCCGTCGCCCTCGATGAACGGGATGATCGGCTCGTCCGGAACCTGCAGGCCCTTAGGGCCCATGGTGATGGTGTCGGCCACAGTTGCTCCTGATTGCCACGTTCAGCGAACCCGGGCGAAGGATACCCAGGCCTGTTACGCCACTGAGAGGAGTTCCGCCCGCGTCAGCGGTCGCGTTCTCGGTAGTGGGCGCGCTGCGCCCGCTGCACCTGCTTCCACTGGCGCTGGTGCGCCTGCCGAAGCCGGGCGTCCTGTTTGCGGGCGAGGTGCGCGAGCTCGCGCTGGAGCTTTCGGTGGCTTTCCAACCGCTCCGGCGCCAGCACGCCCGCGGCAGCTGCGGCGGTGACCGCGCAACCAGGCTCGGACGCGTGCCGGCAGTCGGCGAACCGGCAGTCGGCCGCCAGCTCCTCGATGTCGCTGAACGCTTCGGCCACACCGTCGTCCGCGTCCCACAGCCCCAGCTCGCGCAGTCCCGGCGTGTCGATCAGCAGCCCGCCGCCGGGCAACCGCAACAGCTCACGCCACGTGGTCGCATGCCGGCCCTTGCCGTCAGCGCGGACCTCCTGGGTGGCAAGCACTTCGGTGCCGAGCAGCCGGTTCGCGAGGGTGGACTTGCCAGCCCCGGACATCCCGAGCAGCACCGCGGTGCGCCCGGGCGCCAGGTAGGGGGCGAGCCGCTCGACGCCGTCGCCGGTGAGCGCGCTCAGCGCGTGGACGGGCACGCCGAGCGTGGCGGCCTCGACGGCGGCGACCGCAGCGGGCACGGCGTCGCACCGGTCAGCCTTCGTCAGGACGACGGCCGGGGTCGTGCCGCTCTGCCAGGCGAGCGCGAGGTAGCGGTCGAGACGGCGCTGGTTCACTCCCGTATCCAGCGCAGCGACGATCAGGGTGACATCGACGTTTGCGGCGAGCACCTGTGCGTCAGCGGGGCGGGCGGCCGGCGCCTGCCGGACGATCGCGCTGCGTCGTGGCAGCACGGTGTGGACCGCGGGCTGGCCGTCGATCCGCTCACCGCCGAGCGCGACCCAGTCGCCGACCGTCGGCAGCACGATCGGGTCGCTTCCGCCGAGACCGAACCGGCGGAAACAGGCCGCGAGCCGAGCGCGCACGGTGCCCTCGGCGGTCTCCACGACCAGGTTCCCGCCACGGTCGCTGCGGCTCACCCGACCAGGGACGCTGTGCTCTTGGTGCGGCGCGAACGCCGCCTCGAACGTTTCGTGCCATCCAAGCTCGCGCAGGGATGGCGGGGTTCTGTTCTGCAAGGAAACTCTCCTCGAGTCGTGCGGGTGGAGGGTCGCACCGACTCGAGGCGCTGGCGGTGGCTGATCAGTTCGGGATCAGCCGGCGGCCGAGGCGAGGAGCCGGTTCGGGTGACGCTGGCCCATGGGCGCGCTGGACGCGCGGACGCCGACATTGACGGGCGCTGACATCGGTCCTCACCTCCTCCTTCGCAAGGGGACCGGGCACAGGGTACGTTCACGCGTGGAACCCAGCAAGGGTTTCGCGCCGCCCGTTACCCCAACAGGGTTGGTGCGCCGTAAACTTCGTCGGTGTTTGCCAACGAAGAGAATCCGGCAGGAAGCGGTTGTGGTGCTGCGTCTGGTCGATGATCACGACTTGCCCGAGGATCACGGTAGCGAAATCCTGCTCGCCCGGATCCGGGCCTGGGTCACCGAGCATGAGCGGACCGACCTCCGGCCGGTGCTCGCATGCAAGGTCGGTGGCCTCGATCCGCTGCTGGACTGTTGGCGCTGCGACGAGCTGGTGGACATCGTGCTCGACCTGCTCCCACGCCAGCTGGCCGCCGAGGACGTCTTCTCACCGACCGGGGCCGAGGCACTCGACGAGTTCCTCGGCTGGCTGTCCGAGTCCGGTCTGCTGCATCCGGACAGCGACCCCGCCCTTGCCTTGAAGGGTGAGGCCCAGCGGCTGGCCACGCTGTTCCCCGCGGTCGTGGTCGCCTGCTCCCGCTACGGCTTCGACACCGCGGAGGCGCTCGCGCGACCGCCGACCGGCCTGCCCGCTCCGATGACGGTCGTGCACGGTGAGGCGCTCTCGGCGCTGGCCGCGGCGGCTCCAGCGCTGACGCAGCTGCGGGAGCTCGTGCGGTTCGTCGGCGAGGGCCGCCGTCTGACCTCGACGGGCAACCTGCGGCTGGCCGACGGCGGAGCGTTGATCCAGCTGCTGGGCACCAGCGACGAATTCGCGCCGTGGCGCCCGAGCGGTTACCGCACGGCGAGCACCACGGATCTGCCCGAGGTCGACCTGCTCTTCCGGTGGGCCTTGCGCGCCGGCTTCCTGCAGGTCGAGGGGACGCGGGTGGTGCCAGGGCCCGCGGGGGGGCAGTTGGAGGAGCAGCCGCTGGACGCGTGGCGTCGGGCCACGATGACGTTGTTCGAGATCGGGGTGCTGGCGAGCTGGTTCTGGGGTCCTCGACGCCAGTGGCTGCCACCGTGGGTCGAGCCGATCGACGACGTGATCATCGATTGGCTGTGCGCGCGGTACTGCGACGGCGCGGAGGTGACCACGCCGGTTCTGGGCCTGCAGCTGGTCGAATACCTCATCGCCAGGGACCCGCAGGCCGCGAGGCTTGCCCCCAACGTGTGGCTCGGCGCGCTGTCGCGGGATCTGCAGGCGCTCTGGGACCGGCTTGCCACACTCGACCTGATCCGGTGGGAGACTCCCCCGCACGGCCCGGAGGGGACCGCAGACCCGGCGATCCGCCTCTCCCCGCTGGGCCAGTGGCTCGTCCGCCCCCTCATGGTCGTCGGGAACCACAGGATCCCGCTGGCCTGCGAGCTGGTCGGCGCCGACGCCGAGACCCTGCTGGCGATCTGCCGGGGCTGGGACTGGCCCTTGGCCGAGACGGCGATCGCCGCCTGGGCCGCCCGGCGCGGTCTCGCGGCGGCGACCGCGGAGCTGGGCGACTTCGCGCGCGACACGACCGACGTGTTCAGCCGCTCCGTCGCCTTCCGGGCGCTCGGCGGATTGGGACGAGCCGCGCAGCCGGTCGTGCGCGCGCTGTGCGACGTGCCGGGATGCCGGATCTACGCGACCGACTGGCTCGTCAAGCGCGGGCTGTGCGAGCCGGTCGCCCACGATCCCGACGACGTGCGGGAGATGCTCGCCGAGAACATGGCGATGGTCTTGGAGGTCGCCGGCGCCGAGCGCATGGTCCGTACGCTGCTGGCGACCGATCACTCTCCGGAGGAGCAGAGCGCGCTGATCGAGTCGCTGTGGGAGGCCCGGGAGCCCGGCACCTCCGCCGCGCTCGAGGCCCTGGCCGCGCTGGCGCCCGAATGGCTCGCCAAAGCCGCCCGCAAAGCGCTGCTGCGCCGCCGCACCCGCGCCGCCGACGTCGCCGAGTAGGCCAGACGCGCCGCGCGGGAGTTCGTCGAGCGCACGCCCGCCACCCGCGACCGCGAGCTGCGCCCGGCAGTCGCCTTGTCACCGCTGTTGCGCTGAACGCGGCACAGACGCGGCGGCGGGTGCTGCACCCAGGCCGCTGCCTCTGGGCTGGGCTTTCCCAGGTCAGCAGATGCTTGGAGATCAGGTGGGCAGCTGCTCCGCAAGGCGCTTGGCGAGCGTCAGCCCGGTGAGGACCGGGTTGACCGAGCCCACCGCCGGGAACAGCGACTGGTCACACGCGTAGGCGTTCTGGACGTGGTGGAAGCGGCCGAGCGGGTTGGTCACGGACGTGCCGGGGTCGTCCCCCATCCACAGGGTGCCCGACTCGTGGTACGTCGTTCCGAGCCCCTGGTGCCATTCTGGAAACGGACGGCTCAAGGGAAACGGCTGCGGCTTCCATCCCCCGTCGTAGAGATACTGGATGTTCGCTGGCGAGCCGGCCACGGCTTGAGCGAGGGCGAGCGCCGCCTGGTCCATGGCCTGCCACGTCAGAAGGTCGTCCGACCCGAGCTTGATCTGCGTGTAGGCCCTGGGGACGCCGAACTCGTCAGACTCGAACGGACTGAGGTTCACCCAGCTCGTCGTCGGGTTCGGAACCGGCGACGTCCGGTCGCCCCGCATCTCACCGATCCCGCGCAGGGTGACCGTGACCCAGTCGGGATCGGTGTTCGCGAGCATTGCCCCGAGCGAATCAAGGTCCGGGATCATGCGGAACAGCAGCTCGTCGGATCCGGCGGCACTGGTCGACGCCGTGACCTGGATATGGAAGCGGCCCGATGGCGCCGCTCCCCGGACGAGCAGCGCCCCGGTCTGCACGTGCCCCGGCACCGGCGGCAGCGCTGAGCGGTGGATGCGGACCGTGAAGTCGCTGCGCACGTGGACCATCAGGTTCCGGCCCATGAGCGGGGACGGGAAGGAGTGCAGGGCCAGCCGCGTGCTCTCGATCGCGCTCGCGGCGACGATCACGGCACAGCTCGGCTCAACAGCCAAGAACACGCGCTGGCCGGAGACGTCGACCTCGACCGTGTGCACGACGCCGTCCGCCGCGTGCAGCTTGACCACGTGGGCCAGGGGCACCAGGAAGAGACGGCGGTTGGCGTCGTTGAAACCGGACGCGCCCACGTCCTCACGGATCGCGTCGATCAGCAGCGGCAGGCCGCTGTACTTGTCGAAGCTGAACAGGCCCGACACCGGTGAGTCCCCCTGAACGGCGAGTGGGGCGACCTGGACACCGTTGTCACCGATGTCCCCCTCGATGTCGGGCGTCCCCGCTGCCGCAGCGACGAACGCGCCGTACAGCGCGGTGTAGAGATCGCCCGTAATGAAATCGGTCTCCGGCACAACGCCGGTCTCGCTTTCCACGTACACGTAGTTGTCGGTCAAGTACTGGGCCGTTGAGGCTGGCCACTGCAGCAGGTCACCGGCCGTCAGCTTCGGGCACCATCCTCCCCAGTAGAGGGACTTCCCCCCGCTGCAGTAGGCAAGCCCGGGAAACTCGACGTTGCCGCGCCACGGCAGTCCCCAGACAAGGTCACGCGCGACGCCTGGATCGTTGTTCGGAGTGATCGGATCAGGTATGCCGAGACCGATCCGGCCCAGGTTCTGCACGTGCTCAGGAACGAAAAAACGACCGGCGTCGAGCAGGAGGACCCGCTTCCCCGGATGCTGCCGATAGATCTTCGTCGCGCAGTAGGCGCCGTACATGCCTCCGCCGATGACCACGGCGGAGAAGGGTGGCCCGCCGTTGCCGGTCGCCTCTTGCCAAGTGCTGCAGATGAAGCGGCCGAAGGCGTCGATCGAGAACGTGGTGTCCTGCACCTGCACCTGCGGCTCAGCTGGGACAAGCTTCGGCAACGCCATCGCAAACCCCTCCCCGACGAACAGACCGGACACCCAGTGGTACTCGTCGGCTGTCGTCCCGGCAACGGCTGACCTGCCTGTCCAGACGGTGGCAGGCATCAGGAACCCGAGCATGAGCTTCGACCGCCTCGTCAACTCAGTGGGTGGTGAGTGCCGAGAGGACACCGTTCTTGAGGCACGCACGGTGAGGTCCGCGCCCGCGTTGCCGGGCGTCTCGCTGTGCTGACCTTTCGTGATCAGTCAAGGCATCCCAGCAGGGAACGACCATGTGTCCTGATGCTGGCGGTGACGCTGTCCCTGATGTCCGGAGCAGCACTGAGCTGATCGGCGTAACGAGGCCAGTGGGCGTGCACCTGCTGCACCAGATAGGCCACGTGGTCAGGAAGGTCGGCAGTGGGTGCGTTCAGGCGTCGCTGCAGCCGCGCAAAAGTGCCCAGGGTGACCACCTCGAATCGCCGGGACCCGCCGAATTTCAGCCCAAGCTCTTCCGGTCCGTCCGGAGGCTCCCGGTAAGGCGCCGTCGCCACCAGATCATAGGCCGGAGACAAGGTCGGAATCCGTGGATTACGGTAGATGAGCGACCAGTTCTTGAGGTGACCGTCCCCATTCGAGATGAGGATAGAAAAGGCCAGCCGGCGTGCAAACTCTCGCAGAGCCTCGACGTCGCTTCCCCGATAGATGTGCGCGGCCACGGTCTCGTAGTTTCCTTGGTACTTGATGTCAGGGTAAAAATTGCGAACTTTCTCCTCCAGCTGTGGGTCGGTGGAGAACTTGAAGGTCTCCACTCGCCACGGTTGGAGATCGTAGTCTTTCCAGATCCGCGCGATGGTGGAGTGGTCTAAGCCCACCTGGCGCTCCATCAGCC
>JBOGEB010000171.1:0-9243 GCA_050743125.1 Egibacteraceae bacterium
TATTTCGACCCGGGTCCTTAGACCATCGCGTCGCGAATCGACGGTGGGGACGTCGTCGAGCTGGGGGTGGTTGCGCTCGGGTCGATGGGTGGCGATCCGTTGAGGGGGCGCTGCAGGCCGGCTCTCTCGGATGCCTGCGATGAGCAGCGTTGCCGTTACCAGGGGCGATATGCTTGCATCATGAAGCGTACGACAATCATGTTGCCCGACGAGCTGGATGCCGGTCTGCGGCTCGAAGCGTCCAGGCGAGGAGTCGCGCTCGCGGACGTGGCGCGCGCAGCGATCGCGGCGTATCTCGCAGGTGAACAGGGTCGGCGGCGTCTCAGCTTCATCGGCATCGGCGACGGCGGTGCCGACGACTCAGAACGCCTCGGCGACCTCGTTCGCGAAGCCGTCGGACGAGCCTACGACGAAACCGCAGGCGCGTAGGGATGCTGCTCGTCGATGCAGGACCGCTTTATGCCGCGGCGGCTACACGTGACCGCAACCATGAGCGGTGCGCCGAGCTCTTGACGCGCGAGATGGATCGGCTGGTCGTTCCGATGCTCGTGCTGACCGAGGTGGCGTACCTCCTTGGAGATCGGCTGGGGCCGAAGGCCGAAGCTTCCTTCGCATGGTCGCTGGCCCATGGCGAACTCCCGGTCGAGCCGCTGCTGCCCTCCGACTGGGAGCGGATCGCGGAGCTGACCGAGACCTACGCCGATTTCCCCCTCGGCATCGTGGACGCCTCCGTTGTGGCCACCGCTGAGCGGCTGGGGATCACGCAACTTGCGACGCTCGACCACCGACACTTCTCAGCCGTCCGGCCCCGACATATCGACGCCTTCGCGATCTTCCCGTGATTCCGGGCTCTTCGCGTAGGCGGGCATGGGCTCCCGTTCCGCGTCAGGTCAGGCGGCTTGTGCGGTTGGCTGGTCGAGCGCCAGCTTCAGCAGGTCAGCGACGTCGGTGACGAAGTGGAACGTCATCGCGTCGCGGACCGATTCGGGGACGTCGTCGAGGTCGGGGCGGTTGCGCTCGGGCAGCACGACCTCGGTGCAGCCGGCGCGTTGCGCGGCCAGCACCTTCTGCTTAACCCCGCCGATCGGCAGGACCCGACCCTGCAGGGTGACCTCACCGGTCATCCCCACCTCGGGCCGGACCGGCCGGCCGAGCAGCAGGCTGGCGACCGCCGCGGTGATCGTCACCCCCGCGGAGGGGCCGTCCTTGGGCACCGCGCCAGCGGGCACGTGCACGTGCAGCCGCTTCGGGAACCCGGCTGGCGCGAGCCCCAGCGCGTCCGCGTGGGCGCGCAGGTAGGACAGGGCGATCGTGGCGGACTCCTTCATGACGTCGCCGAGCTGGCCGGTCAGCACCAGGCCCGGCTCGCCGTCCATCGCGGTGGCCTCGACGAACAGCACCTCCCCGCCCGCGCCGGTCACGGCCAGGCCGGTCGCGACGCCGGGCGCGGGTCCGCGCTCGGCGGTCTCGGCGTAGAAGCGGCGCCTGCCCAGCCACTCGGCGGGGTCGTCGACCGCCAGCGGCGTGGCGGACCCCGACGCGACACGGGTCGCCGCTTTGCGCAGCAGCGTGCCGATCTGGCGCTCGAGCTGGCGGACACCGGCCTCGCGGGTCCAGCCCTCGACGACCTCCAGCAGCGTCTCGTCGGCCAGTCGGACCTCGGAGGCGTCCAGGCCGGCGAGCTGTCGCTGGCGTGGCAGCAGGTGGTCGCGGGCGATCGCGACCTTCTCGGCGTCGGTGTAGCCGTCCAGGCGCACGACCTCCATGCGGTCGAGCAGCGGACCGGGGATCGTGTCCACCACGTTCGCGGTGGCGATGAACAGGACGTCGGACAGGTCGAGGTCGACCTCCAGGTAGTGGTCGCGGAACGTGTGGTTCTGCGCTGGGTCGAGCACCTCCAGCAGCGCCGACGACGGGTCGCCGCGCCAGTCGTTGCCGACCTTGTCGATCTCGTCGAGCAGGATCACCGGGTTCATGGTCCCGGCGTCGCGGAGCGCGCGGGCGATCCGGCCGGGTTGCGCGCCGACGTAGGTGCGGCGGTGGCCGCGGATCTCGGCCTCGTCGCGTACGCCGCCCAGGGCGACGCGGACGAACGCGCGGCTCAGCGCTCGCGCGACCGACTCGCCCAGCGAGGTCTTGCCGACTCCGGGAGGGCCGACGAGCGCGAGGATCGCGCCGGCGCCCCGCCGGCGCGTCTGCTCGCTCGAGGCCGCGTCGAGGCCGCGCTCGGCGCGCAGCTTGCGGACCGCGAGCTGCTCGACGATCCGCTCCTTCACGTCGTCCAGGCCAGTGTGGTCGGCGTCGAGGATCGCACGAGCCTCGGCGAGGTCGGACCGGTCGTCGGTGCGCACACCCCACGGCAGCTCCGTGAGCGTGTCGAGCCACGTCCGGATCCACCCGTGCTCGGGGCTCTGCGGGCTCATGCGCTCCAGGCGGTCGATCTCGCGCTCGACGGCGGCGCGGACCGCCTGGGGCACGTCCTTGTCGTTGAGCTTGGACCGGTACTGCTGGGCGAGGTCGTCCTCGCCCTCGCCCAGCTCGGCCTTGATCGCCGCGAGCTGCTCGCGGAGCAGGTACTCGCGCTGGGTGCGGTCCATCGACTCCTGGACGTCGGTCTGGACCTTCTCACGGAGCATCAGCTCGCTCAACGTCACACGCGCCCAGCCGAGCACCAGCTCCAGCCGCTGCTCGACGTCGAGCGTCTCCAGGACCTGGACCTTCTGCTCCAGGTCGTGGTCCGGCGAGTACACCGCGGTGTCGGCGAGCATGCCGGGCTCGGTGATCTCGCCGACCGCTGCGGCCAGCCGACCCGCGCCGCGCCGCGCCAGGATCCCCTCGAGCACCGCGCGGTACTCCCGCGCGAGCTCTGCAGCCCGCTCCGACGGAACCTGCGGATCGGGCCGCGGCTCGGCAAGGACCCACGTCGCCTGGCCCGCGCCAGGCACGCCCGTGCTGATCGACGCGCGCACCAATCCGCGCACGAGCACCGCGTGGGACCCGCTCGCGATCCGCTCGTACTGCTCCACCACGCCGATCACGCCGACCGACGCGTAGCGGCCGTCGACCCGCGGCACCAACACCAGCCGGCCCTCGCCCGAGCGGGCGGCCTCGACGGCTGCGGCGACCTCGGGGTTGTCGACGACGATGGTGGCAACCATGCCGGGCATGAACACCCCGTCGAACAGCGGAAGCAGCGGCATGGTCACCGCGCCAGTCCGTTCAGTCGTGCTCACTGATCACTCCCTTCTCACCTCGAACGGTGCTCCCGCGGCCCCGCCCGGGCGGGCGCTCTGGCGCCGACCCCAGTCGAGTCCTTCGGTCACATCGATGCTCGCGGTCAATGGTATCTGCCGTGGTCCGGTCCGGCAGATGAAGACTCACTCTTATTGAGCCCATTAGGCTAAGGTTCGTCCCCAACCCACTTCAGAGGACCGACCTCTCCCGCCCGGCGCCCTTCTGGCCAGGGGCGTCGGCCCGCCCTCACCGGCCGCCGATGGCCGCTCGTCACGGGCAGGATGGACGGCCGTGGTCCAGCACGCATCGGCAGGAAAGGAGCGGTCATGAGGCAGCCGGAGCACGCGTCGCCCGAGCTGGGCTTCCTGCGGGTCGGCGCCGTGTGCGCGATCGTCGGCACGCTTGCTTACGGCGTCTTCGGGGCGACCCATGGCGATCTGGAGATTCCGACCACCGAAACCGCGCTGCGTTTCGTCGCGGCACGGCCAGCTTGGCAGGCTGTCCACCTCCTCGGCGTCCTCGCCTACCTTCTCTGGGCGGGCGCGCTGGTCGCGCTGGCCGGCTCGCTCACCCGCAGATCCGCCGGAGCGCTCGCGCGCCTGGCCCAGGCAAGCCTCTCCATCGGCACCACGGTCATGGCGGTCGACTTGTCCCTTGACGGCATAGGGCTCAAGGCGTTGGCCGACGCCTGGGCGAGCGCTCCAGTGTCGGGGCAGGCCGACCTGCTGCGCGCCGGCGACCTGTTCATCGTGGTGCTCGGCACCACGGCCTGGAGCGCCCAACTCTTGGTCGGCCTGGCGTTCCTCCTCTACGGGCTGACCGTCCTGCGCAGCCGCGAGTATCCCGTCTGGCTCGCCTGGGGCGGCGTCGTCGCGGGCGCCGGCTGGCTGGCCGTGGGAATCGGGCTGTTCCTCGACGCAGGGTTCGTCCAGTTCGATCAGGTGCTCATCTCTCAGCTGCTCGCGGCGCTGTGGATGCTCGGCATGGGCGTGCTGATGTGGCGCCGAGCAGGCCAGCCTGTGGCCGGGCAGCTGCTGTCGGTGGAGACCACGCCATGAACGGATCCCGCGACAAGGCTCCGCGAACCGCGCTGGTGCTCATCGACGTCATCGCCGCGTTCTTCGCCCCGGGCGCCAGCACCTACTATCCGGCCTCGGCGCAGGTGCTGCCGTCGCTGCGGGCGCTGCTGGGGGTCGCACGCGAGCGCGGCACGCTCGTCGTGCACGCGGTCGAACGGCATCGCCCCGGCCTGGAGGACTTCGAGTACCGCAAGCTCCCGCGGCACTGTCAGCTCACAGACGAGGAGTCGGCGTACGTCGACGGCTTCGCGCCGTCCGGCTCTCACGGGAGGTCGGGCTGCCGAAGCGGCGGTACTCGGCGTTCTACGCCACCGACCTCGACCTGCTGCTGCGCGAGCAGGGGATCGACCGACTGGTGGTCGCCGGGATCAAGACGAACGTGTGCGTGCGTGCGACGATTCAGGACGCGTTCGCTGGCGGGTACGAGGTGCTGTTGGCCCGCGACGCGACCAACTCCAACCGACCGCACCTGGCCGCCGCGAGCCTGGAGGACGTCGATCGGTACTTCGGCCGGGTGGTCGGCTTAAGCGAGGCGTGCGAGGCGTTGGAGGCGTTATGACTCGAGTCACCGTGGTCGGCTACGCCAGCCGGGATCACGCCATGGCGGTCGAGGCGTTCCTCGGTACGGCCGGTACCACGTTGGTGCGGCGACGGCTGTCCTGTCCCTGGCCGGGCAACGGCGGCGTGGCATACGTGCTCCGTGCGATCGCCGCCAACGGGCTCGCCGCCCAGGCGGTCTCCTGGGTAGGCGACGACGAGGACGGCGCGGCCTGGACCGCCGACCTGCGCGCGGCTGGAGTCGACGTCACCGGCGTGTCGGTCGTGGGCGAGCGCACCCCGGCGGCGTGGCTGCTCTCCACGTCCGGCGGAAAGACCGCGTGCATCTACGACCCGGGCGACTGCCGCCCCAACGAGCTGACCGCGGTGCAGCGCGGGATCGTCCATGACGCCGACTGGTGTGTCGTCATGGCAGGGCCTTGCGCGGCCACCCGAACGGTGCTCGCTGCTCTTCCACCGGGCAGCGGGCTGGCCTGGGCGGTCAAGAACGATCCGGACGCGTTTCCGCCGGACCTGGTAAGCGCGCTGCTCGCTCGGGCACGGGTGGTGACCTACGGCGGGGACGAGCACGATTTCCTCGCCGCGGCGATCGCTCCAGGTCGGGTCGAGGATCTTGTTGCTGCCGGCTGTCTGCTCGTACAGACCCGCGGATCGCGAGGCGTGCGCTGGCGCAGTGGTGCGCGGGGGGGTGAGGTGGCTGTACGCCGGATCGACGCCGAGGACACCACTGGGGCAGGAGACACGCTTGTCGGCGCTGTCGTCTCGGCTGTCGCGGATGACGTCGAGCCGGCCTCCGCGGTCCAGCGTGGGATCGCCGCCGCGGCTGGCCTGCTCGCCGACCGAGCCGCACGACGCGGCAATGGACCCGAGCCATGACCGAGGGAGCACCGGGTCGATGCGGGTCCCCTGACCGGACTGGGAGCCGCGCCTGATGCTCACTTCTGCGGTTGTGCCGGGGCCGTCCTCCAGCCGGTCGCCCCTCCACTCGATTTCTCCACTGAGTCCCTACACTGCTGGACGCAGAATCGAATTGTTCGCGTTCAGGGTAGGGGGGAGGTCAGGATGACGGTTGTCGCGGACCTGGTGGTGCGCAGCGGGGAGCTGAAGCGGGACCTGGTGGAGTTCGGGCAGCGCCCGCGTTTCGCGAAGGCGTACCGCAGCGCGCTGCGCGGAGCCGGTGAGGGCGTCGTCGATGACGAGGGGAAGCTCATCAACACGCTCGACTCGTTCGTGTTGCAGCATCGGCTTGCCGACGGCCTGACCGTGGTCGACCATTTCGTCACCGCTCACCCGGGCCTGCCGGAGCAGGACCGCCAGATGCTGCTGAGCTGGCGGGACGTCGTCGAGGGGATGTTCGAGGTGCAGCGGCGCGACGGGAACGCGCTGCTGTTGCTCAACTTGATCGACGAGCTGACCTACCGGGTCCACTCCAACACAGGAACCGCGGTGTTCGCGCAGATGCCGCGCCGGTCGTTCGTGATCACCCGGCTGGTACCGGTGGGACAGGAGTGGCTGTTCAGCGGCAGCCAAACCGTGCTCCCGTCCTCTGCCCGCCGTGAGATCGCGCGCCTGGCCGCAGAGCTCTCTTTGCGGTGTCCGGCGCTGGTCTTCCGCAACCCGGAGAAGCTGGAGCGCGGCTGGGAGCTGCAACGCCAGGCCCGCGCACGCTTCGTCGAGTTCTTCGGCGCGGACCTCGTCGTCCTGCCCGGCGCGGAGCTGGCCGAGCGGATGCGGGCCTACGGGCAGCACTGCAGGCGGTCATGCGGCGCCAGGGGGGCCGCCCCCGAGCTGGAGCTGCCGCCCGACCTGACCGAGTCACCGACGGTCGGCCTGATCTACGACGAGGTCGAGGGGCTCAACTTCTACGCGGACTTCGGGCTTGTCGCCGAGGCGTTCGCCGACCCCGAAGTCGCCACCAGGCCGCTGTACCGCCGGAAGATCCAGGACTATCTGAGAGACGACTCCGTATCCCCCCTGCCGTTGCGGCGTCTCGCCGAGCAGGACACGGCCAAGGCCAGCCGTCTCTTCCAGCTGGTGCTGAGACGGCCGGGGTTCTCCTGGGAGGCGGACGGCGAGACGCTTCTGCGGCGCCGCAAGCCCGCGTTCTTCGACCGACCGGCGCTGCCCGGCCTCACCCCCGCCTCCGAGATCGTGTTGGAGCACCACCGCTCCGCGACCTCCGACCAGCGACCACCGGCCAGGAGCCGGCCGTTCAGCCGTGCCCTCGCCGCGCGTCGAAGCCGAGTCGGCAAGGGTGCCACTGGCCGCGTCTAACCTCTCGATGCTGCCGACCAACCATCTGCAACGATTGGAGAAAGGCCGATGCCTACCTACTACGAGTTCGACATCGCTTTGGAGGAGGTCGAGCCCCGGATCTGGCGGCGCCTCCAGCTTCCCGCCGACGCGACCTTCCTCGATCTCCACGACGCCATCCAGGATGCCTGCGGCTGGCAGAACTACCACTTGTTCGCGTTCCGCGACGAGTACGGCGAGAGCATCGCGGGCATCCCCGACGACGAGTGGGGAGAGCCGGACCCCGACGCCGCCAAGGTTCTGGTGGCGGACTTCTTCGAGTCGGAGCGGCGCTGCCTGTACGAGTACGACTTCGGCGACTCGTGGGTGCACGAGGTGGAGCTGAGGCGGATCGTGGAGTCCTCCGAGCGCTTCGAGCGCCGGCTGTTGGACGGCGCTCGGGCCTTCCCGTCCGAGGACTGCGGCGGTGTGCAGGGCTACGAGGAGTGCGTGGAGGTCGCCCGAGGCGGCGAGGACCCTGAGGGACTCCGCGACTGGCTCGGTGACTGGGACCCCGAGCGCTTCGACCTCGACCAGGTCCGCCAGGCCTTCGACCGACCACGCCAGCCTTCCGCCAATTCTTGATTGAAGCCCCGAGTCCCCCGTCCGGCGCCGGAGCATGATCCCAGGCCAGTTATGAGCGACGCCTGTGACGCCTCGGCACAGGCCCGGGTAGCTGACGGGCTCCGGCGGGTGATGGCCCACGCTGTCGCAAGATGAGCTGTGGCGAACCAGGCGTCGTCCGACGCGCCGACCCATACGTGCTGACTAAGAACGGCCCTTCGTGAGGTCGACCTGGAGGAGGTGGATGTCGCCGCGGAGATCTCCGAGGGAACGGAACGCACTCACGAACACGCGCCGTCCGCCGTCCGCGGCGAGCGCGGTGTGCTGCTCGACTGCGTAGACGTTGCCAGGAAACGTGAAGACGTCGATGGCGTCGGACCACGGACCGACCGGGCTTGGGGCGACGCGCATCGAGATGTTCGGCTTGACGCCGTAGCTCGTGAAGGAGACGTAGGCGCCGAGGTAGGCGTTGTACGCGACGGAGAACCCGGACGCAGCTCCAGGGACGCTCGCCACCGCGCGGGTCAGGTCGGGGGTCCAGGACGAGCCGTCCCAGAAGGTGTAGCTCGCACGCCTCGTCGCCTGGCCGACCGGCGCACGGCCTACCTGACAGACGGGGCTCTTGGTGCACGAGTAGAGGTAGAGGAACCCATGATCGACGAGCGCCCCGTGGAAGAAATCTGGCTCTGGGGGCGCGAAGAGGAGATCGGGTAACCGCGTCGCCGTCGTGCTCTCTTTGGTCACCTTGGCCGCCCCCATACCGAGGAACTCGAACTCACCGTTCTTGATCTTCAGTTTGTCGAAGAAGACAAGGCCGGTGCCGTCGGGGAGAGTGACGCACCGACCTGGCCAGAGGCCGATGCGGTCGTTCCCCGTGTCCCCCGCCGCTTGGTTGTAGGCGATCTCATTGGCCGTAAAGGGAATGAACTGTGACGGGAAGCCGTTCGCGTCCAGTGGCTCGTTGAGGACTGTCGGGCTCGTGAGCTCCGCGACAGCCGCAGTGTTGGTTCGATAGCTCGCACCATCGGCCGCCTTCGTGAAGAAGAGCGTATCGCCAAAGGCATAGAGGAGTTTCCCTCCGAGCGTGCAAGAACTCGCCCCGTCGCGACCGAAGTTCGTCCCTTTCGGGTTAGCGATCACTCCCAAGTCCCGCACACCCGCAATCGTGGGGAGCCGGGCCATCGACGCCTCGCCCTTTTCGTTCACCGCGCGGTCGGCGCTCCCGTCGCCTCCGACCGTGTTTGGCGCATCGACGGACGCGCCGCCGCTACACCCGCTCGCCACGACCGCACCAAGCAGGACCCACGCAAACGTCCGCGCCCCGCTCGTTCGCAGACCGCCGGCCCGTCCTCCGCCTGACCGCCTACTCGTGAGGACCCCGTGTGCCATAGGGCGTTGACCTGCAGACCGTTGGAATCGGAACCTTCGTACCATGAGGTCGGCCTCCTGAAGTGGTGTCTTGAACGCGCTGCCCACGCCTTGCAACGCGCCATCGACGCCCGGCTGGAAGAGTGGC
>JBOGEB010000172.1:0-9168 GCA_050743125.1 Egibacteraceae bacterium
CCCCGAGGACCTGCCGGGAGTCCGCACCCTGCTCGACGGCCGCGCAATCACGTCACCACACCGCTGGCCGGCCACCGACCACATGGTGCTGGGCCGGCCCTCGTCCCCGATCCGCCCTCGGGGTTAGCGCTTGGGCAGAAATAACGTTGCTGTTTTCCCGCTGTGCAGTGACGCGGCGCGCCGGTGCCGCACGCCTCGAGCGCGTGCCGGCCGCTGGTCGCAGTGACCCCCGCCGCGTCCGCCTGCAGCAGACCCAGCGTCATCGTGAGCAGCCCATTTCGACCGTGCGTGACGCGTGTCAGCGCTGTGGCCAGGAATCGTCATATGGCCAGGGTTCGTCACGCATACGTGACGAACCCTGGCCACAAGCGCGAACACCGCCCAAACGACCCGGGTTCTTAGCCTCGTGGCTCACCCCGCAATCCAGACGTGGGGGGACTTGGGGCAGATACATCCGCAACCCGGGGGGCGGGGGCCGTAGACCAAGCCCGAGGGAACTCGCCGCCGCCGAACACGCACTCTTGTTGTAGGGACGGGCAACAGGTGGGCTCTCGAGCGGACGCCGCTGGTCAGCGGTGGCGGGCTCGTTCGCGGCGCACACCGAAGGAGGTCGCGAACGGCATGTCCATCACGGCGGAACCACTCGACCCGGCAGCCGGAACCACCGAGGACGGCGAGGGGCTCGCCCGCTCCCGCTCGTCGCTGTTCCGCGCGGTCTGGCGTTGGCACTTCTACGCCGGCCTGCTCAGCATCCCGATCATCGTCCTGCTGTGCCTGACCGGGATCGTGTACCTGTTCAAACCGCAGCTCAACAGCCTCCTGTACGGGCAGATGCTCAACGTGACGCCTCAAGGCCAGACGGTGACCTACCAGCAGCAGCTCGACGCCGTCGAGCGCGTGTACCCGAGCGGGACCGTCTCGGGGATCGCCACGCCGCACACCGCCCAGCGCTCGACCCAGTTCGACCTCACCACCGAGGCGGGGCAGACCCTCTCGGTCTTCGTCAACCCCTACACCGGCCAGATGCTCGGACAGCGCGACAACGGCAAGGACCCGGCGAACATCGCCCTGGCGCTGCACGGCTCCCTGATGACCGGCAGCTGGCTGGGAAGCGCCAACTGGGGCGACCATCTCATCGAGATCGTCGCCGGATGGTCCCTCGTGCTGGTCGTCACCGGCGTGTACCTGTGGTGGCCACGGGGACGCCGGCCACGCTCGCTGCGGGGCGTGCTCGTCCCACGCCTTGGCATGCGCGGACGACGGATCCCCTGGCGGGACGTCCACGCGATCACGGGCGTGACGTTCTCGTTCGTCACGGTCTTCTTCCTGATCACCGGGATGGCCTGGACCGGCTTCTGGGGCCCGAAGCTCCAACAGGCCGCGACCAAGCTCGGCGCCAGCTACCCGCCCGGCACCTGGGACGGCGCGACCTCCAAGACCGTCGGTGAGCTGCTGCCCAACGGCAAGTCACCCTGGGCGATGGGCACCCTGCCCGTCGCCGCGTCAGGCCGGCCCGTCGGCCACCGTCACACAGACGGCGCGCTGGCCTGGGACCCGCACGACGGCGCGCCGCTGGACGCGATCGTCGGCCGCGCACAGCAGCTCGGGTTCCCGCCGGGCTTCGGCATCACGATGCCCGAGGACGCCACCGGCAGCTACACGATCGGACTGTTCCCGGACGCCGATCCGCAGCCCAACCGCAGCGCCGTCGATGAGCGCGTCGCCTACCTCGACCAGTACACCGCTGAGCCGCTGGGCGACTACCGCTATGCCCAGTTCGGTCCGCTGGCCAAGGCCACCGACTTCGGCATCAGCCTGCACGAGGGCCGCGAGTGGGGCCTGCTCAGCCAGCTCCTCGCGCTGGCTGGCGCCCTGGCGATCCTCACGTCGGCCGCCACGGCCATCGTCATGTGGCGCAAACGGCGCCCCACCGGGCTGGGCGCGCCGCGGAAGGAGCCCGACCGCAGGCTCAGGGCCGGCGTGCTCGTGATCACGGCCGCGCTGGGGGCGCTGTTCCCCCTGCTCGGCCTCACCGTCATGGCCGTGCTCGCCTTCGATTTCCTCGTCGTCCAGCGAGTGCCTGCCCTGGCCAGAGCGCTCGGCGCCTCCTGAAGCAACGCCCACTCCGGCCATGCCCAGCGCACGGGGCTACGCAGGAGGAGCGTAGGACCAGTCCGACTGCTTGCGGCGGTAGTCCAGGTCGTAGGTGACCTCGCCGGAGTCGGGGTCGAGGTCGAGGATCTTCGGGACGTCGACGGCGACCCCGGGCTCGGAGGGAACACCGAGGTGCGCGGCGAACTCGCCCGCGAAGCGCTCCAGCGTGCTGCTGACCGTGAGGGCGGCGCCGACCGGCAGGTAGCAGCGGTTGCTGTCGGTGACGTTCGTGCAGCGCTTACGGATCTGCTCGACGTCGGTCTGGGTGCCCTCACCCCGGACGAGGCGATCGAGCCGCTCGGAGATCTCCATGGTCCCAAGCTTGCAGGCGAGGCACTGGCCGCAGGACTCGATCGCGAGGAACCGCGCCAGCACGTGCGCCACCTGAACGATGTCACGGTGCTGGCCGTAGACGACGAACCCGCCGCTGCCCAGGCCGACGCCAGCCTCCTGAAACGAGTCGAAGTCCATCGGCAGATCGAGCAGATCCGGGGTGATCACTGGGTTGGAGGTGCCGCTGTAGATCGCCTTGACGTCACAGGCACCGGCGATGTCGCAGATCAGCGTCCGCAGCGGCGTGCCGAGCGGCAGCTCGTAGACGCCCGGGCTCGCACAGTCGCCGATCACGGTGAACACCATCGTGCCCGGCGCCTCCTGGGTGCCGACGGTGCGGAACTCGTCCGCCGAGGTCGTCAAGATGCTCGTGACGTGGGCCAGCGTCTCGACGTTGTTCACCGCGGTCGGGTTCGGCGAGGCCATGGTCGCGAACAGGCCCTGAAGATACGGCGGCAGGATTCGCGGGAACGGCAGCTTGCGCTCGATGACCTCCAGCATCGCTTTCTCCTCGCCGAACAGGTACTCGTCCGGGCCGGGCACGACCGCAACGGTGTCGACGCCCTCCCAGCCGGCGATCTCCGCGCCCTCAAGCGCCTCGGCCAGCCGTCCGAGCTCGCGGGTGAACCGCTTCTTCACGCCGATGTACGCCGCGCGCGCGCCCAGGGCGTACGACGCGATGAGCACGCCCTCGAGCACCTGGTACGGGTTGCGGTACAGCAGGGTCCGGTCCTTGAACGTGCCCGGCTCGCCCTCGGCACCGTTGCAGACGAAGTAGGTCGGCGTCCCTGTCCCGGAGTCCCGTACCGACGCCCACTTCACGCCGGTCGGAAAGCCTGCGCCACCCCGGCCGCGTAGCCCGGACCGCGTCACCTCTGCGACGACCTCGAGGGGATCCATGGCCAGTGCCTGCCGGAGCCCCTGCCCGCCCCCGCCCAGCGCATACTCCTCGAACGACGGGATCGGCGCCTCAGGAAGGATCGTGGGCATCGCGCTCTCCGCCGATCATCCTTAGAACGTGTTCGAGAACCGCGGCCTTACCCCGTGGGCGAAGCGAAGCGGAGATCGTATTGAGCCGTCGTCGGCGACTGTGCTCCACCGCCCTTCGGAGTTTCGACCCATGTTCTCAGAACGTGTTTGAGAATCGCGGCCTTGCCTCGCGGGCGCAGCGAAGCGGAGCGCGGTTTCGGTGGCCCTCGCCGCCGAAACCGCAACAGCTCTAACAAAAACATACGACGATGGCTTGACGAGTCGGTCGCGTCGCATCCCGGAAAGAGGCTCCGACCTAAAAGGCTCTTCGCGAGCGGAACCCGACGCGACGCGACCTCCCACAACAATCTCAAACACGTTCTCAGGCTCCTCGCGAGTCGGTCGATGCGAGGATCATCGCCTCATTGCCGGCCAGCTGAACCACGCCGTCGTGGATCTCGCCCTCCCCGCGGCCGAGGCTGCTGAAGCGCACCTCGAAACGTCCGGGCAGCGCCAGGCGCTCAGGGTCGGCCGCGGAGTTCGCCGCGACCACCGCCGGTCCGCGCCGGTAGGCGATGACCGGGCCGGAGTCGGTGAGCCACTCCACCGGGTCGGGACCACGCAGCAGGGACCGTCGTACCCGGATGAGCCTCCGGTAGCGGTGGAGGATCGACTGGTCGTCGGCGCGCTGGAACGCGGCCGTGTCCGCAGGCGTCCGGTCGCCGAACGGCAGCCACGCCCGCTCGGCCGTCGTAAATCCGAGGCCCCGCTCTGGTGTCCACGGCATCGGCGTGCGGGCGCAGTCCCGGCCGCCTGCACCCCCTCGCAGTGCGACCGGGTCCTGGGCCTCCTGCACAGCGACCACCCCGTCCGGCAACCCGAGCTCCTCGCCCTGGTAGAGGAACGGGACGCCGGGCAGCCCGAACTCCAGCGTCGACAGCGCGAGCGCGCGCGCCTGGCCGACCGCGCCACCCCCGAAACGCGACACCGCTCGCGGGCGGTCATGACTGCCGGTCACCCAGGCGACGGCGCCATGGGTGAGACGCAGCCCTTCCCGGAGCGCCCATCGCAGCCGGTCAGGGTCCCACTGAAGGTGCAGCGGCGGGAACCAGAACGCGAGGTCGAGCCCGTCGCCAGCGAGGTAGCGGCTGATCCTGTCGGCCTCCAGCAGGTAGACCTCGCCGACCAGGAGCCCGCCGTACGGCTGGACGACCCCCCGCCACCGCCGATACAGGTCGAGCACCGCCGGCTGGTCGGTGTCGTAGCGGTGCTCCAAGTCTTCCCATCCGGCGGCGCTCGTGCTGGAGAGCTCGGCCCACTCGGGCGGGCGGCCTGGCGGGTTGTCCGGCAGGTCGGGGTGCTTCGCGAGGGCGTGCGCCACGTCGATCCGGAAGCCGTCCACGCCCCGGTCGAGCCAGAACCGCAGGATGCGGTCGAACTCATCCGCGACCTTGGGGTTCGCCCAGTTGAGATCCGGCTGCTCAGGCAAGAACGAGTGGAGCCAGTACTGGCCGGTCACCTGGTCGAGCGTCCAGGCGAGCCCTCCGAACACGCTCACCCAGTTGTTCGGCGGCCCACCGTCAGGTCGCGGGTCGCGCCAGACGTAGTAGTCGCGGTAGACGTTGTCGACACAGCTGCGCGACTGCTGGAACCACGGATGGTCGGACGAGCTGTGGTTCGGTACAAGGTCGACGATCAGGCGCATCCTAAGCTCGTGCGCCCGAGAAACGACCGCGTCGAGATCGGCGAGCGACCCGAACACCTCATCGACGTTCATGTAGTCGGCGACGTCGTAGCCGTGGTCGCGCATCGGTGACGGGTAGAAGGGAGTGACCCAGACGAGGTCGACGCCCAGCCAGGCGAGGTGGTCGAGACGGCCGAGCAGACCCGGCAGGTCACCGACGCCGTCGCCGTCGCCGTCGGCGAAAGACCGCAGGTAGACCTCGTAGCCGACCGCGTCCCTCCACCAGGGCGCCGTTCGGTCCTCCGCTGGATGCTGGCACATCCTCCCCACCCTACGCGCCCTGCGATTGAGAACGTCTGGTCGTCCTTGGGTGTGAAGCGGTGAGACGCCCTGGTGAGCCACCGCCCGCGACTCCGCCACACAGCCCTGCGGACTGTCGACACATGTGCTAGCGGCCGTCTCCCATGAGCGCGGCCTCGTCGGCCCAGGCGACGAGGCCGGTGTCGGCCCAGGCGACGAGGTCGTCGTGGTAGGGGACGATCCGCAGCGTGAGCCCGTACTCGCCCGACACGGCAAGGTCGAAGCTCCCGCGGTAGTGGTAGATCCCGTCGCTCGGGAGCTCAAGCGCGCCGGGTGGAACCTCGCCGTCGGGAAGGTCGGGGTCACTGGTCTCCCGGAGACCCTCACAGGTGAGGGGGTCCATATGCGGGCTCGAGATCAGCCCGTCCGCGCGGACCGCGCCGTGGAGCAGCTCGACCCGCACCTCGCCGGGGGTGAGCGCGCCCAGCTGGACCGTCACGCAGAGCTCGCGGCGCTCGCCGATCTCGGCAGCGCCCTCACCGCCGGTGACCTCCAGCACGCGCACCTCATCCCAACACCTGGCGAGCCGGGCGCGCCAGGTCGCGAGCACCTTGGCGCGCCCGTTGCCGTCAGCGGTCAAACGCCGCGCGTGCTCGGCTACGGGCGAGTAGAGGTCGGTCGTGTACTGGACGACCATGCGCGTGGCGAGCACCCGGGGGCACAGGGTCGCGATCGACCGCCGCACCCGCCCGAGCCAGCCACGAGGGAGCGGCCCTTCGGCGCGGTTGTAGAACATCGGGATGACCGTGCGCTCCAGGAGGTCGAACAGCGCCTGCGCGTCGGCGGCGTCCTGCTGGCCGGCGTCGGCGTGCTCATCGACGCCGCCGATCGCGAAGCCGTTCTCGCCGTCGTACATCTCGTCCCACCAGCCGTCGAGCGTCGAGCAGTGCAGCGCGCCGTTGAGGACCGCTTTCTGCCCGGACGTGCCACATGCCTCGTAGGGCCGGCGCGGGTTGTTCAGCCACAGGTCGCAGCCCTGGTAAAGGATCTGCGCGAGCTCGATGTCGTAGTCCTCGACGAACACGATCCGCCCGCGAAGCTGTGGGTCGGAGCTGTAGTGGACGAGCTCACGGATGAGGCTCTTCCCAAGGTTGTCACGCGGATGGGCCTTGCCCGCGAAGACGAACTGGACGGGCCGCTCGGTTGACTCCAGGAGCGTCTGCAGCCGCTCGGGTTGGCGGAGCAGCAGCGTGCCGCGCTTGTACTCCGCGAACCGGCGGGCGAACCCGATCGTGAGCGCGTCGGGGTCGAAGATCTCGTCGGTCCATGCGAGCGAGGACGCAGGCTCGCCATGGCGTTCGCGCTGCGCCCGGACGCAGGCGCGGATGTGCTGGACCATCCGCTCGCGGGCTCGGCCGCGGGCGCGCCACAAGACGTCGTCGCCGATCTCGGCCGCGCGGCTCCACGCGGTGGGGTTGTGGGCCCAATCCGGCGGGAGGTAGCGGTTGTAGACCCCGGCCATCTCGGGTCCGACCCACGTCGCCGCGTGGACACCGTTCGTGACGGAGGTGATCGGCACCTCGGAGGCGTCGATGCCCGGCCACAGCCCGGAGAACATGATCCGTGACACCCGGCCGTGCAGCTGGGACACGCCGTTCGCGCAGGCCGACAGGCGCAGGCCCATCACGGCCATGTTGAAGTGGCTCTGCGGGTCGGCGCCGTCGGGCTGGCCGATCGCCATAAGCCGGTCCATCGAGATCCGGCACTCGCGCGCCAGCCCTTCGAAATACTGCTCCATGAGCATCCGGGGAAACACGTCGATCCCGGCCGGCACGGGCGTGTGCGTCGTGAACACCACCGCCGCCCGCGCGCTCTCGATCGCCTCGTCGAAGCTCAGGCCTTCCTCGACGACCAGCCGGCGGATCCGCTCCAGTTGAAGGAAGCCAGCGTGCCCCTCGTTCGAGTGGAACACCTCGGGTGGGCTGCCGACCGCTCGCAGCCCGCGGGCGACGTCAAGGGCGCGAACCCCGCCGATCCCCAAAACGATCTCCTGCTGCAGCCGGTGCTCGGTGTCGCCCCCGTAGAGCTTGTCGGTGACGGTGCGATCCTCAGGCGCGTTCTGCGGCAGGTCGGTGTCGAGCAGGAGCAGGGGGATCCGCCCGACCTGCGCGCGCCAGATCTGGCACGCGACGACCCGGCCGGCGAACTCCACCTCGACCAGGGCAGGCCCTTGCTCGGCCTCGAGGCGTTGGAGCGGCAGCCCGTAGGGGTTGAGGTCCGGGTAGCGCTCCTGCTGCCAGCCGTCCGCGTCGAGGTACTGCCGGAAGTACCCCTGGCGGTACAGCAGCCCGACCCCGGTCAGGTGAAGCCCGAGGTCGCTCGCGGCCTTGAGATGGTCGCCCGCGAGCACTCCAAGGCCGCCCGAGTACGTCTGCATCGCGTGGGTCAGGCCGAACTCCGGGGAGAAGTACGCGATCCGGGGCTGTCGCTGCGCCTGCCGCTGCGCCCACCGGAAGCTGTCCAGGTAGCGGCGCAGGTCGCCGTGCACCGCGGCGAGCTCGTCGGCGAACGCCGCGTCTTCGATCAGCGCCGCCATCCGCTCCGGCGCCAGGCGGCCGAGGAACGCGACCGGGTTCTGGCCCACCTCCTCCCACGTGTCGGGGTCGGCCCACCGAAACAGCTCGCGGGTCGGCGGGTGCCACGCCCAGCGCAGGTTCAGGGCCAGGTCGGACAGAGGCTGCAGCTCAGCGGGCAGCAAGGGCCGGACACGGAAGGTACGAAGCGCTTTGATCAATGCGTCTCTCCGTGAGGGTCAAGCCTATTTGACATCATGTAGTGGTGGTATGATGTCGTACCGATGACAGAGTACCAGCGTACGCAGGTCTATCTCGAGCCTGACCGCCACCTCGCGTTGCGCCGGTTCGCCGCCGATCGGGGAGTGTCGATGGCCACCGTCGTCCGTGAGGCCGTCGCCGAGTACCTTGTCCGACACGGTGAGGGGAGCGGCGAGGGGCTCGTGGAGCGCATGCACGCGCGGCTCGCCGCCGGCCCGCCGCCCGGATTCAGGTCAGCACCGCCAGGAGTCGCCGAGGCGGAGCTTGGCGAGTACCTCTATCAGGAGCACCTGCGCCACATCGCGGAGTGGGAGGCCAGACAGGAGCAACGCCGCCAGGCCGTGTCATGATCTTCGTCGACACGGGCGTATGGTTCGAGGCGGCAGCCCGGGAAGGCAGTCCTGCGGACTCGGCACGGGCAGCCCTGCGAGCCGCCCATGGGCAGCTCGCCACCAGCGATGCGGTGCTCGCCGAATTGTGGAACCTGCTCCAACGTTTCGGACACGTTCACCTCGCAACACCCACCTGCGCCGACATCGCGGTTACGGCGACGATGCTCTCGATCGACGACGACGTACGCAGACAGATCCTGGGGCTCCAGCGTGCCTGGTACGACCAACGCTTCAGCTACACCGACGCCTCGAGCTTCGTCCTGATGGAGCACCACGGCATCGACACCGTCCTGAGCTTCGATCCGCACTTCCGGGCGTACCGCGCCGGCCCGCACCGAAGCCGCGCGTGGCGCGTGCTGCCCGAGTAAGCCAGCGCTCTCGTCAGGAGGGCGAGACGACCGCCAGGCCCGCAGCGCGCGCGGCGTCACCCAGCCGGTCGTCGTAGGTGACGAGGGTAAGGTTGGCAAGCCTCAGCGTCAGCGCTGTGGCGATATGGACGGCG
>JBOGEB010000173.1:0-3260 GCA_050743125.1 Egibacteraceae bacterium
CCGGGTGTTGCTGCCGCGTTGCGTGCGGTGTCACGCGCGGTCACCGTGGTGCTCAGCGACGACGGCAGCCCAAGCGTGACGCTGCTGGTGGACGGTGAGCGCCAGGCGTCAGCCGAGGGGGTGAGGCTGCCATCGGGGTTGGACCTGGGCGAGGCGAGGACCCCGCCGCTGCTGGGCGAGCTGGGACGACGAATGCGCGGGGTCGTCTTCCCCGGTGAGGTCGGCACCGCCCTTGACACATTGCTCGACGGGTTGGACACGGCCACGGTGGCGGATGTCCGCATCGTCGCGCCCGACCCCGTGGTGGCGCTCCCGTTCGAGGCGGCGCTGCTGCCGGGCGGCAGGGCGCCGGTGCTGGTGCCGGCGGTGCGGATGTGGCGCACGTTGGCCGGCGTCGATGCTCAGCCGCCGCCGCCTGCGCCCGGCCCGTTGAAGATCTTGGTGGCGGTGGGCGCGCCCGACGAGGGCCAGACCCCGAACGTGCCGTTGGACATCGAGGCCGAGATGGGCTCGATCCTGGACGCGGTGGACACGGCGGTCCGCGAGGGGCGGGCTCAGGTGCGGATCCTCGAGGTGGCGCATCCGGCGACGATCCGCCAGGCGTTGGCCGAGGACGACTACCACGTGCTGCACGTGTCGGGGCACGGCAGCGCCGACGGCATCGAGCTGGAGGACGAGGACGGCCGGGCCGTGGCGGTGTCCGCCGCTGATCTGGCCGCCTGCCTCCACGACAGCGGGAAGGTCGTGCCGCTGGTGGTCGTGTCGTCATGCGCCGGTGGCGGCAGCGTCAGGGGGTTGGCGTTCCACCTGCACCGCCTTGGGGTGTCGCGGGTCGTCGCGATGCAGGCCCCGGTGACCGACCGCTACGCGACCGAGCTGGCGACCGTGCTGTACCGCGAGCTGTCGACCCCGCCGTGGCCGCGCGCCGGGGTGGCGTTGGCGGCCGCTCGGCGGGAGGTGGAGACGGCCAGGCAGCAAGACCCGGCCGCGGCGGGCCGGCCCGAGTGGGCCGTCCCCACGCTGCTGTTGACCGGCGAGGACGCGCCGTTGGTGGACAGCGACCTGCCGCAGGTGAGCCTGCGTCGCCCGCCGGTGCATGCGGTGGACGGGCCGGTCCCGGTGGTGAGGGTCCGTGACCTGATCGGGCGACGGGCGCAGCTGCGCACGACGCTGCGGGCGGTCCGTGGGGATCGGCGATTCGGAGCCGACCACGGGGACGTCGCCGGCGTGGCGCTCACCGGCATCGGCGGGGTGGGCAAGAGCACGATCGCCGGGCGGGCGATGGCCCGTCTGAGCGAGGACGGCTGGGTGTGCTCGGCCACGCAGGGGGTGTGGAGCCTGGAGGAGGTCTGCCGCGCGCTGCAGGTCGACCTGGCGGCGTCGGACTCGGCGTGGGCGCAGCAGCTACGGGTGGGGCTGCATGCGGCCGACGACGACCGGTCCCGGCTCGACCTGTTGGAGCGTGCGCTGCGCCAGCATCGGCTGGCGTTGGTGTTCGACAACTTCGAGGACAACCTCACCAGCGACGGCCGGGCTTGGCTGCACGAGGCGACCGCGGCGGTGTTCGGGGGGCTGGTCGACGCCTGCCACGTCGGCAAGCTCGTGGTCACCTGCCGCTACCCGATCCCGGGGCTGATCCACGCGCTGCACCAGGTGCCGGTCGGGCCGCTGAGCGTGGCGGAGACACGGCGGCTGTTTTGGCGTTTGGACGGTCTGCGCCGGCTGGACCGCGAGGACGTGGCGTTGGTCGGCTCGCTGATCGGTGGGCATCCGCGGGTGCTCGAGCTGCTCGACGCGCTGTTGCGCCGGGGAGCCAGCGTGGGGCGGGTGCGGCCGAAGCTGCATGCGCTCGCCCGGGCTGAGGGCATCGACCCGAGCGAGGACCGGGACGTGGCCGCTGCCGTGAGCGACGCGGTGCGTCTGGGCGCTCGTGACATCGTGCTCGACGAGCTGCTGGACGCCCTCGACGAGGAGGAGCGGGCGGTGCTGTTGCAGGTGGCGGTGTCGAGCCTGCCGGTGCCATCCGAGGACCTGGCGGGTGCGCTCACCGAGGCGAGGATCCCGGCTGAGACGGTGGAGGGGGCGGCGGGACGGCTGGCGGACCTGTCCCTGCTCGTCCGGGCCGAGGGGGGGCTGTGGGTGCACCGGTGGACCGCCGAGGCGCTACGGCAACACCAGTCAGACGACGACTACCGCAGGCGCTGCCGCCAGGCGGGGGAGCTGCGGGTCAGGCGGATCCGGTCGGCGTCCCGGGATGCCGCCGAGTGGGTCGAGGCGACGGAGAACTTCCTGGCAGCCGACTGTTTCGATGACGCTGCGGACGTGGCTGTCACAGTCGCGGACTTCCTGGCCCGCACATCGACCTTGGGGCTGTTGAGCTTCGCGCGGCGGGTTCGTCTCGCCCTGCCGGCCGGCCACAGCGCGTACAAGAACGTCGCCGACCATGAAGCCCAAGCGCTGCTCGCGCTGGGCTTTACTGGCGCCGCGGTCGAGCGTTACGCCGAGCTGGTGCGAGACCACCAGCGGCTGGCTGAGGCGGAGCCTGACCGCGCTGACCTTCAACGCGGCCTGTCGGTCTGCTACGAACGGCTCGCCGATCTCGCGGTCGCGTCCGGCCAGGGCGGCCAGGCCTGCGGCCTGTACGCCCAGAGCCTGCAGATCGTCCAGCGGCTGGCTGAGGCGGAGCCTGACCGCGCTGACCTTCAACGCGGCCTGTCGGTCTGCTACGAACGGCTCGCCGATCTCGCGGTCGCGTCCGGCCAGGGCGGCCAGGCCCGCGGCCTGTACGCCCAGAGCCTGCAGATCGTCCAGCGGCTGGCTGAGGCGGAGCCTGACCGCGCTGACCTTCAACGCGGCCTGTCGGTCTCCTACAACCGACTGGCCGCGTACTTCGCCGGCACGGGTGACCTCCCGACGGCCCTGCGGTACTTCGCGGCGGACCTGGAGATCGCGCGCCGGCTCTTCGAGCTGCAGCCCGAAAGCGCGGAGGCGGCGGTCGACGTGGCGACCTCTCTGGAGCAAATCGCCCGCGTCGAACCCGACCCCGAGCCACGGCTCGCGGAAGCCCGAATGATCCTGGAGCGCCTTCGATCCGAGGGGCAGCTGCCACCGCGCTGGGAGGCGCTGCTCGCCAGATTGACCGGCGGGGACGAGTCCTGACCAACTGCCGCGAGGCACAGACCCCCCGCCTTCACGGCTGGGCCTGCCGCTCTGGGGCCAACGCCGCGGTCAGCTCGCGCCGGTCCTGCTCCAACGCCGTC
>JBOGEB010000173.1:3360-9150 GCA_050743125.1 Egibacteraceae bacterium
GGGCGAACTGCAGGCCGCGACCGGCAGATGCTGTCCCGGCCGGAGGACGGCAGCGCCACCACGGCCAGCTCGGACACGCTGCGCCGCCCTCGCTCCGCTGCCGGACGACGACCTCCGCCGGCTGCTGAGGGGCAGGACGCCACCGGCGGAGCTGGCTAGGCTGGCGCGGGAAGGACCCCCCAAGAAGGAGTCCCCCGTGGACCGTGGCGAGTTCAACAAGGCCACCCTGGCGGGAGTGGCCGCCGCGCTGCTGTCCCCACTGCCAGCCTCCCGCCGGGAGCCGGTCGGCCCCGACCTGTACCGCCTGTACCTGACGAAGCCGCCGGTCGAGCTGATGCCGTACGCGCGGCTGCACGCCGCCCAGGCGGAGTCCCACGACGCGCGCTGCTTCGCGGGGTGGCTCGCCTACCTGATGGACAACCGCGGCGAGGCGCGCGCGTACTTCACCCACGCCCTCGACACCGCCGCGGACGACCGCCAGGCCGCGCAGGCGCTGACCTGCCTGTCGTACGTGCACCGGGGGACCCCGACCGGACTGGCGCGCGCCGAGGAGGCGGACGCCCGAGCCGTCTCGGCGGACGCGTGGACACGCCTGTGGGCGAAGCTGCAGCTGGCCTCAGAGAGCGCGTCCGCCGGCAAACCAGCGGCCTGCCATGCGGCGATGGGGGACGCGGCGCGGCTGCTCGACCGGGCCGAGCCCGGCGGCGAGGGGTTCCTCTCACCCGCCGCCAAGTTCCGTGGCTGGGACGAGGCGTACCTGGCCGGCGCACGTGGCGGTTGCCACATACGGCTCGGCGACGGACGGATCGCGCTGGCCGAGCTGAAGGATGCGGCCGCCGCGAAGACCACCGTGCACCTGGCCGCTTTTCATCTGGTGCACCGCGGATCCGCATGGGCGCTGGTCGGCGAGCCGGAGCCGGCAAGCGACGCGCTGGGCCGCGCGCTCGACGGAGCGTTGGCCACCGGCTACGAGCAGGGGATCCGCCGCGTCCTGGAGGCGCGCACCCGGTTGCCCAAGGAGTGGAACCCGCTGGCCTGCGTGCACGCCCTCGACGAGCGCCTGCGCCTGGCCGCCCGGTGACAATCCCGGTGACGATTACGGAGCAAGGCCGGTCACCGCACGACGGCGTGCTCGCCGCCGGCCAGGTCGCGGCTCGGGCGTCCTTCACGCACCCGCGGGAGAGGTGAACGGCGCTCCCCGCGGTGCGATGAGCTTGGCGAAGCCCACGGTGCCGTCCGGTTTCAGCTCGAGGATCGCGACGGCCTTGTCGACGGGGTTGCCGTTGCCGTCGAAGGAGAGCCAGCCGCTCGCACCAGGCACCGCATTCAGGTCGTGGAGCTGGCCCAGCGCTTGGATCACCTGTCCTAGGGTAAGCGGGTCGGTGGAGAGGTCCCGCTGGCCGGTGGCGTCCCAGATCGCCTGCACCGCGGTGACCACGGCGTCGTGGGCCATGATGGCGCTGCCGTCGTCGAGCGACCCGCCGGGGAACAAGCTGGTGAAGCAGTCCGCACAGTCCTGCTGGAAGTACCTGGTCGCCTCGGGAGAGAACGACGTTGGCGAGGCGGCCCACGCGCTGGGATGGGCGAGTGTCCCGTACCTGAGGGTCACGTTGGCGGATCCGATCCGCCGCTCCCATTCGCCCTCAGGCAGCGACTGAACCCAGTTGGCTGTGTGCACCGCGGAGTTGCCCGTCACGACTTTGATACGGAAGTCCAGGCAGGGACGCCCCGGCAGCGCCTCGAGGAAGGACTGCAGCACGCTGCCACCACGGCCTGCGAAGTAGACGACGTCGGGCCGCTTCACGCAGACGTTCGGCATCATCTGCGCGAAGGCGTTGGCGACTCCGCCCAGCGACGAGTCGTAGCGCTCGGGCTCGATCAGGGTGTGCGTGGGGTCGGGGAACTCGGCGGTGAACGCCTCGCCGAGGGTTCTGACGTACAGATCCTCCTTATTGGTGTCCTGGATGAGCAGCGCCCGCTGATCGTCTGGCTTCAGGTAGGCGACCGTGGCCTTGACCTGGTCGCTGTTGGTGGCTGACGCCCGCACCAGGCCTCTGACCCGCTGCTCCTCCGGCACGAGGCTGAAACTGTCGGCGGTAAGGGTCGAGGCGATCATCGGCATCCGGTGATCGGCCTGCTCCGTGATCGCCTGTCGCGTCGCCTCAAAGCTGCGCCCCAGGCCGGCGACCGCCACCAGCCGGTCGGGAGCGCCGGCCTTGCCCAACAGCTGTGTGACGACCGGCTTCCACTGCTCGTTCTCCTTACCAGCGTTGGCCACGAGCAGGCGGATCAGCGGCTGTCTTCCCACGGCGCGGTTGACCCGACGTTGCGCGAGGTAGGCGCCCTGGAGCTGATGGCGCAACCCAACGCTGGCCGGGTCTTTCTGGTCGAGCGCAATCCAGTAGGCGACGCTCACGGAGGGCTTGTCCGTCTGCTGTGAGACCCAGCGGTTCTCCTCACTGATCTTCCCCATCACCGCGGCCAGGTCCGGCGTGAACTCGAAGTCGCCGTCGGTCACGCCGATGCACTCTTGCGCGTAGTGCTCCACGCCCGGCGCGCAGTCGTCGATGCGCGGCACACCCACGGGTGCGGTAGCGGTTCGCCTCGCCGAGCAGCACGTCGCGGTTGGATCCCGCGCGGCGCGCAAGCAGCTCGAGGTCGGCGGCGATCCCCAGGTCCAGGGTCCGGCCCGGGTCACCGAGCGGATCAGCGCCGATCCACAGGGCGGCGACGAGCCGGGCCAGCGGCTCGAGGTCAGCGACGGCGACGGACGTGAGCTCCTCGACGTGCTCACGGGGGGTCTGGACAGCGGGCCCGGCGAGCCGTGGTGCCGCGGCGATGGTGTGCAGCTCCGCCGACCACGACACCTTGTCCGCCGCCGCGAATCTGGCGTCGAGGTGCGCCGCGACCGGCGCGAGCTCGCCGAGGGCCAACGTGTGGTACATCGTCTGGGTGCTGTCGTGGTCCTCGTCCTCGTCGCAGCTGCGCAGCCTGCGGTGCACGGCCTGCCAACGGTCAGGGTCGTTCGCGGCGCGCCCTGCCAGGGCGTGGAGGAGGACACGGCGCAGGAACGGATGCAGCGCAGAGCCGCACAGGTCGGTGGAGCAGAACCCATTCAGCCTCCCGGCCTCCCTGCCGAGCGTCTGCAGGCGTGACGGGCTGCTGAGGTCCGAAGCCGTAGAACAGGTGATCAGGGCTTGCCGAAGCTCGGACGGCGTACCCCGAAGCAGCCGGTCGATGGCACCGTCGCCCAGCGTCCGGTCGGGATGGTCGGGATCTGGCCAGTCGAGGACGCCGCGCAGGTCCACGGCCTGCGCGCCGACGCGCTCGACGGCCGTGGCGACCGCACGCAGCACGAGGCAAACGCTCCACAGGTGCCCATGGGTGAGCCGGTGGGCGAACGCGGCGGCGTGTGGCACGGCGGCGGCCCTCGGCCACCGCAGCGTCACCAGGACCTCGAGGAACGCCTGGCCGGCGGGCGAGTCGGCGTTGTCGATCAGCGCCACGCCGTTCCCGGTGCGCTGCCGCGCGCGCAGTCCTTTGGTGAACGCGTCGCGCAGGTCAGCGAGGAACGCGGCGCAGAGCACCTCGTCGACCTGGGCGAGCGCCTGCGGAGTCTGTTTGACCTCCAACGCGTTGAGCTCGACAAGCGCGTCCAGCGGGTCCGGGAACGTCAGGCCCAACGCCTCTCGGTACCACCTGAAGCCGGGACCGCGCAGGACCCTGACGGTTGGGATCGCCGCCCTGATGCCGTAAAGCGCGAGACCGAGAACCGTCCTGATGCCACCGGGGGCCTCGTCGAGCAGGATGTCGCTGATCTCGCGGACCTTGGTCATCAGGTTGCGGCTGTTGTCGAGGAGACCTCTCAGGTCCTTGCGCGCCTGCTCACGGTCGTACCGATCGATGGCGCTGCGAGTCACGACCAGGCCGAGCAGGAGGCGTGGGAACCGCAGCCGGCCGAACTGTTTGACACGGTTGCTGAGCCCGTAGGCCAGATGAGCGGCGACCTCGTGCGGTCGCTCGGCGCGCGCCTCCAGATCTTGGCGGACGCATGGCCTGACGCCGGAGCGCGCCGCTCGACCTCGCGCAGCAGCACCGTCTTCCCGCTGCCATGGATGCCCAGCAGCAGAATCACCGGCAGATCGCGGCGACGTCGGTCTGGCGGAGGGTCCAGGCAGCCTCGGATCAGCTGCTCGACGACGATCCCACGGCTTGGCAGCTCCACCATGCGGTCGACCATGAACCCCGTCCCGTGCAGGGGCCACAACCTGCCCCTATCAACACCGCAACCCGCGTGGTTGAAAACTTTCGCTCACAGAATACGCGACGGTGGAGTATCTGCGCTCAACGGTTGTCGTTTTGCCCGGCGCCTGAAGGAGCGGCGCGCCCTCATCACCCAAGCGGCTTTGTCCAGTGGGCTGCCCGTGACGGAACGGAGCAGCCCAGACTTATGCAACGTGTGCCGTTATGGACCGTGCCGACCCCTTGTCCGTCACCGAGGACGGCGTTGCCGGTAGGATTCGACAAGTTCAAGAAGAACGTCTTGTCCGGCTCCGGCACGTCGTCGAGCACCATCCCCACGCCAACGTTCTTCGGCCCAGTCTCGCCCGGTAAGAAGATCACTACTCCGGAGGTGGCTTGATAGTCGCCAGGCGCGACGGCGCTGCCGTCGGCGGTCACGAACTGCACCGTTACGGTCCTCATGCTCGGCGCTGACAGGCGGACAGAGAATACGGCGCTGGCGGGAAGGGGAAAGATGCCACAGCGGACGACACCGCAATAGGTAGAGCCCTCGAATGACTGGGCGTCGCTGACCGACAGGCGGGGCGCCGCCGCGTGCGCTGGCAGGGCGTTGGCGGGCAGCAGGACCATCATGGCCGCCACGGCGACCCCCAGCCGGGCGTGTTGTCGCATGACGGAAAGGCTCATGAGCACGCTACTTTCCTTGTCACATGTGACCGTACGTCGTTGCTGAAAGCCGACAATGAAAGCCGGCCTGAAGTGCGATTGGCCCGCTGACCTTTTGCCTTCTACGTCAGGGCTGCCCGCTGTTCCGCTGCCCGACACGTGAGGCCATTGGGAAAGAAGCGACCTCGCCGATGATCATAGCCTGAGGCCGACCAGGTTGCCAATAGCATGAGCCAGGCGGTGGTGCCGTACCCGGACGGCAGATCGGGGCACGTCCGCGCATACGGCCTGCCGAGGCCGACGAATCTGTCCCATTCCTCTTGACGCAGATTCCGGCCGGCCAGCGTGCATGCGTGTCGAATCCACGCATCGACAGTGACCGGCCACAGCCGCACGGTCTGGTCGGCGCTGGCGGAGGCGATCGCCTTGCCGTCCGGGCTGAACACCACGCCCCAGACCCAGTCGGCGTGGCCGGTCAGGGGCTGGCCGATCTGTTTGCCCGGTGGCGGCATTCCACAGCCGCACCGTCCGGTCGCCTCCGGCGGAGGCGAGGGTCTTGCCGTCCGAGCTGAACACCACGCCGACGACTGACTCGGTGTGGCCGGTCAGGGGCGGACCGATCTGCTTGCCGGTGTGGGCGTCCCACAACCGCACCGTCCCGTCCCAGCCAGCGGAGGCGATCCTCGTGCCGTCCGCGCTGAACGCCACCGCGTTGACCTGGTCGGTGTGGCCGGTCAGGGGCTGGCCGAGCGGTTTGCCGGTGGCGGCATCCCACAGCCGCACCGTGTGGTCGGCGCTGGCGGAGGCAAGTCTCGTGCCCTCGGGACCGAACGCCACCCCATACACCACGTTCGCGTGGCCGGTGAGAGGCTGGCCGATCTG
>JBOGEB010000174.1:0-9069 GCA_050743125.1 Egibacteraceae bacterium
GCGCAGCGGGCGGCGCGCAGGAACGCCGGTCCGCTGCCCCCGCCCACCAGCAGCTGCGGGCCGCCGGGCCGGGCCGGCCGCGGGCCGACCGCCTCGCCCTCCCACACGTCGCGCAGCGCTGCGAGCTGGCCGGACAGCCGCCTGCCCCGGTCGGACCAGCGCGCCCCAGCCGCCTCGTAGTCGTCCCGGCGAGCGCCGAGCCCCACGCCGAGGACCAAACGCCCCCCGGACAACTGGTCGACCGAAGCGGCCTGCTTGGCGAGCACGGCCGTCTCACGGACCGGGCCGATCACGATCATCGTCACCAGCCGCACGCGGCTCGTCACAGCAGCCGCGGCGGCCAGCGCCACAAGAGGGTCGGCGCAGTCGTAGACCAGCCGGTCGGTCACGCCGAGGCTCGAGAAGCGCCGCTGCTCGGCGCGGCGCGCCCATTCGAGCAGCACCGGGCCGCTCGCACCCGGTGTGCTCGTCGGCAGTCCGACCCCGATACGCACGTGCTCATGCTGCCACGCCGCTGCCCTCGGAGGACATGGTGGACCGCAGGGACACAGCGGCGCTCGGCGTCGAGGTCGTGAATCCTTCGCACAACCACCCTGGTCAACCCTGGATGTGGCGAAGCAGCAGCTCCAGGTCGGTCAAGTCGGGCAGGACGACGTCGGCGCCGGCGGCGCGGAGCTCGTCTGGGGAGCTGCGGCCCGAGGCCACCGCAACCACACGCACGCCCCCGCGCACCCCAGCCCGGACGTCGTTTGGGGTGTCCCCGATGAGCACGGTGGTCTCCGGGAGAAACGACTTGCCGTAGGCGCTCTCGGCGCGGTCGCGTGCCAGCGTCACCAGGACGCCTCGATCGGAGCTGTCCGAGCCGTAGGCGCCCACGTCGAAATCGATGTGGTCCGCCAACCCGAACGTGGCGAGCTTGGTGACGGCGACAGGCCGGATGTTGCCCGTAAGCACCGTCTGGACGACACCCGGCAGCTGCGCCAGCGCGCTCAGCGCGTCCGCGGCTCCCGGCATCGCCTGCCCACGCTGCATCAGCGCGGCGGATCTGTCGACATAGCCCTTGGCCAACTCGTCGAAGAAACGTTCCATGTGCTCACGGGAGGGCTCGATCCCGTGAAGCCGCGCGGTGTCGCGGAAAATGTCGGTTTCGGTGCGGCCGGACCACGTTCCCTGCTGCTGCATCGGGCGCCCGAACACACGCGCGAAAGCCGACGCGTAGATCTCCCGACCGACCCCACGGGGGGCGATCAGGGTGTGGTCGACGTCCCACAGGATGAGCCTCGCATCGGCCGAGCTGCCGTCTGGATGCCGCTCCACACCGCGCCACTCTGCCAGGGCCGGGCCGCGCGCTCCGACCTTGCGCTCAGGTCACGGCGCGGATGCGCTCGGCGTACTCGTGCATGCGTGTGAGTAGCGTGTCGACAGGGATCGTGTCGCGTCCGGCTTCGACCTCGGCCGCGACCGCCTCGAGGAGTTCCACCAGGGTGCTGTGCAGGTGCCCGACGAGCTGCCAGGCCATGCCGGCCTCGGTGAGCAAGGGGACTCCCTGTACGGCCTGGGCCAGCTCCCGGATCTTCGATGCCTCCATCAGTGAATCTCCATGCGGTAGTGCAGTTGGTAGCGGTCGGACGGGAACGTGATGTCGGCAGTCTCGACCGGGGTACCGTCGGCTCGGAAGGTCTGGTGGATCTCTACCAGGGGGACCCCTGCCGGGATCTCCAACTGCCGTGTCTCGGCCGGAGTAGGCATGCGGATGTCGAGGACCTCCTCGACCTCGTCAACGTGTACGTCGATGGCGTCGAAGCGGGGAACAATCCCCCGACCCGCGTGCGGGCCTTCGTGCGGCAGTTCGATCTCGGTTCCGTCCGTGATCGCCAAAGGCTCCCACGCCAGGGAAATCGACACCGGCTGTCCGCCCATGCGGATCGAGTAGCTGGTCTGCGTCACCGGGTCGCCCGGCTCGATGCCGAGGCGCTCGGCCACGTGCTCGGGAGCGTTGAGCCTGGTCGTCTCGTGTTGGACGTCGAGCGACTGCCCGGCGCGCTCTGCCTCCTGCACATAGGTCGGCTGGTTGTGCGGACGGAAGTAGCGCTCCGGGGCGCGGCGAACCAGCGGTGTCTCCTTGCGTACGAAGGACCCTTTGCCGCGGACGCTCTGCACCAGCCCCTCGTTCCGAAGGAGGGTCAGGGCAGAGCGCGCGGTGATCGCGGAGACGTTCCACTGTTCGCAGATCTCTCGTTCGCTGGGCAGCTTGTCGCCCCGGGCCAGCTCACCGGCGCGGATCCTCTCACGCAGATCGTCGGCGATGGCGATATAGGCGGGTTTGTAAAGGGACTGGTCCATCCTGCCGCTCCTTCCTCGCTCTGCCCTTGCAGTATCGCACAGCCTCACCTGTTGACATACGAGGCTGTCTCTACGGATGCCCCGTCCATGAGGAGGACGGTGTGGGAGGCTGGCATGGACAAGGCCGACGCGCGGACGGGAAGACCTATGGCTCGACTGCCGAACCGGAGCGGTGGCCACCGGGGATCCCGAGGGATCCCAACCCGCTTCCACGGGAGCGGCGGGGGTGGCCGCAGTGGCCGGCCCAAGTACTCCGTGATCCGGGTGGAGCACAAAGACCCCCACGTGGTGTCGCGCGCGGCGTGTGGGGAGGCGGCGCAGCTATGGATCTACGAGCCTGTGGAAATGCTGCCCTGGAAGGGATCAAGCACTGGCTGTCCGAGCACTGGGACGACGGTCACGACAAGACGCTGGTCGACGGCCAGGGCAGCTCGTGAGCGGGTCTGAGGGTCTTCCAACGTGGCGGCAGTACACGCGGCCAGCCCAGCTGCGGAGAGGCCAGGAGTGGATCTCGTGGTCGCCGTGCTGCAACGCCGAATACGCCGTCAGCGTTGAGGCCCTCCACGGGACCGCGACGACGCATTGCTGCGGGCGTACGGCACCGTGGCACGTGGACTTCCGTCTGGGGGACGGCCACCCGTTCGCCTACTGGCGTCGCCTGGAGCGCCGATGACCCACGCCGTCGTCACCGACGCGATCGCCAGCGAGCGCGAGCTGTTGACGTTCTCGCCGTGCCGCCGCACGCCGGTGCGCTTGACGTACTCGGAGGCGAGCAAGCCCCAAGCCGTCTCTTCCGCAACGAGTCGAGCGACTGGTCGCCACAGCTACCAACTGACGTTCTTCCGCGAGGGCTTGGTTAAAACACTTCAGCGACAGGCCACGAGTGGTCCGTCGCGTCCCGGTCAACCACAGACCCGCGCGGCCGATTCGGGTTCAATCCAGCGTCTACTTGACAAAGATATCGACGCTAGGACGAAGTCTTCCGCATGCCTCAAGAATATCATGAATAATATGGGACTCGAAGTCCTCGATCAACTGACGGCTCGGCTCTGTCTTCGCATCATACTGCGGCAGTGCTACCTGGGCTAGCTGGTAGTCGAAGCGCGGTGCCCACTTACGAGCTCCGAGGCGTGCCGTCGTCGAGCAGTTGTCCACCATGTAGGCGACTCCTCGCGCGTGCATGTACGGATTCAACGAATCCACGCACTCAATCACCGACTCATTGGCGATCTCGGAGAAGGGATGGCCGTTCTCAAGCAGCAGGTCGACCTGCGCCATCATGATTGCGATGTACACGCCAGCCGTCATTGGGTTGATCTGTACGGAACGCTTGCCTCGCATCTCGCGCACTTCGCGTCCGACCTGCCACATCTCTGTCCCATCGATCCTAGTCATCGGATGACGGCGCAGGCGCTGCGACGCCATCATGACGCTCCGGATCTCGTTCCCGGACCGGACCTCGTCGTAGATCTCCTCAAGGACCTCCCGAGCTGTCGGATAGACCGCAGAGTACGCCCGCTGGAAGACATTGCGAGCCTCTCCCGTCAGATCACGATAGACCCCCAGAATACCCGAACGAGAGATATTAGCAGAAACTGGCCCTGTTATGCATTCGCAAGAGTCCAGGAATGCCTCCTGCGGAGACATGCCTTCCGCGCGAAGGTGCCGGTAGAGGCACTCCACGACACCGTGCACGGCACCGAGCAAAATACCGCGTTCACCGTAGAGATCCGAGATGCACTCGGAAAGTAGGGTGGTCTTGAATATAAATGGCGAGCCCAGGGCAATGGCCCATCCCAGTGCATGTGACATCGCCTTTCCGTTCACATCCTGGTGAACGGCGAAGCTCGCATTGATGCCTGCACCATTAGTGTCCCGACCCTGCAGATAAAGGGCGCGCACCGACGGACCCATCCCCTTCGGGCAGACAGCAACCACGTTGACGTTAGCAGGGAATGTCTTCCCAACAGATTCCAGGTAGGCACCGAGAAAGCCGTGCGAGAACCCGAGCGTCGATCCGGGGGGGACAGCCGCAAAGATCTCCTCATGAAGCTCGACCTGAGCGGCATCGGCGATCAGTAGGAGAATGAGCTGCGACTCGCGCATCACGTCGAACATCTCGCCGAGCGTGCCGTTCTCTTCAGAGAATCCTGCGGCGCGAGCGAGCGCTTGAGAACTCGATGCCTCCCGCAAGCCGACTTTTACGCGGATATCTGTCCCGGCTAGCGTGTCGCGTAGATTCGCCGCCTGCGCCGGGCCCTGCGAGCCCCAGCCGATGACTCCAATTTGTCGAACGCCTTGGAGGGCTCTCGGAACGAGCGGAAACAGGTCGCGTCCACCCCGAATTACTGCTTCGCGCACGCTTCCTATCTGGAAGTACTCCTTTTCGAAGATCTCACTCTCATAATCTGACGCAGCGGTGCCCATGGCCATTCCTTCCCTCCAGACTCTTCACCTGGTTCCATCACTGGTCCGTTTGCGACTCTGGGGAGCAGACCTGATACGTCTCATAAACGCACACCCCAGGTCCGTCCAACCAGTGCAACACAGATTTCGGAACGATCACTCCCGAACCGGGTTCGAGCCTGACTTGCGCTTCAAGTCCCAAGACGACATCCATGGTTCCCTCGCGCACCAAGTAGAGGACTGGATAGTCCTCTGTCGTGCTCGTCGTGGCGAAGTTCGCTGGCTTCTGTCGCCGACTATCGCTGAGCTTGCTTCCAGTGGCCAGCGGAAGCGTATCCGGCGTGACCGTTTGTACAGCCTGATCATCAATTGCTTGGAGCTGTATCACGAACGACTGCTCGAAGAGCTCACTTACGATTCGAAACGCCTCGTATCCATGGACGATGCCGCGCGCGGCCGCCTCGTCGAAGCGACTCGTGAGCGGGCACACGAGTTCGTCGAAAGCGATCTGACTGTGCTTCTGGTCCATCTCGTAATGCTCGTCGAAATACTCGGTCTCCGCTCCCGCGCCGAATACGCGCTTCAGCATCTCCGAGATCTGCTGGCAAAAGTGATAGTATGTCGTTTCCGCGTAGTATACAGCCCCCACATAGCGAAAGAACTCGCGATGGTTCGCGGCCAAGCATTGAAACAGATTCGGTACGCCGAAGGACGCTGCGAGTGTGTGGTTCCAGTACGCGAACGGCCTGCAGTCCAGGCCGTTCGCTCCAAGAAGCCTCTCGAAAAGAGTACTGTGCTTCTTTGAATGAACTCCGCCGCCATACTCGTCGATGAAGATTCGAAAAAGGCTCGACTGGACCTCTCCGAAATTCCCCATTACCTTCCTAGCGATCGCAGAACCCTCACTCAGGAAGTCGACGGAAAACTGCGCCAGCAAGTTCCGCACCGCACGGCCAGGGTTCACAGAGGACAGCACTGCTTCAACGATGCGACTCGTCGTGTCAATCTGCGAACGCGGCAGATCGTTGAGATACTCATGGCAGCGCGTAACGCTCCACCCCTCGATTTCGGACCCTTGTCCACGCAAGAAACCAAAGAGAAACTCTTCGACCGCCGGGCGTACGATCTGGCCGATGATCCTCATTTCCGGTGCGTAAAAATCTTCAAATTCACGTGATTGTCCCTTGCTGCCAGGCTCCGGCAGGAACAAAAACTCGTTCTGGTATACACTCGCGAGCATTCTCTGCGCTCGCAACCCCCGAGGGCTCGACCAGAACGCTGGCACCGACTTGTCTGCGAGCTCATAGCTCCGAAGATGGCCTCCGAGAGGCCTCCTGTACGGGCTCACTCCATCGGTGCGGCTTGCGCAAGACCCGCCAAGCAACGGATGATCACACATCCACTGCAACGCAGCGTCCAAGTCGTAGGGATTGCGCGCGCTAACTCCTCTGCTGGTCTGAGCAAGTGTGCTCATGGTGCTTCAGTCTCTTCCGTTAGGAGCGGTGTAAAATCTCGATTCGCGATATGCGGCGGCCGTGGGTTACGCACCGGCCGCAGCGAATTAGATGTCCGGTTGAAGCTGCAGAATAGCATGCGTCGGCCGCGCGGTGACATGTTACAGCCCGAGCCATGGATCAGATTGCTGTGGAAGAACACCACGGTGCCCATGTCCCCCTTGAGCGCGAGGATTGGCTCCACGACGTGTCGGTCTTCCACCACGTACTTGAGGTCTCCGACGACGGTCGAGTCGCCAGCTCTGGTCGCACCGATCCAGCTGCCGACGTTAGCGAGGTCGGTCCCTCCCTCCGTATTGTTAGCGGTCCGGTAGGCTGAAGCACCCAGCGCCGGGCTCGTGTGTGAGCCCGGAATCAAGAGGAGAGGCGCGTTGTACTCGTCGACCGCATCGATCAACACAGCCGCGGTCGTCGCCGCGGAGTCGGGCATGCCGTCTAGCTGGCTCCAGAAGTCGAAGTCGCGGTGCCACTCGACCGCGGATCCGCGGAAGGCCACCTTGGAGTTGAGCTTGGCCTGATGAAGGTAGACAGGTCCGCCGAGCAGGTCATACGCACACGCCGCCAGCCGAGGCTGCTTTGTGAAAGCGAACAAAGCGGGCTCTATTGAAGAACGTGTAGGTGGGGTTTGTGGTCATTGCTCGTGTGGGAGCAGGAGCGTGACGGGTCCGCAGCACAGCATCACGAGCGCGGCGGCGGCTTTGGCGGAGTGAAACCCGTAGGCGCGGCGGATGATCAAACGGATCTTGTTGTTCAACCCTTCGACCCGGCCGTTGGACAGCCCCAGACGGATCGCGGCCAGGATGCCGGCCCGATGCTTACGGATCGTGCGGCCCAGCGTGACGAACTCGGGGATGCGGCTGCGCTGCGCCCGGGACAGCCGCCCTCGCTGCACCGCACCATCCGCGGACACCATGCCGCCGAGCTGTTCGGTACCACACGGCGGACGTGCGCCAACGGCTGTGGCCTGTTTTCCAAGGACTGCGTGAACATGTGGCCGCTGATGGGCTTCGACCGATTGCTGCACGCCGCAGAAACGCGATGAGCGCCCCACAACCCAAGCCGATCGCTGCGCTGGCGCGTCTGCTCGACGTCATGCCGGACCCGTGCTCGGCACCACAGACCGAGCAGCTCGAGGGCGAGCTGGCCCGCTGCTTTGCGGTTGGCCACGCCGTGGCCGTTATCCAGCGGAACCGCCGCGCTGCATTGCGCCTTGGGCGCGCTGGGCATCGGGCCAGGGGATGAGGTGCTCGTTCCCGCGATCTCCGTGGTGATGTCGGTCGCTCCGGTCGTTTACGCCGGGGCCAGACCGGTCTTCGTCGACTGCGACCCCGGCGGCACCGACTTCGACTACGACGACCTGGAGGCCAAGCTCAGCAGGGCCACTCGGTGTGTGATCCCGGTCTACCTGTGGGGCCGCGCCGGTGACCCGGTGCGGCTGGGCGAGTTCGCCGCCGCCCACGGGCTGCGGGTGGTCGAGGACGCCTGCCAGGCCCATGGCACCCGCTTCGACGGCCGGCTGTTGGGCACGTTCGGCGATCTGGGTTGCTTCAGCACAAAGGACGGGAAGTTGCTGTGGTCGGGCGAGGGCGGGTTCATCGTCACCGACGATGACGATCTCGCGGCGCGCTGCCGGGCGTTTCGAACGCATTGGCAGGCCCCGCCTGACGGTGATGCGCCCCTCGGCCAATTGGGTCACAACTACCGGCTCAGTGAACCGCAGGCGGTCATCGTCCGCTGGAATCTCGCTCGGTTCGACGAGCTACTCTCTCGCCGCCGCCACCAAGCCGAGCTGCTCGCCGCGCTGCTGACAGACCTCCCCGCCGTCCGGCTGCACCGCCCGCGATCTGCGGAGGAGTGGAACGGGTACGCCCTCGTCGCGCTGCTGGACCTGCCGAAACCGCGGGACTTCAGCACTCACCTGGCTTCGCTCGGGGTCGTCAACAGCGTCGGCACCTTCGGGCTGGTCTCCTGCGACTTGCGGCGGCCCTTCGCCTGCCACGGCCCCACCCCGTGCCCGCGCGCCCGGGCGCTCATCGACGCCACGCTGGCCGTGGTCCTGAACGAAAAGTACGACGACGATCGTATTCACGACATTGCGGCCATCATCGCCAGGGAGGTGCACCCGTGGGTCAATCTCTGACCGACGATGAGGCGTACCGGGCGACCACGTTCGTGGTGGTCGACTTCGAGACGACCACCCCGAAGGGTTACAGGCCGGAGCCGGTCGAGGTCGCCGCGGTGGCGCTCCGCGACCGCGGCGGCGGTCTGGTCGAGGTCGGCCGCTTCTGCGAGCTGATCCGACCCCCGGCGCACGCCCCGATCACCCCGCTCGACACCGCCGAGAACGGGTTGAGGCCCGACGACGTCGCCGACGCACGCCCGGCCGCCCAAGTTCTGGCTGACCTAGACGGCCGGCTGGCCAGTCCGCCGTACCTGCTCGTGGCCCACAACGCTCACACCGAAGCCGGACTGCTCTACGACTACCGCGAGCATTGTCCCCGGCTGGCGGCCACGCACCTGATTGACACCATCAAGCTCTCCCGGACCGTCTTGCCCGGCCTGCCCTCCTACAGCCTTGACCACCTCATCTTCCACCTCGGCATCCCGCGACCCGCCCGGCGCCACCGCGCGCTGCCCGACGTCGAGGTCACCGCCCGGCTGTTTGCGCGCCTGATCAGCGACGGGCACCGGTCCACCTTGCAAGAGGTGACGAAGGTCTCCGGGCGCGTGCCCCGGGCTGCCCAGCCACACCAAGACGCGCTGTTCTGATCCGGCAGAGAGGAGTTCGATGCCCATCGACCTAGTG
>JBOGEB010000175.1:0-7500 GCA_050743125.1 Egibacteraceae bacterium
ACGGAACACCCTTTTAGCCCTCCGCCAGGACACGCGGCCCGCTTTCTCTCCACAAGGCAGGTGGCGCTTCTCGCCTTTTGCCAAGGGCGTGCGGCCGCTTGCGCGCCCCTCTGGGTGTGCGCCCTGCCTTGGTGGCGTGGGTGGTCGGCCCCTCAGGCTCACTCACAGCTGGGCGGCGCGCCGGCCTCTGCCAAGGCCGGCGCGCCGCCTGTCTTCACGTCGCGGTTCGCTAGACGATGGCTGAAGGCAAGCTCTGGGGGGGACGGTTCTCTGGGAAATCCGACGATGCCGCCTGGACGTTGGGCCGCAGTGTGCACTTCGATGTACGGCTGTGGCCCGGAGATCTCGCGGGATCGCGGGCGCATGCCGGGGAGCTGCGGCGAATCGGCGTGCTCTCGGCCGAGCACCACGACGCGATCGTCGCGGCCCTCGACCAGGTCGCCGAGGAGTTCGCTACGGGTGCTTTTGCGTTCTGTGACGACGACGAGGATCTCCATGGCGCGGTCGAGCGGCGGCTCGTCGAGCTGTGTGGCGACGTCGGGGGCCGGCTACGCGCTGGGCGGAGCCGCAACGACCAGATCACGTCCGACCTCCGTTTGTATCTCCGGGAGGCGATCACCGAGCTGTTGGGCGGCGTGCGCGCGGTGCAGCAGGCGCTCGCTGACCAAGCGGAGACCGCGCTCGGTTGGCTCGCCCCGGGCTACACCCACCTCCAGCGCGCGCAGCCGGTGACGCTCGCCCACCACCTGCTTGCGCACGCCTGGGCGCTCGACCGTGACGTCGGCCGCCTCATCGACGCCCGGGCCAGGATGGACATCTCGACCCTCGGCGCGGGCGCGCTGGCCGGGACGACGCTGCCACTCGACCCCGCCGCGTACGCGCATGCCCTCGGCTTCTCGTCCGTCGCACGGAACTCGATCGACGCGGTCGCGGACCGGGACTTCGCCGTCGAGTTCCTCGCCGCCGCCGCACTCCTTGGCGTCCACCTGTCCCGTCTGGGTGAGGAGGTCGTCCTGTGGGCATCCGCGGAATTCGGCTGGGCGCGGGTCGGTGACGCGTTCTCGACGGGGTCGTCGATCATGCCGCAGAAGCGTAATCCGGACGTCGCTGAGCTTGTCCGGGGGAAGACCGGGCGGCTGGTCGGGGACCTCGTGGCGCTGCTCGTCACGCTGAAGGGTCTCCCGCTCGCGTACAACCGAGACCTGCAGGAGGACAAGGAGCCGGTCTTCGACGCCGTCGACACGCTCGCGGTCACGCTGCCGGCGGTGGCCGGGATGGTCGCCTCGCTGACCTTCGACCGTGAGCGGCTCGCCGCCGCCGCCGCAGACCCTTGCGCGCTCGCAACGGACCTCGCCGAGGCGCTTGTCGATGCGGGCGTCCCGTTTCGCTCGGCGCATGAGCGCGTCGGACGGCTCGTGGCCGAGGCCGAACACCGGCGTGTTGGGCTCGACACGCTGATCGAGGCCGAGGGTCTGCAGGCGCTGCCCGAACTCGAGGGCATCGATCTCGCCGCCTTGCTTGATCCCGTCCGAGCGGTCAGCCGGCGGGCTGCCAGTCTTGGGCCCGCTCCCGAGCGGGTGCGCGCTCAACTCGAGGACCTCTGCGAACGCCTTCGATCAAGGTAATTCTACTAAGGTTATGGGTTTTTCCCCCGATAGGGGGGAGCGGGCAGAGTATCCCGCCGCGTATCCTGGCGGCGCAGGATTGCCTGGCTGCAGATCGTGTCAGTTCTTCCGCCGAAAGGAGTTCCCTCGCCGTGTCGGGGGCACAGTCTGCGCCGAAAGCGTGTGTGAAAACAGGCCAGAGCGGGTGCGCCTGGGGGGATTCTGCTGGCAGTCTTTGGGTTTGCGGCGGTGAGGCGTCCCGGTGAGCCTTCGTCGGCGATTCCGCTCCACCACCCTTTGGCGTTTCGGCACACGTTCGAAAGGCGGGGCATCGCCGCGAAAGCGCCTCCCGGGAATGCTCCTTCCGCTGCGGCACCGTGACTGGAGGCTGCTCGCCATCGGGTCGCTCGTGTCGCTGCTCGGGGACGGGTTCTTCCTGGTCGCGATCGTGCTGCAGGTCCTCGCGATCAGCAGGAACGACCCTTCGGCGATGGGGCTGGTGGGGTTGGCGTGGTTCGGCTCCGCCGCGGTCACCTACCTGATCGGCGGTTGTGTCAGCGACCGGTTCGAGCGGCGTCGGGTGATGATCGCCGCCGATCTCGTCAGGGCGATGGTGATCGGGCTGATGGGGCTGCTCGCGGTGACCGGGCGCCTTCAGCTCTGGCACGTCCTCGTGCTCGGCGCATGCTTCGGCGCGGGGAACGCGTTTTTCAACCCGGCGTCGATAGCGATCCTGCCCGACCTGTTGCCGTCGGAGGACCTGCCCAAGGCCAATGCGTTCCTCGGGTTCGCGCGTCCTGCGATGACGTATCTGGCAGGGCCGGCGCTCGGCGGGTTCGTGGTCGCGGCGAGCGGCAAGCCGGGCGTCGCGTTCCTCGTCGATGCCGGGACCTTCTGCTTCTCTGCCGTGATGCTCGCGTTGATCCGTGCCCGGCCAGCCGCTGACACCGGCAAGCAGACCTCCCGGAACGTCATCGCCGAGGTCCGCGAGGGGTTGTCGTTCGTCCGGGCGCACCCGTGGTGCTGGGCGTACATCCTCGGGCTCGGGCTGTCCATGCTCGCCTGGTACGGCCCGGTTCAGGTCCTGTTGCCCTACATCCTCAAAGTCGACCCGGGACTGGGTGGTCTGGGGCTCGGCGAGTCCGGCGCCGCTCGACAGCTCGGGTTGATCCTCGCGTTCGGTGGCCTGGGGTCGATGGTGGTGTCGGCGGTGGTCGGGGAGCGGGACGACCTCCCACGCCGCTTCATCACAACCATGTTCCTCGCCGAGGCGATCGGGATCCTCGCGGTCGGGGTGTACGGGCTGATGGCCCAGGCGTGGCAGGCGATGATCGCGGCCCTGGTCGTGAACGGCCTGTTCGCGGTCGGCCAGATCTATTGGGCGACGACGCTGCAGCGGCTCGTGCCAAGCCGGCTGCTCGGCCGCGTGTCCAGCGTTGACTGGCTCGTCTGCACCGCGCTGGCCCCGGCAAGCTTCGCCCTCGCGGGCACGCTCAGCGCAGCGTTCTCCGCGCGGAGCGTCATCCTTGCTGGGTCGCTCGTCGGCGCGACCGCCATGGTCGTACTCCTGCGGATACCAGGCGTCCGTGACCCTGAGGGTCCCGAGACAGGGGACGCGTTCTCGCCTACCCTGGAGCCCGAGTTCCATACTGCTGGCATTGAGATGTCGAGTCCTGCCCCGCAACCGCCGTCCTAAGGCGGGCTTGCCCGCGCCCGCCTTAGGATCGGCGGTACTCGACCCGGCTCCGGGTATTGGACTTCGTGCCCTGCGGCTCGGGCATCGCTCGGGCATCACGGTCGCGGCGTTGCTCTGCTCCAGAGGATTGCGAGTATGCGCGCTCGTCGCGCATAAGCGCGCCGTGACGCAGGGACACGTTCGGTGCGGGCACTACTGACGACACGGAGCACGGAGATTCGGGTATGACCTGGGTCAACGAGGAGCTGGCGCGGCAGTTCCGCGAGATCGCCACGCTGCTGAAGCTTGTTGGCGAGGACGCCTTCCGCGTGCGTGCGTACGAGCGGTCGGCGGACGTGATCGGAGCGACGACGAGGGACCTGTCGATGGTTCCCCCCGAGGAGCTTGGGCGGATCAAGGGCATCGGTGCCTCGACGGCCCGCAAGATCACTGAGTACCTGGGGACAGGCGCAATCGGGCTGCTCGAGGATCTGCGCGAGAAGGTTCCGCCAGGCATGGTCGAGCTCACCCGTATTCCCGGGCTGGGGCCGAAGACCGCGAAGCTGATCTTCGAGCGGCTGGGGGTGTCCTCGCTCGACGCCTTGCGTGACGCGATCGAGGCCGGCCAGCTCCGGGACCTGCCCGGGCTTGGCGAGAAGACCGAGGCCAACCTGCGTGCTGCCCTCGAGCGGATGGGCGCCAAGGACGTGGATCGTGTGCCCGCCGCAGAGGCGCTCTCGATCGCGCATGCGCTCTGCGATCACCTTCGCACGCTGCCTCAGGTGGTCGAGGTTGCCTACGCGGGCAGCCTCCGGCGGATGCGTGAGACGATCGGCGACGTCGACCTCCTCGTCGCGAGCACGGAGCCAGGACCCGTGATGGAGGCGCTGCGCACGAGCGACCTCGTCCGTGAGGTGATCGCGGCGGGGGAGAAGAAGACCTCGGTCATCACGGTCCGCGGGATTCAGGTCGACCTTCGGGTCACCGAGCCCGAGGCCTGGGGCGCCGCGCTCGTCTACTTCACCGGCTCGAAGGCGCATAACGTTCGCATCCGGGAGCGGGCCGTCCGCCGGGGCCTGACCCTCAACGAGTACGGGCTGTTCGAGAGGGGCTCCGGCGAGCGGGTCGCGAGCCGCACGGAGCAGGACGTCTACACCGCCCTCGGCCTGGCCTGGGTGCCGGCCCCGATGCGCGAGGACACCGGCGAGGTCGAGGCTGCGGCAGTGGGCACGCTCCCTCGCGTGGTGCGGGTGGAGGACCTCCGCGGGGACCTCCACGGCCACAGCGACTGGTCCGGCGATGGCAAGGCGTCACTGGAAGACATGGTCACCGCAGCCGCGGCCCGCGGGTATGCGTACTGGGCCGTGACCGACCACGCCGAGGGCCTGTCGATGAACGGACTCTCCCGCGAGCAGGTGCTCGCCCGCCGGGAGGCGATCAACGCCCTCCAGGACGGCTACCCCGACCTGCGCATCCTCGACGGCGTCGAGCTGAACATCGGCATCGACGGCGCGCTCGACTACGACCTCGACTTCCTGCTGGCCTTCGACTTCTGCGTCGCGAGCATTCACACCCTGATGAGCCGGCCCGCTCATGAGCAGACCGAGCGGATCATCCGCGCGATACAGCATCCGGCTGTTCATGTGATCGGCCACCCCACCGGCAGGAAGATCGGCCACCGGCCGGGTTACGACATCGACCTCGACGCGATCGTCCAGGCCGCCGTGGAGTACGGGGTGGCGCTGGAAGTGAACGCCTCGCCCTGGCGACTCGACCTGGGCGGAGACCTCGTCCGTCGTGTCGTCGAGGCAGGTGCTGCGCTTGCCATCTCCTGCGACGCCCACAGCGTCGGCGACCTCGCCAACATGCCCTACGGCGTCGCTACCGCGCAACGCGGCTGGGCCACCCCGGACCAGATCTTGAACTGCCGTGACCTCGACGGCCTGCTTGCGTTCGTCGAAGCCAAGCGTGCGACGGCTCGATAGGGCGGGCTGTGCATCGCGATTCGGAGGAGCACCGTTGCGGTCTGCTCGTGACGCGCTGCCTGTCAGGCGGTAACGGTCAGGGCAGCAATACCGTTTCCAAGGGCCAGATGCAGGAGTGCCCGGATCAATGACCGCTGTGCTACCACTGCCGCCCTCGTGAGCGTGAGGCCTCTTGAACGGGCGTTTTTCGCCCGTACAGCACCGCTCGTCGCTCACGACCTTGTCGGGAAGCTGCTCGTTTCCGCCGCCGACGGTCTGGTGGCGCGGCTCGTCGAGGTCGAGGCGTACCTGCAGGACGACCCCGCCTGCCACGCATACGGCCGGCGGACCCCTCGGCTGGAGCCGCTCTACGGCCCGCCCGGCCACGTCTACGTTTATTTCACGTATGGGATGCACTGGTGCTCGAACATTTCGACGGGTGTCGATGGCGTCGCCGAGGGCTGCTTGCTGCGGGCGGCCGAGCCGCTCTCGGGCCTGGCGGCGATGCGCATCCGCCGCGGCTGCACAGGCGATCGGGACCTCCTGCGGGGGCCTGCGCGGCTCGCCCAGGCCTTCGGGCTGGACGGCACCGACAGCGGCCGGGATCTCTGCGCCGGTGGGCCGCTCTCCCTTGCCGACGACGGCTGTCGGCCACCCATTGCTTCCGGTCCCCGCGTCGGCGTCGCTGTCGCTGCCGAGCAGCCGTGGCGCTTCGTCGCCGTGGGCTCACCGTGGGTCTCCCCCTACAAGCGCCACCCCCGCGCCCCGCGCCGCTGGGGATGAGGCCCCTCAGCCAATGAGCGGCAGGGGGGATGCGCCCCGCCCCGACGAGTCGTCGATGGAGGTGGCGTGCGAGTCAGCGGCAGTTGTGTGGAGGATGTCGGCTTGTTCCCGGATCCTCACACGAGAGACGAGCCCGACCGCCTACTCCGGCGAGAAACCCGCACCATCCAGGCCAGCCCTGCGCTCGTGGCGGCTGCCTTGCTTTCGCGACATCGGCGTTTGTCCGCACCTGGCCAGTTCTTCCGCATCCACGGCCACCGCCACCCTGGACGGCGATGCTGGACCGAGATCGCCTAACCAAGGTGACCAGCCTGACCCGCGATCAAGCCAGCCCCCGCCCTCCGGCTCGCGTTGGTCTGCGGCCGCTGAGATCGACAGCCGCCTCCACTGAGTACGCGACGTCTCCTTCCACGAAGACCGCTGCCAAGTCCTCCCCGGAGCAGCCTCTCGCTCTGGCCTGTCTGCGTGGCGTCACGATCGGCTCGCTACGCGTCGCCGGCCGGATCGACATCGTCCGGCCCGCGGGGACCGCCCGCGACCCGACCCTCAGGCTCACCATCTCGCTTGACCTGGCCCTCGACGATGGCCCGGGACCGGATCGCCAAATGTTGCAGCAGCGACGGGCATCCCCTATAATTATGGATCCGGCCAGGATCTTCAACAGCGCCGAACGTCCCAACTCGGTCCTCGCTTGCACCCCCGCAGCCGAGGCTGTACAGTTTCGTTCCGCTGCTGCGGTGCCCCTAATCAGGGCGGTGCGGCAACTCTTTGAGACCACCGCTACCGGACCGAAGGTTCGAGCGGCTCGTAAAGGGTCTCCGACGACAAATGGGTTGAAAAACCCCTTAACGGCGGAAACTCGAAAGCCGGCTCTCCCCTGCTGCCGACATGCGGCAGTACATAGGGGGAAGAGTAGGAACTCGGGAAGAACGCAACCCGCTCCTTGAAAACTGCACAGTGTGTCAAAAGCCAGTGCACATGCACCCCGCCTTTGGGATCGGGCGATGGCGTCACCTTCAAGGCAGCGCCACCGAGCAACCCGGGAAATGAGGCGGTCGGAGAATGAACTGGTTCCGGGCAGCTTTTCAACCAGCTGTTTTTGAGAACCGGATCGCTGATCACCGTGGCCAAAGCGGAGTCCGTTATCCTTTGCGGTCCGCTCACGGTGAGCTCTCCATCCACGGTCTTTAACGGCTATCATAATCATAGCTTTGAAGATCTCCAATGGAGAGTTTGATCCTGGCTCAGGACGAACGCTGGCGGCGCGCCTAACACATGCAAGTCGAGGGAGAACCGGCCTTCGGGCCGGGGAGACCGGCGAACGGGTGAGTAACACGTGAGGAACCTACCCTGTAGACTGGAATAACCACGGGAAACTGTGGCTAATGCCAGATGATCTCGGATGACCGCATGGATGTCCGAGGAAAAGGTCTGCCGCTACAGGATGGCCTCGCGGCCTATCAGCTAGTTGGTG
>JBOGEB010000176.1:0-8814 GCA_050743125.1 Egibacteraceae bacterium
GCGACCGGGCCGAACGTGTCCTCGGACACCACCACGCCCGTGGTCGCGAGCATGCCCATCCCGGTCAACGCGACCAGGTACAACGAGAACTGCAGGTCGCCGCCGCCCAACGCGACCGCGGTCCCGATCGCGGCCGCGACCGCCACGACCGCCCACACCGAGGACTCCAACCCGGCGCTGACCCCGGACAGGACCGTCGTCGCAGGGCCAGTGCGGGCAGCCTCGGCGATCTCGCGGACCGGCGCGCCCTCCGTCGACGTGAAGTGCTCGGTCAGCCGGCTCACCACCTGCGCCAGGACCAAGCCGACGACAACGGCCCAGAACACCCGCAGGTCGTGGACGTAGAACCGCGCGACCAAAAACGTCCCGATCACCGTGAGCACGCCAGCGGCTGCGAAGCCGCGGTTGATCGGCGCCATCGCGCTGCGGTCCTTGTCGGTGGCGCGCACCAGGTACACGCCGACGATCGAGGCGAGCACGCCGACCGCGCGGGCGACCACCGGGAACACCAGCCCCAGCGCAGGGTTCGCCCCGACCGACCGGAACGCCGCCACGCCCAAGATGATCGACGCGACCAGCGTCACCTCGTAGCTCTCGAACAGATCCGCAGCCATACCCGCGCAGTCGCCCACGTTGTCGCCCACGTTGTCAGCGATCGTGGCCGGGTTGCGGGCGTCGTCCTCAGGAATCCCCTGCTCGACCTTGCCGACCAGATCAGCGCCCACGTCAGCCGCCTTCGTGAAAATCCCCCCGCCCACCCGCATGAACAACGCCAGCAGCGACCCGCCGAAACCGAAACCGATCAGGACCGCCGACGCGCTGTTCGTGAACACCAGAACGATCAACGTCGCGCCCAGCAGCCCCAGACCGACCGTGAACATCCCCGCCACCCCGCCAGTCCGGAACGCGACCTGCAACGCCGCCGGCAGCGACCCCCTACGCGCCGCCGCCGCAGTCCGGACATTCCCACGCACCGCCAAACCCATACCAACAAACCCCGTCAACCCAGACAGCAAACAACCCAACAAAAACGCCAACGTCCGAAACACCCCCGACTGGACAAAACTCAACGCCTGCGTCTTATCCGGTCGCAGTACCGCGGTCGACGTGAAGAACACCAGCGCGGCGACCGGGATCAGGATGATCCCGATCGTGCGGAACTGTCGGCGCAGGTAGGCGCTCGCGCCCTCCTGGATCGCCCCGGCGATCCGCTGCATCTCGTCGGTGCCCTGCTCGGCGGCGAGCACGCCGCGGCGCAGCACGAACCCGACGAGGAGCGCCAGCACCGCCGAAGCTACGGAGAAGTACAGCCACAGGTATTCGGCGCTGCCCAGGGTGAACTGCTGGTACCCGCCCTCGGCGGCGAGGACAGCGGTCATTCCGCGGCCTCCTTTCGTACATAGATCAACTGCGCGAGCTTGTGGCTCAACGTCCGGTCGTGGCCGTCCACGAGGAGCACGAGCGGGCCGTCGAACGGGTGCTTCTCGCGGACTTGCACCCGCACGCCGGGCCGCACGCCGAGCGTCTCGAGGAACTCGACGACGTCGTCGTCCGTGCCCCCGGGCACCGCGACGACCGCGGTGTCGCCGGGCTCCAGCTCGTACAGCGGTGGGAGCTCCGGTGGGAACTCGGCGACCTCCGGCTCCGGGATCGGGAACCCGTGCGGGCAGGTGGCCGGGCGGTGCAGTGCCCGGTACATCCGCTGCTCCACCTCAGCGGGGAGCCAGTGCTCGAACGTCGCCGCCAGCCGGTCGGCCTCGTTCCAGGCGTACCCGAGCATGTCGGCGAGGAAGCGCTCGACGATCCGGTGCCGGCGGATCGCCGCTACCGCCATCCGCCGCCCGGTGGCGGTCAGCTCCACCCCACGGTAGGGGCGATGGTCGACGACACCGCGCTCGGCCAGCCGCTTCACCGCGCTGGTGATCGTGCCCGGCGTCAGGGACAGCGCCTCAGCCAGGTCGCCGGTCTGGGCCTCCGACCCGTCCTTTGTGAGGCGGTAGAGCGTTTTGAGCAGCTCGCGCTCTGATTTCGACTGAGGAACGTTCTGCATTACGGGGGAGGATACAACGGCTTTTGGTAAGAGAAAACTTCATGTTTGAGGTTGCCAGACTTGGCTGCGAGCGGGAGGGCGCTGCATAGTGAGGGGCCGTCAGCCGTGCGCATGGAGGGGGAGCCGTGGAGCGCGTTGCCCAGCCCGTTGCTCAGAGGGTCGGGGGGAGCCCCCCCACAACCACAGGGGTCGGGGGGAGCCCCCCCACAACCCAGATCGACCGCGTCGCCCAGACCGTCGAGGCATACGACGACGCTGTGGTGGCCTACCAGAAGGCGTGGCGGGACCGGCGACCGCTCGACGCGGTGCGGAAGTTCGCGCGCATGGCCGTCGGGGAGCGCCCGCGGGTCTGCGATGTCGCCTGCGGCCCGGCGCTCGACCTGCGCTGGCTGCGTGACCAGGGGCTGAAGGTCGTGGGCGGCGACCTGTCGGAGCAGTCGGTGCAGCTGGCCAAGGTGCTGTTCCCCAAGGGATCGCTCGCCCGTTGGGACTTCCGGCGCCTGCCCTTCGGCGACCGGGTGTTCGACGGCGTCTGGGCGCCCGCCGCCCTTCAGCACCTGCCCCGCGCGCAGATTCGCCCCGCCTTGGCGGAGCTCCGCCGGGTCCACCGGCATGGTCCGATCTTTCTCACCTTCCGTGAGGGCTCGAGCGACCTCGCTCCGGTCGAGGACCCGCCGACCGGCACGGTCTGGGCCGTGGCCGTCACGGCCGAGGAGCTGCGCGCCCTCCTGGCCGACGCGGGCTACACCGACGTCGAGATCGAGCGCCGCCCCGACCCGCTGGGCCGTGCGGACGTGACGTGGCTCTACGGCTGGGGCCTGGCGCGCCCGCTCCCCTGAGACCGTGTTTGAGAATCGCGGCCTTGCCCCGTGGGCGAAGCGAAGCGGAGCGCGGTTTCGGCGGTCGTCTATGGGGGACTCCCCCAGCCCCTGGCCGCCGAAATCGCCGACCGCACCAACCTCCCCCACCCACCCACCCTTGAAGGAACCTGCGACGATCGCCTGACAACAGGGTCGCGTCGCGTCCCGGAAAGAGGCTCCGACCTAAAAGGCTCTTCGCGAGCGGAACCCGACGCGACGCGACCCCCGGAATGCTTCTCAAACACGTTCTGAGACCACAAGCGCCTCGTACTACACGCCCTTGTCGTCTGTTGAACGCCGACGCGAGCTGGCTGCGCTGGCGTCCGGGCGACCGGGCGGATCGGGATGGCCACCGACCTCGCGGAATGCCTGATCACCTTCCGCACGTTCACCTACGAGCGCGTCCTCTGCCACCCGGCTTCGACCGCGCAGGCACGCGCTGGTCGAACAGTTCGTCGAGCAGGGACAAGATGTGCGCGAGGCGGTCACGTGACCGTTTCGCGTGCGAGGCCGCCGTGAACCTGCTCGGCTGGGACCCCGCCGACCTGCTCGCCGGCGCTGGGTAGGAGCCGGCGGTCAGGTGCGCGGGCTTGACGGGCGTGCTATTCACGAAGAGGGGAATCCGTCACCCGAGCATCCCGCCACGCTGAAGGGACTCCAACCACCCGATGGCCAGAAACCTTGTGATCGTCGAGTCGCCAACGAAGGCGAAGACGATCGAGAAGTACCTGGGTGGGGACTACCAGGTCCTCGCCTCGATCGGACATATCCGCGACCTGCCGCGCAGCGACTTCGCCGTCGAGGTCGACAACGGCCAGGTGTGCCTCCGCTACGAGGTCCCCAAAGGCTCGGCGAAGGTCGCCAACCAGATCCGCAAAGCGGCGAAGACCGCGGACCAGGTGTTCCTGGCGACCGACCTCGACCGCGAGGGCGAGGCGATCGCCTGGCACGTCGCCGAGGTCGCGGGCATCGACACGAGCCAGCAGAACCGGGTCGTCTTCGACGAGATCACCCGCGACGCGATCCTCGCCGCCTTCCGGGCGCCGCGCCGGATCGACAACCACCTCGTCGACGCCCAGCAGGCGCGACGGGCGGTCGACCGCATCGTCGGCTACCGGCTGTCGCCGACCCTGTGGCGCAACGTCGCCTCGGGCATCTCCGCAGGCCGGGTGCAGTCGGCCGCCCTGCGGATGATCTGCGACCGGGAGGAGGAGATCCGCGCGTTCGTCGCGGCGGAGTACTGGACGGTCGACGGGGACTTCGACCGCGACAGCGCTCGCTTCGCCACCGCGTTGCACAGCGTCGACGGGCAGCGGGTCACCACGCCCAAGCAGCTGGAGGATCGCACCGAGGCCGCCAAGGCCCGCCTGCTCCTGATCGCCGACCAGGCCGCCGCCGACGCGCTGTTGGCCCGGGCGCGGACGGTGGGATCGTGGACGGTCGTCGACACGACCCGCAGCCAGGCGCGGCGTAACCCCAAGCCGCCGTTCACGACCTCGACGCTCCAGCAGGACGCCTCGTCGCGGCTCGGCTTCTCGCCAGCCAGGACGATGCGCGTCGCGCAGCAGTTGTACGAGGGCATCGACCTGGGCGAGGAGGGGGCAGTCGGCCTCATCACGTACATGCGGACCGACTCGGTGAACCTGTCCACGACCGCCCTCGGCGAGATCGGCGAGCTGGTGCGGTCCGAGTACGGCCAGCAGTACGACGAGCCGCGGCGGTACAAGACCAAGGCGAAGGGCGCGCAGGAGGCGCACGAGGCGATCCGCCCGACCAGCGTCCTGCGCCGTCCGGCGTCGGTCGCCCGCCACCTCGACCGCGACCAGCGCGCGCTCTACGAGCTGATCTGGAAGCGCACCGTCGCGACGCAGATGGCGGCTGCGGTGTTCGACACGCTGCGCGCCGACGTCGTTGGCGCCGATTCCGCCGGTACACAGATCCGCTTCCGCGCGAGCGGGCAGGTGCTCAAGTTCGACGGGTTCCTGCGGGTCTACGCCGACAGCCGTGACGAGGACGAGCGTGGCGAGGACGAGGCTGCCGTCACCGCGACCCTGCCCGACCTGGAGGACGGGCAGACGCTGCACTTGGTCGACGTGCGGGCCGAGCAGCACTTCACCGACCCGCCCCCGCGTTACTCCGAGCGGAGCCTCATCAAGGCCCTGGAGGACTTCGGCATTGGGCGGCCATCGACGTACGCGTCGATCATCCAGGTGCTGCTGAACCGGGAGTACGTACGGCTGGAGAGCCGGCGGTTCATCCCGACGTCGCTCGGCGAGGTCGTGACCGCGTACCTGAAACAGCACTTCGCCGAGATCGTCGACATCTCGTTCACCGCTCGGATGGAGGACGGGCTCGACGACATCGCGACCGGCGTCCAGGCCTGGGGGCCAGTGGTCTCCGGCTTCCTCTCGGACATCGACGGATGGATCGCCGAGCGCAAGCCCGAGCGTCCGCGCATCCCGATCGAGGGCGCGACCTGCCCTGAGTGCTCCTCGCCGGTCGAGAAGGTCTTCTCCGGCAAGAGCCGCCAGTGGTTCGCCTCGTGCGCCCGCTTCCCGGACTGCAAGGGCACGCTGCCGCTCGACGAGGGCGGGAACGTCACGACCGTCGAGGAGCTCCAGCCCGACGAGAGCGTGCGCTGCCCCGAATGCGGCAAGGCGATGATCCGTCGCCAGGGGCGGTTCGGCCCCTTCTACGGCTGCCAGGATTACCCCGCGTGCAAGGGCATCGTGAACGTCGAGCGACGGATCTCCTTCGGCTGCCCGAAGTGCGGTGAGGGCCAGCTCGTCGAACGGACGTCCCGGTACGGCAAGCAGTTCTACGGCTGCAACCGCTACCCCGGCTGCGACTTCGCGTTGTGGACCCAGCCGCTCGCCAAGCCCTGCCCGAACTGCGGCGGGCCGCTGAAGCCGCCGCGGCGCAACGCGAAGGCCCCCCTCGGCGTCTGCGCCCACTGCGGTGTGAAGGTCAAGGTCGAACCGGACCCGGCCCGCGCCGAGTCCTTCGAGTGGGTCCCGCGCACGGAGGACACCCCGGCCCGCTGAGGCGCCCGTTGTTGAGGGTCCGGCCGTCAGGCCGAACCCTTCAGGGTGTGGTGAGTGGGTCGCTGGATCTCGGCGGTATACCGCCGAGATCCAGCGCACAACCCCGCCGACAAGAGTCCGGCAGCGCCAGTAGGCTGCACCTTCAATGAAGGGCGCTGATCCGGGGGTGACAGGGGCAGGAGCGGGCAGGATCGTCGGCGCGGACACCTCCGCGTACCGGCAGCTCCTGCGCAACCGCAACTACCGGCTGTGGTTCTCGGCGACGCTGGCGTCCAGCCTCGGGGACTGGATGGGGTTCGTCGCGCTCCAGATCCTGGTGGCGTCCCTGTACAAGGCGGGCTCGCGGCCGGTGCTGTTCGCGCTGGGCGGCGTCATGCTGGCGCGCCTGGCTCCGAGCCTGCTCGTGGGACCGATCGCCGGGGTGCTCGCCGACCGGTACGACCGCCGGAAGCTCGTCGTCTTCACCGATCTCGCGCGCTGCGTGCTGTTCGTCGCGCTCGCGTTCTCCCACGACCTCACCGCGATCTTCGCGCTCGCGTTCGTCGTTGAGTGCCTCTCGCTGCTGTTCGCGGCGGCCAAGGACGCGTCGCTGCCCGCCGTCGTCGACCGCCGTCAGCTGACGGAGGCCAACCAGCTCAACCTCCTCGTCACCTACGGGACACTCCCGCTCGGCGCGGTGGCGGCGGCGGCGATGTTGCCGGTGGCGTCCTTGCTCCAGCGGGTAGGAGTCCAGATCGATGCGGCACCGGTCGTGTTGCTCGTCGATGCGGCCACCTACCTGGTCAGCGCGGTGCTGATGGCCCGCCTTGCGCTGCCACGACAGGCCGAGGCCAGCACCAAGGCCGACGAGGGGCCGGGGTTCCTGGCCGAGCTCCGCGAAGGAGTTGCGTTCATCCGCGACTTCCCGCTGATCCGCGCGCTGATCACCGGCGTCGTGGGCGTGGCGTTCGGCGCGGGGATCGTCGTCGCGCTCGGCCCAGAGTTCGTGCGCGCGGAGTTCGGCCGCCCGCCTGGCGACTGGTTCACGCTCATGACCAGCGTCGGCGTCGGGCTGGTGGTCGGCTTGGCCGCGACCAGGCCGGCGAACCGGCGGATCCCGAAAGAGCGGCTGTTTCCGATCTGCCTTGCCGTCACCGGTGGGATCGCCTCGGGCATGGCGCTCGTGCCGAGCACCATGTTCGCACTCGTGCTCGGGCTCGGGGTGCTGCTCGGCGCGGCGGGGGGCCTCGGCATCGTCCAGGGCTACACCCTCCTCTACGAGCACACCCAGGACGAGACCCGCGCACGCACGTTCGCCGCCTTTTACACCGGCACCCGGGTCGCGCTGTTCTCCGCGCTCGGGTTCGGGCCGTTCATCGCCGGCACCGTAGGGACGGTCGGGTTGTTCATCGCGGAGCGCGGTGGGAGCATCTCCGGCGTGCGGGCGACGATCCTGTTCGGCGGCCTCGTCGGGTTGTTCTTCGGAGTGACCGCCACCCGTGGGATGTACCGGGCGCTGCGTGGGCAGCCCGAGCGCGCCGTCCGGCTGCACACTGAGGAGATCCCACGGGAGCGCGGGCGTTTCATCGTGTTCGAGGGGGTGGAGGGCTCGGGGAAATCGACGCAGGCCAGAGCGCTCGCGCAGACCCTCGAGGCTGAGGGGCACACGGTGGTCGTCACCCGCGAGCCTGGGGGTCCGCCGGTCGCCGAGCGGCTGCGCGCCCTGCTGCTCGACCCTGACGGGGACCGGATGGAGGACCGCACCGAGGCGCTGCTGCTGGCCGCCGCCCGCGCCGAGCACGTCGAGAAGGTCGTCCGGCCGGCGCTCGAGGCCGGAACGATCGTCGTGTGCGACCGGTTCATCGACAGCTCGCTCGCCTACCAAGGCCACGCGCGCGGGCTCGGCGAGGCGGCGGTCGCCGAGATCAACCGCTGGGCGGTGGGCGGGCTGCTCCCCGACGCCGTCGTGCTGCTCGACCTCGACCCCGAGGAGGGGCTGCGCCGCGCCCACGCCCACGCCCGCGGCAACGGGCAGGGGGCCGGGGGGAGCCCCCCAATTCAGGGGGCCGGGGGGAGCCCCCCAATTCAGGCAGCCGGGGCAAGCCCCCCCGGGGGGAGCCCCCCAACGAACGGACTGGACCGCGTGGAGGGTGAGAGCCTCGACTTCCACCGCCGGGTCGCAGAGGGCTACCGCCAGCTCGCCCGAGCCGACCGCGAGCGCTTCGTCGTCATCGACGCCCTCGCCGACGAGGCCACGGTCGCCGACGAGGTCCGCCGGGGGCTGGAGGCCTGGCTGCCCCTGCCGACAGTGGCGGCGCGATGACCGAGGTCTGGGTGGTACGGTCGCCGCCAGTGGGCGGCGGCCTATGGGACGTGCCAGGGCAGGAGCGCGCGGTCGCAGTCCTGCGCGACTCGAGCGCCCGCGGGGAGGTCGGCCACGCCTGGGCGTTCGTCGGGCCGCCCGGCGTCGGCCAGGAGCAGGCCGCCCGGACGCTGGCGGCGACGCTCAACTGCGAGGCCCCCCACGAGGCCAGGCCCTGCGGTCGCTGCTCGACCTGCGACCGCACCCTGCGCGGCGCCCACCCGGCCTACTGGGAGCTCGAGCGGACCGGCGGGTTCCACCGGGTCGACGACGTGCGCGAGGTCTGGCTGGCGACCGCCTTCCGCACGACCGCCGAGGGCCGGTTCAAGGTGCTGCGGATCGTCGATGCCGACCGGATGAACGAGGCCGCGGCCAACGCGTTCCTCAAGGCGTTGGAGGAGCCGCCCGCGCGCACGGTGTGGGTGCTCGACCTCGCCGACCCCGACGAGCTTCCCGACACGATCCTGTCGCGCTGCCGGACGGTGCGGTTCGCGCCGTGGCGGCCGGAGCAGCTGCGCG
>JBOGEB010000177.1:0-8798 GCA_050743125.1 Egibacteraceae bacterium
GCGGTCGACGGCCTCGTCGACCGCCCGCTCGATCCATTCCAGCCCACGGCGGACGAGGTCGGGGTCCAGCCCGGCGACGCGGGCGGGGTCGCCGATCGCGGCCAGACCGCCGGCCACCGCCAGGTCGATGTGGCCCGGGATGCGGCTGGGCGCGCTGCCGTGCGGCTTTCCTCCGCAGCCGCGCGAGGCCGCGTCCGGCACCCGCTTGCGCGGCCTGCCCTGCGGGTCTCCGAGCGCCACACAGACCGGCGCGGGCGTCGGCGCCGCTGCGTGCCCACCCCGCCGCGCGGTCGCAGCTTTCCTTCGGATGCAACGGAAAGCGAGGCCCGAGCTGCCGCCTTGTCCATCTGCCCTGCAACGTTCCCTTGCAACGTTCCTTCGGGTCCGGAGAAAGCCACCCACCTGCCCGGCAGCAAGACCGCATGCTCAAACACGCTCGAAGGTAGACGTGCCCCCTCAGCGCCCGGCGCAGCCGCGCCGGCCAGTCCACCATTGGCGACGCTTTCGCCCAGGCGAGCATCCGCCGGCGGTCCATCAGCACCGCGTCGGTGTTCGTCCCACCCGCATCGACACCAACCGCACGCGGCCTCCCGCTGCGCTCACGCTGCCAGCGACCTTGGGCACCTCATCCACTCGTGGGGGTCATCGCCGAGGCCGGGTTTCGGAACGTGGGCCAGAGTGGGTGCCTGGACGGGTTCCACTGGCCATTCCTGGGTCTGGAGCGGTGAGACGCCCTGGTGAGCCTTTGTCAGCGACTCCGCGACGCAGCCCTTCGGAGTTTCGGCGCCTGTTCTGAGGTCGTGTGGGCGGCGGTGCGCCAGGTGACGCGCCTGACCGGGCCAGGTCCCACGCCCGGCGGCGGATGAGGAACGGGTAACCGACCACCGCGACGCACGCGAACAGGAACCACTGGACGGCGTAGGACTGATGCGGGCCCTCGTCGAGCTCCGGCGGCGTCCCTGGGCGCGGGAGAGGACCAGGCGCGGGGGACTGGCTGGTGAGCACGAGGTAGACCGGCGCGAGCGGCGCCGACACCTGGCGCTGCAGCTGGCCGATGTCCGCGTCGGAGACGAAGCCCAGCCTCGCCGCCCCGACCGGCCCCGCGCGCAGCGCGTGCCGGCTGGGCAGGAGATAGCCGGTCACCCTCACCTCACCCGGTGGGGGAGCGGCCGCAGCGACCGGCGCCCTCGACAGCGCGAACGGCACCCAGCCACGATCTACGAGGATCCCGCCCGTGCCGGTCACGAGCGGGGTCAGGACGTCGTGGCCCGGCGCTCCGTCGCGCGACCGGGGGGACAGGAGCACCTCCTCGGACGGCGCGTACCGCCCAGTCACGGTCACCCGGCGGTAGGCGAGACGGTCGGCAGGCTCGCTGAGCACGGCAGCGACCGGCTCCTCGTGCGCCGCGAGCCGCCCCGTCACGAGCGCGTTGAACGCGCGGCGCTCGTCGAGGCGGCGCAGCTGCCAAACGCCGAGGCTCACGCAGGTCGCCACGACCGCCAGCAGGACCAGATGCGTGACCAGCCAACGCGGGGACCACAGGAACCGGTACACGGCCCCTATCCTGCCGCGTCCTGCCGCGTCACACGATGCTGAGCCCGACGAGCGTCACGATCAGCGCGACCGCGCCGACGAAGTCGACCGCTGAGGTCACGATCGGGATGCCGAACGTGTCGGGATCGACGCCGACCGCCACCGAAACGGTCGTCGCGTAGTAGGCCACGAGCAGCGCGAACGCCACGGCAAGGAACCCGCCGACCATCGACGCGGCCACCATCGCGCCAAGCCCGGGGCTCGACTGGCCGAGCAGCAGCGCCACCAGGTGCGCGCCGACGGCGTTGAACAGGAACACCGGGGCGCCGAGCACCATCACGAGCGCGGCGTCGCGCACCGCGTCCGGCTCGGGGATCGGTCCGGCGGCGACCAGGCCGAGATGGAACTTGCTCCCCAGGCGGGCCGAGAGGATCCCGCCGAGGGCGCCGGCGCTGCTCACGAACGCCGGCTCCAGGACGAGCAGCGCGGGGAGTCGCGCGAACGTGTCCAGGCGGTGCTCGATCGTGACGCCGGCCAGCGTGCTGAGGGCGGCAGCGGCGACGAGGATCGGCGTCGACTCACGGACCGCGCGCCGCAGGATGGACAGCCGCGACCGCCAGCCTGCGGCGAGGGCGACGCCCGACACGACGATCAGTGCGACGCCGGTCACCGTGCTCACGAGCGGGATCGGAACGAGGAGGCTCGCGAACCACAGCGCCGGGATCGTCAGGACGTCCCCGAGCGTCGACACGAGCGGCGCGTTCACGTTGTCGAGGTCCCAGCCGTACCGCACCGCGCCCGCCGCGAGCAGCACCGCCGCGACGAGCACCGGCAGCGAGGCGAGCACGCCCCCCAGCACGGAGATCATGCAGAGCGTGACCACCGACACCGTCCCGGGGATGCCGAGGAACACCGCGACGGCCTTTGCGAGGACCGCGAGCGCCACCGACATCGCGAGCGTCAAGCACGCCGATGCGGCGGCGTTCTGGCCGAGCACACCTTCGCGCTTGGCCGACATCTCGAAGGTCCCCGTGTGGATCGCGGTGGAGACCCGGTTCCCGAACGCGGAGAAGATGTTGCCGCGCAGCCCGATCGCGGCCGGCACCATCACGAGCAGCCCGGGCAGTGCCTCCAACGTGCCGGTGATCGAGCCGAGGACCGCGCCGGCGATGAAGCTCGTCGAGCTGTTCAGCACCAGCGCGATCATGCTCTGGCGCGCGGCGTCCCCGCCGCCGAGCAGCCGGCGCGCCCGGACGAGAATCCCCCCGGCCCACGCGACCGTGACCGTGACCGATCTCCCCAGAAGGCTGGCCCATCCGGTGAGCAACTTGGCCGCTGCGGCGAGCAGTCGGTCGACGTCGGTGCGAGCGGCTATCGCGATCACCTCCAGGGTCATAAGCCCGGGAGGGACCGCAGCCGTCAGCTGCTGCGCGGACCGTCCAGGGCGGGCGGGCACGGTGAGCAGACGGGATTGGGGGTTCGTCTGCGGACACAGCCTCACCTGCTCTTCTCGGATCGTTGCAGATCGCCCAAGAGTCTAAGCCTGGGCGCGCAGCGCCTGTCCGCCCGCCAGGTCGAGCGCCGCTGGCTGCTACCCTGCCTCAGCCCAAGAGTAGGCTACGGCACGACAAAAAGCGTTATTATGTTCTTGTCGTTTGCGATGGTGAGCGCTCCGGGGCAGACAGACCGGAAGTGTTCCGGAGGCGAGATGCCGAGCTGTTGGAACTTTGGCGCTTGTGGCCAAATGCACGCTGGACCGCTCCCGTGTCAGGATCTCCAACCCAAGCAGAGCCCGTAATGGCTTTGGGCGCGGTCGTCCTGTGTCCTCTTGGGCCACACGTGGTAGTAGTTCTTGAGCCGTCAGGTACGTTCCTTCACGTTTGTCAACACCGCCTGAGTGCAGTGATGGGCCTGAATGAAAAGGCGAGCATCAATGTGGACGGCAATGCAGATTCTTACGGGCTCTCGTCCTCGGCGTCGTGAAATCGATGCTGGCGGGACTGTCGGAAATCAACCGCAGCGTGGTTGCGTGAGCACGGTTCTGCGGCTGCTCGCCCGGCATACGTCGTTCGCGGAGGACGAGATCCTTGGACTCGAGGCGTTCGTCGAGCCTGGTCACATCTGCCTTGACATAGGCGCGGAATATGGCTTGTACACGCACGTCTTGACCCGCCTCGTGGGCCCGAGCGGCGCCGTCCACAGCATCGAGCCACTCCCGCGCGCCTTTCGCCTTCTGTCCGCAGGGCTCTGCCTGTCCTGTTGCCGCAACGCGCGGCTGTACCGAGTCGCGCTCGGCGAGCGGGCGGAGCGCAGCACCCTGAGCGTACCGTGGCGACGCGGCCTGCCGGTGCACGGCCGGGCGTTCCTCACCACCGGCGCGAAAGGCCAAGGCCCCAACGCGGAGTTTGCCTCGTCCCGGGCGGTCGACGTCGATGTGCTCACGCTTGACGAGCTATGTGCGCAGGAGCACGTCGATCGAGTCGATTTTGTCAAGGTCGACGTCGAGGGCGCCGAGTTGGCCGTGCTCCGCGGTGGCCAGGCCATGTTGGCGCGTTGTCACCCGACGCTACTGCTCGAAATCGAAGCTCGGCACCTCAGCAAGTACCGCACAACCCCTGCCGAGGTAGTGAGTTGGCTGGCCACCCGTGGGTACTCGATGCGGATTTGGCGCGACGGTGTCTGGCAGACCGCCGATCAGGTAACCACGGCGGGTCGCAATTACTTGTTCGTTCATCCCGATCGCGCGCGCCGCACCGCCCGCTCGGCTTGACTGCGCTCGACGCCGAACTCGTTGTCCCTCAGGTCGCGCATGACCGTCCATCGGTCGCCTGCTCCTCGACGACGGTTGCGCCTGTGGATCCGGTTCTTGACCGTTTGGCATTCGGTCACTTTCAGGAAGGGCAGCGGGTGACGTGCACAGCTGGTTGCGGCAGTCGATGGTGACGCGACGCAGGAGCCACGGGATCCCCTCTCTCGTCGGCGGTCGAGTAATCGGTGCGACCCGGCCTTGATCGGGTCCGGAAGGTGTGGCCTGTCCCAGCGGGCCTCACCCGAGAGGCAAGTGGCGGCAACGGTCCGTTGACCTACGGTAACGGCGGGGGCTGGCTCAGGCGCGCCGGGCGGCGCAAGTTGGCACTGCCGGTGGGCGCTGCGGCACAGTCGGTGACGGTGATCGACGTCAGGCGGCAGACACGCGTCGGCACCTTCAACCGAACAATTAGAGAGTAAATACCGTGAGACAATGGCCGCTCATGGGGTAAATACCGTTTGATGCCTCGCGGTTCCTGCTGGGGTGGTGTTCTCTCCGTTGGATGCTTGACGTCGACCTCGGCGTGGGCGGCGGTGGGGGCGGCGGACAGGTGCGTTACGCAGGAGAGGTTGTGGCGACCACGTCGTAATGATGCACGCCCGCGTCGGCGCGGTGCCGGTGCCGCTGGCGCCGTGTAGGACGTCACAGAGGCAAGGGAGGCAGTCATGCCCGCAGCGACGAAGCGGCCCGTGCGCCGGGTCGAGGAGCCAACCTGGGACCTCGTCCGCAAGCGCAACTCGATCGAACGGCTGAAGGAGGAGAAGTTCCCCCTCGACATCGTCGATGAGCTGCCTCACCTCATCGCGCTGGGCTACGAGGCCGTCCCCGAGCCGGACATCGTCCGCCTCAACTGGTGGGGCCTGACCCACGACAAGCCGAAAATCGGGACCTTCATGGTCCGCATCAAGGTCTCTGGCGGGCTGCTTACGCCGGCGCAGTTGCGAGGCGTCGGCGAGATCTCGCGCGAGTACGGCGACAACTACGGCGAGCTGACCACCCGGCAGGGCCTGCAGCTCCACTGGGTCCGGCTCGACCAGCTGCCCGTCGTGCTCGACGCGATCCGGGCCACCGGGCTGACGACCGTCGGTGGCGAGGGTGACACCGTCCGCAACATCACGGGCTGCCCGGTGGCGGGCGTCTCACCCGACGAGGTGTTCGACGTCCGCCCGGTGATCGAGCGCGCCGCCAAGTTCTTCTACGGCAACCGGGAGTACTCGAACCTGCCGCGCAAGCACAAGTACACGATCAGCGCCTGCCCGGGGCAGTGCAACGCGCCCGAGATCAGCGACGTCGCGCTGGTCGGCGTCGTGAAGGACAGCCGCGAGGGGTTCGCCCTCCTCGTCGGCGGGGGACTGTCGAGCACGCCGCGGCTGGCGCGCGACCTCGGGGTGTTCGTCCCTGTCGACGACGCGATCGAGGTGCTCCGCGCGGTCACCGACGTCTGGCAGACCGACCTGCGCTTCCGGGTCAGCCGGGCGAAGGCGCGGATCAAGTTCATGGTCGACCACTACGGTGCAGAGGGCATGCGCGCGAAGGTGGAGGAGCGGCTCGGCCGCCGCCTGGAGGACCAGCCCGCCCCGCTGCCGCAGGGCGGTTTCGACCATTTGGGCGTGCACCCGCAGGCACAGGAGGGTTTTTTCTACGCCGGTTTCTCGGTGCCGGTGGGCTGGATGCGCGGCGATCAGATGATCGCGATCGCCGACGTCGTCGAAGAGGTCGGGCAGGAGGTCGGGGGGGAACCCCCCATCCCCCCCGACATCCGCTTGACTCGTCAGCAGGACCTCATCGTCGGCAACGTCCCGGCCGCCCGGCTCGAGCACCTCTTGGAGGGGATGGCCGCGATCGGCTACCCGATCACCCGCAACAAGGTTTACGGCAACTCGATCGCGTGCACCAGCCACCGGTTCTGCAACTACTCCGTCGCCGAGACGAAGCTCAAGCTCGAGGAGATCCTCGCCGAGTTCGAGACCCGCTTCGGCGAGCGCGTCGCCGACCTGAAGGTGTTCATGGACGGCTGCCCGCACGCGTGCGCCCACCACTGGGTCGGCGACATCGGCCTGCAGGGCACGACGACGACGCACCCGGTCACCGGCCTGCGTATCGAGGCGTACGACGTGACCCTGCGCGGTGGGCTCGGGGTGAAGGCGGCGATCGGCAAGCCGCTGTTGCGCCGGGTGCCGACCGACGACATCACCGACGTGCTGGTCCGGCTCGTCGATGCGTGGCTCGCCCGGAAGGCGAGCCTCAACGGCCACGGCGAGGCCTACACGTTCCGCGATTTCTGCGACGAGCGCACCGACGAGGAGCTGCAGACCATCGCTGCGGGCCAGGCGGCCGAGGATCAAGGAGACGCCGCCCACCCGCTCGTGCGCGTCCCGGGAACGCTGCTGGAGCTGACCAACGGCGTCGATGCGGTGGACGTGCAGGCCCGCACCGTCCGCGAGGCGCTCGCGGCGCTGGCCGAGCTGCACCCGAGGCTCGTCGGCTACCTGCTCGTCGAGCCGGAGCGGGTCAACCCCGCCGTGAACCTCTACATCGACGAGGACGACATCCGTGCGCTCGGCGGCATGGACGCGCCGCTCGAGCCCGGCCAGGAGCTGACCATCCTGCCCGCGCTCGCCGGCGGCTGAGGAGCGCACCATGCTTTCCGAACGGGTCGTGTTCGACGACCTGGAGATCGGCGAGATCGCCAACGACCTCGATGACCAGGAGCCCGAGGACGTCATTGCCTGGGGGCTGGAGACGTTCGGCGACCGGGCGGCGATCGTCACCGCGCTTCAGCCCGACGGCATGGTCGTGCTCGACATGGCCTATCAGATGAAGCCGGACATCCACGTCTTCACGGTCGACACGGGGCGCCTGCCCCGTGAAACCCTCGGGTTCCTCGACAAGGTCCGTGCCCACTACCCGCTGGCACAGTTGGAGGTGCTCACGCCGGACGAGCGGGAGGTGCAGGCCATGGTCCGCCGCAACGGCCCCGACCTGTTCCGCCAGGCGGTCCCGCTGCGGCTGCTCTGTTGCCAGATCCGCAAGGTCCGGCCGATGCTGCGTGCCCTGGAAGGGCTCGACGCCTGGTTCACCGGCCTGCGGCGTGACCAGTGGGCGTCGCGCGCGGCGATCCGCAAGGTCGAGCTCGACCACGACCACGACGGGATCGTGAAGCTCAACGCGCTTGCGGACTGGTCGAAGGAGGAGACCTGGGACTACATCGCCGACCAGGGCGTCCCCGTCCACCCCCTGCACGAGCAGGGCTACACGAGCATCGGCTGCGAGCCGTGCACCCGCCCGATCCAACCCGGCGAGGACGACCGCGCCGGCCGGTGGTGGTGGGAGGTGAACGCGCCGAAAGAGTGCGGGATGCACTGCCCGATCGAGACCGGCGGCTTCGAGCACGAGGTCCACGCGATCCTCGGCGAGGCGCACCACGGGTGAGGCGGTCGCGTAGCGACCGCCAGAGGGCGGGGATGACCATGGGTGAGGGCCGCGGTACGGCGACCGCCGGAGGGCGGGGACGGCGATGACGGCGTCGCGCGCTGACCCGGTCACCGTCACGCTCGACGACGAGGAGCGCGAGCTGCTCGGGCTGGAGCTGCGCACGCTCCTGCCAGCGTTGAGCGGCCCGCGGCTCGAACGGTACGCCGCGCTCGCCCGGGCGGTCGGCTCGGACGCCGCTGTCCCGGCCGAGCTGCTCCCGGCGCTCGAGTCCGTCCTCGAGCTCGCGCTTCAGACCGGCCGCGCCCGCCAGCTGTACCGCGCCGAGGGCGAGCGCATCCTCACGAGCGTGCTGCGGCGTACCCCCCGCGGTCGCGAGTTCGCCGCCAACCTCGACCAGGTGAACAAGGCGCTGCGGGTCGTCGCCGGCCAGAAGCTGGACACGGTCCAAGTGCGGATGCGCACGCTCGGCCACTACACCGTCACGATCCAGTCGGAGGCCGCGACCCTCACCCTGGCGATCCGCCCCGACGGCGTCCAGGTCGAAAGCGTCGCCGCCGGGGACGTCTAAGTACTCCGCCGGGCGGTGCGTTAGGACCCGGGTCGGCATAACGTTGTCGTTTGGGCGGTGTTCGCCCTTGTGGCCAGGGTTCGTCACGTATGCGTGACGAATCCTGGCCATATGACGATTCCTGGCCACAGCGCTGACACACATCACGCACGGTCAAAATGGGATGCTCACGATGACGCTGGGTCAGCTGCAGGCGGACGCGGCGGGGGTCGCTGCGACCAGCGGCCGGCACGCGCTCGAGGCGTGCGGCGCCGGCGCGCCGCGTCACTGCACATCGGGAAACAGCAACGTTATTTATGCCCAAGTCCTGAGTGCGTGTTTGAAAACTGTTTCGGGGGGTCGCGTCGCGTCGGGTTCCGCTCGCGAAGAGCCGTTTAGGTCGGAGCCTCTTTCCGGGACGCGACGCGACCTTCTTGTCGGGTCATACCGTATGTTTTTGTATATCTGAGGCGG
>JBOGEB010000178.1:0-8759 GCA_050743125.1 Egibacteraceae bacterium
TTAGGCGTTGGGTCTTTGCAGGACGGCCTCTAGCTCGAGGAGGATCCGGACCTGGTCGCCGACGACGACACCGCCGCCGTCCATGGGCATGGCGATGTCGATGCCGAAGTCGCGTCGGCTGATCTGGGCGGTGGCGGAGAACCCGGCCCGGGTGCCGCCCCAGGGGTCGGGGCCGAAGCCGTTGACCTCCAGGGACAGCGCGACCGGCTTGGTGGCCCCGTGAAGGGACAGCTCGCCGTCGATGACGAAGCCGTGGCCGACGGCGCGGACGCCAGTCGAGCGGTAGGTCATCGTCGGGTAGGTCTCGACGTCGAAGAAGTCCGCCGAGCGGATGTGGGCGTCGCGCTGCTCGTTGTTCGTGTCGACGGAGGCGAGGTCGATGCTCGCGGTCACCGTCGAGTCGAGCGGATTCGCGCCGGTCACGACCCGCCCCTCGAAGGTGCGGAAGCGACAGCGGACCTTGCTCACCATCATGTGCCGAACGGTGAACGAGACGTCGGAGTGGGCTGGGTCGATGGCCCACGTGCCGGCGAGGTACCCGGGGATCTCGGTACTGGTGGTGACGCTCATGGGAGGTGCCCTCTCGGTTAGTTGAACTCTCAACTCCTACCTTGCTCGAACACAGTTGAGCGGTCAACCATTCCCAGTAGGATGGAGGACGTGAGCGAACCGCGCTGGTTAGACGCCCGTGAGCAGCAGATCTGGCGCGCGTTCCTCGCCGCTGTCGGCCTGCTCTCCGAGCGGCTGGACCGGGAGCTCCAGCGCGACGCCGGCATGCCGCACGCCTACTACGAGATCCTCGTCGTGCTCTCGGAGGCGCCGGGCCGGGCGCTGCGGATGAGCGAGCTCGCCGAGCTCTTGCGCTCCTCCCGCAGCCGTCTCTCCCACGCCGTGGCCCGACTGGAGGAAGCGGGCTGGCTGCGCCGCCGGTCCTGCCCGACGGACAGGCGCGGCTGCTTCGCCGTCCTCACCGACGAGGGGTTTGCCGTGCTCGAGGCAGCCGCCCCTGGCCATGTCGAGGGCGTCCGCAGGCACCTGTTCGACGTGCTCACCCCGGCTCAGGTCACCCAGCTCGGGCAGATCAGCGCCGCGATCCGCGACGGCCTGTGCCCCGAGCGCGCCCGCCACTCCCGCGCGGAGCCGAGCGCCCCCTGCTGAGCGCGTGTCTGCGCATGCGGTCTTGCTGCGACCCCGCTTTCCTCTGCATCCGAAGGAAAGCTGCAACCGGCGCTCAGGCGCCGTCGGCTTCGCCGGTCTGTTCGGCGAGGCGCATGGCCTCCTCGATCAGGGTCTCCACGATCTGCGCTTCAGGCACGGTCTTGACGACCTCGCCCTTGACGAAGATCTGGCCCTTGCCGTTGCCGGCGGCCACCCCGAGGTCGGCCTCGCGCGCCTCGCCGGGGCCGTTGACCACGCAGCCCATCACCGCCACGCGCAGGGGTATCTCCATGCCCTCCAGACCGGCGGTCACCCGCTCGGCAAGTGCGTACACGTCGACCTGGGCCCGGCCGCAGGACGGGCAGGACACGATCTCCAGCTTGCGCGGCCGCAGGTTGAGCGACTGCAGGATCTGCGCGCCGACCTTGACCTCCTCGACCGGAGGCGCGGACAGCGAGACGCGGATCGTGTCGCCGATGCCCTGGCGGAGCAGCGCGCCGAACGCCACCGCCGACTTGATCGTGCCCTGGAACGCCGGCCCGGCCTCGGTCACGCCGAGGTGCAGCGGGTAGTCGCAGGACTCGGCGAGCAGCTCGTAGGCGCGGACCATGACGACCGGGTCGTTGTGCTTGACCGAGATCTTGACGTCGTAGAAGTCGTGCTCGGCGAACAGCGAGGCCTCCCACAGCGCGGACTCGACCAACGCCTCCGGGGTGGCCTTGCCGTGCCTGGCCAAAAGCCGCGGGTCCAGCGAACCGGCGTTGACCCCGATCCGGATCGGGGTGCCGTGGTCCTTCGCGGCCCGCGCGATCTGTTTGACCTGGTCGTCGAAGCGTCTGATGTTGCCCGGGTTCACCCGCACCGCCGCGCAGCCGGCCTCGATCGCGGCGAACACGTACCGCGGCTGAAAATGGATGTCCGCGATCACCGGGATGGTCGACTTCCGCGCGATCGCCGCCAGCGCGTCGGCGTCGTCCTGCGAAGGGCAGGCCACCCGGACGATGTCACAACCTGACGCGGTCAGCTCGGCGATCTGCTGCAGCGTCGCGTCGACGTCCGCGGTCACCGTGGTGGTCATCGACTGCACCGAGATGGGGAACTCGCTGCCGACCCCGACCGAGCCGACCATCAGCTGCCGGGTCCGCCGCCGGCGGGCCAGGCAGTCCGGGGGCGGGCAGGCGGGGGCCGCGACGGTGGGAAGCGGGATCCGGGTCATGAGGCCGACTCGTTGCCGGAGCAGCCGAGCGCCTGACGTCCGGCAGCAGGGGTCCGGAAGGGCAGCGCGGCGAGTTGCGCCAGCACCGTGGTGGCGATGCCCGGCCCGTCAAGCCCGTGCTCACGCAGGATGTCCGCGCGTCGGCCGTGGGCGAGGAATTGGGCCGGGAGCGCGAGGGAGCACAACCGGCCGGTGACACCGGCGTGACCGAGCGCCTGCCTCAGGCGGGCGCCGAGGCCACCCGTGGCGGTGTTGTCCTCCACGCTCACCGTGAGACGGTGCGCGGCGACGAGCTCGGTGAGCGCAGGATTGACCGGGGCGGTCCAGCGGGGATCCACCACGGTGGCGCCGACGCCCCGGGCGGTGAGGTCGGCGGCAGCCTGAAGGCAACCGGCGGCCAGAGCGCCGGCGGCCACGAGCAGCACGTCGGGATCCTCGGACCGGTACAGGACATCGACGCCGCCGACGTGGTCGATGCGGGGGATGTCAGGGCCGGCAGCCGCTTTGGGGAACCGCAGGACGGTCGGGCCGTCGGTGACGGCGAGGGCCTCACGCAGGAGCCGGCGCAACCGCGTGGAGTCGCGCGGCTCGGCGATCCGCAGTCCGGGAACGACCGGCAGGATCGACAGGTCCCACATCCCGTGATGGCTGGACCCGTCCTCACCGGTGACCCCGGCCCGGTCCAGCACGAACGTCACCGGCAGCCGGTGCAGGGCGACGTCCATGAGCAGCTGGTCGAACGCGCGGTTGAGGAACGTGGCGTAGAGCGCGACCACGGGACGCAGCCCACCGAGCGCGAGGCCGGCGGCGGAGGCTACGGCATGCTGCTCGGCGAGACCGACGTCGAACACCCGCTCCGGGAAGGCCAACGCGAACGGGTGCAGGCCGACCGGACGGAGCATTGCAGCGGTCAAGCACACCACGTCGGGGCGTTCGGCGCCGATCGCCGCCATCTCCTCGGCGAACACCTGCGTCCAGATCGGCCCGGAGCTGGCCAGCGGGCGTCCGGTCGCTGGGTCGACCACGCCCACGCCGTGCAGGCAGTCCGCGTCGTCGGCCTCTGCGGGCGGATAGCCCTTGCCCTTACGAGTGACGCAATGCACGACGACCGGCCGACGCAGCGCCACGGCATACTCGAGCGCCCGCTCGACCGCGACGACGTCGTGCCCGTCCACCGGGCCGACGTAGGCCAAGCCGAGCGCCTCGAACGGGCTGTTGTGCAGGAAGGCGCCGAGGCGGTCGCCGCTGGCGTGACGAAGCTCGGTGAGGTGGTTGGCGACCGCGCCCACGGTGGGCGCGTAGGAGCGGCCGTTGTCGTTGAGCACGACGACGATCGGCCGTTGCGGCGCGGCTCCGATGTTGTTCAGCGCCTCCCAGCACATGCCGCCCGTCAGCGCTCCGTCGCCGACCACGGCGACCACGCGTCGATCGTGCTCGCCGCGCAGCGCGAACGCCTTGGCCAACCCGTCGGCGTAAGACAGGGCGGTGGAGGCGTGGGAGTTCTCGATGACGTCGTGCTCGGACTCCGCTCTGCAGGGGTATCCCGACAATCCTCCGGCCTGGCGCAGCGAGTCGAAGTCCTTGCGCCGGCCGGTGAGGATCTTGTGCACGTAGGCTTGGTGGCCGGTGTCGAACAGGATCCGGTCGTGCGGGGAGTCGAACACCCGGTGCAGCGCGATCGTCAGCTCGACCACCCCCAGGTTGGACCCGAGGTGCCCACCGGTCCGACAGACCTTCTCGATCAGGAACGCGCGGATCTGCTCGGCCAGCGCGGGCAGGTCTTGTGGGTCCAGACCGCGCAGCTCGGCAAGGCCGTGGACGGACTCGAGGAGCGCCCCCGAGGAGTCAGTCATCGTGTGGGTGGTCATGACGGCCGCACTTTCTGGGGCAGGGCGAAGGTGACGGTCTCGGTGGTGACCTGGCGCCGCTCGACCACGAGGGGGCCGAGCCCCCCGAGCGCCTGGATCACCTCGTCCACGAGCCGGGGAGGGGCCGATGCGCCGGCTGTCAGCCCGACGGTGGCGGCCTTCGCAAGCATGGAGGGACGGATGTCCGTGACGTCGTCGATCAGGGAGGCGGGGGTCCCCTGCCGCTCGGCGAGCTCAACCAGACGCAGCGAGTTGGAGGAGTTGGCCGACCCGACCACGAGCACCAGATCCGATTCGGCGGCCACGACCCGTAACGCGTCCTGACGGTTCGTGGTCGCGTAGCAGATGTCGTCGGACTTGGGGCCGCGAAGCGCCGGGAACCGGGCACGCAGCGCCGCCACGACACCCTCGGCCTCGTCCACCGCCAGCGTGGTCTGCGTCAGATAGGACACCCGGCCCGGGTCGTCCACCTCCAGGCCAGCCACGTCAGCGGCGCTCTCGACCAGCACCGTGCGGTCCGGAGCCTCACCGAGCGTGCCCTCAGTCTCCTCATGGCCGGCGTGGCCGATGAGCACGACCGTGTCGCCCCGCTCAGCGAACCGGCGGGCCTCGGCGTGGACCTTGGTCACCAGCGGGCAGGTCGCGTCGATGACGTCCAGACCGCGTCGGGATGCCTCGGCCCACACCGCAGGGGAGACCCCGTGCGCGGAGAAGACGACCGTGGCGCCGTCGGGCGCCTGGTCCAGCTCATCGACGAACACCGCGCCCCGACGCTCCAGGTCACGGACGACGTGCGTGTTGTGCACGACCTGCTTGCGGACGAACACCGGACCGCCCCGCTGGGCCAGCGCCTGCTCGACGACCTGGATCGCCCGCTCCACCCCCGCGCAGAACGACTGCGGCACGGCCAGCAACACCCTGCGTGCGCGCACGACCGCTGACCACTCGTCGACCACGCCGCGCATCACGGCCACGGCGCTCGGATCCGCCGCCGCCGCCGCTGCCCCGAACCCGACGAGGCGTCCCGCATGCTCATAGCACACGGTGAGCAGCCCCGTCGCATCCCCACAGCCGGCACCCTCCGAGATCTGGACAGGCTGGCGACGCGTCCGAACCCCTCGCCGCCGCAACCTCCCCTCCAACAGCGGCGCGGCCGGACAGCCGACCGGAGCCTCACCAGGCCGTCGAACCTCGTCGGCGACGACGACCTCACCGAATGCCACGCCCGCGGCCACCATGACCTCGCGCCGAACGGGATAGCGCATCGTGACTCCCCTGCTCTGGAAAATGCTCATTGCGCGGAACCTGATCAGCGGGCCTCAAGACCGTGTTCGGTGGGACGAATAGGGAACAGCTGAATACGGGCAGCCGCCACGAAGAGGCTTTCTCGTCACAGAGGAAACAAAGGCCGCCGGTTGCGGCCCTGCCCCCTGGTCTGGTCTCTCGGCCTACCGGGACCCTCGCTCCAGACAGATGCCTGCTGACCAGCGAGCGCTTGCTGAGCGGGTCCGGCAGCGCAGTCTGATCCGCGGGCCAACGGCCTCTCAGCCAGGGCCGTCCCGAACGCTCATCGGTGCGCCCCCTGGGACCCGCGAGGAATACGTTGATCGTATCAACGTCTGGCCGACGTGGTACGCGAGTTTCGTGAACACAATTTCGGCAATTGTATGCAGCACCACACCCCTTACGATCGCCTGGCGGTCGGGTGATCGCGGGATTGACGTCTCCGCCTGTTCCGGCGGTCACGCCTGGTCCACGCCCCTATCCTGTTGCTACGCGTGGTTGGTTCGCATCGTGCAGATGCCGTATTCGCCAGCCTGGCCAGGGCTTATTTGTGTGACCTGTTGGCCGCCGGGTTCGCCGCCGCCGACCCGCTTCTGGCCCTGCCAGGCTCGCCCCGCCGTTGTGCTGACAGATGCGTACCCTCGGACGAGGCGCCGTGCGTGGCCGGAGGAGGTGAGCACGGTGAACCGTGACGAGGTCGAGCAGCGCCACCGCCGCCACGCCAAGTTTCCCCGCAAGGTGTACGAGCGGGAGCTGATCCGGCTGCAGGCGGAGCTGGTCAAGCTCAAAGAGTGGATCCGCCAGGAGCAGGAGCGCCTCGTCGTGGTCTTCGAGGGACGCGACGCGGCCGGCAAGGGAGGGGCGATCAAACGGATCACCGAGTACCTCAACCCGCGCGGGGCTCGGATCGTCGCCCTGCCCGTTCCCAGCGAGCGGGAGCGGACCCAGTGGTATTTCCAGCGCTACGTTCCCCACCTGCCGGCGGGCGGGGAGATCGTGCTGTTCGACCGCAGCTGGTACAACCGCGCCGGGGTGGAGCGCGTGATGGGCTTCTGTACCCCCGAGGAGCACCGCCGCTTCCTGCGCCAGTGCCCGATCTTCGAGCGGATGCTCGTCGAGGACGGCGTCACGCTGGTGAAGTACTGGTTCTCGGTGAGCGACGAGGAGCAGGAGCGGCGTTTCCGCTCGCGGCTCGAGGACCCGCTGCGGCGATGGAAGCTGTCCCCTATGGATCTGGAGTCCCGCCTCCGCTGGGTGGAGTACTCACGGGCGAAGGACGAGATGTTCGCCCGCACCGACATCCCCGAGGCGCCCTGGTACGTGGTGGAGGCCGACGACAAGCGGTGTGCCCGCCTCAACTGCATCGCCCATCTGCTCGGCCAAGTGCGGTACCAGGACGTGGTGACCGCCCCGCTGGAGCTCCCGCCCCGGCCCGAGGCCGGGGACTACCAAAGGCCGCCTCGCGAGCTGTACCGGTACGTCCCAGACCACGCCGCCAGCCTGCTCCGCTGACTACGGCGACAGTGCGTGCACGGCCAGCAGCGTCGTCGCCGTGGGCGCCTACGAGCGGCCGCCGCCGAGGCCGATACTACTAGGGACGATCGTGGGTCGGTTCAGCGTGTCGGAGGATGAGTTCCGCGCACCAGGCCGGGTAGCTGACCGGCAGGTCGTGGCCCGCGGTCGGGTGGACGCGGGTCTCGACGCAGTCGAACCGGGCCGCAAGGGCGTCGGCGCAGCCGGGAACCGGCACGGGGTCGTCCGCGCCCTCGGCGAGCACGACCGGAACGCCCGCGGCCGCAAGGCTGGCGAGGGCCTCGCCTGAGACGAGCACGGCCGTTCACGTTGTAGGCGCACCTTCATGATCTCAGACGCTCGACGGGCTGCTCAGTGACTTCGGCGATGAGTTCGAAGTCCTTGTCAATGTGGAGCACAGTCAGGGTGGCCAGCTCTGCCGCTGCGGCGATCAGCAAATCCGGGATGGATGGCGCACGGTGCTGACCTCGGTCTGCCAGCAGCCATTGCACCTGGACTGCGCGATCCTCGACGGCTGGCGTGAGATGCTCAACGGGCATCACTGACAGGGGGGGTCGGCTACTGGCAGCGCGCAGGTCGCTTCCGGACCTGGCCGAGAACCCGACTTCAAGCCGCGTCAACGTGGTAATGCGCACCAGCCCGCGTTGTATGCGCGCCGCCCACTCGCTCGCATCCGGGCTGGCGGCCAGGCGCACCAGCGCGGATTTGTCGATCAGCCAGCCTGTCACTGCCAAGCGCGGGCCATCACTTCCGAGTCGGAAAGGTCGCCGAACGCCTCCGCAAACTGGACCAGGTCCTCCACGGTGACGGCGTCAGCGACTGGCACAGCGTCGCGGGCGAGCCGGCGGCGTAGGTATTCGCTGCGGGACAGCCCTAGGCGCTTGGCATTGGCATCGATCGCAGCTACGACATCGTCAGGGACGTCACGGATCAGCAGGTCAGTCATGGAGGCACCCCCCTGGGGACTGGGAGCAATGATATCTTACGATATCACGAGGCTGTCTCCGCGCACGCCCGATTCGGGTCTGGTCCACATCGCCCACCAGAACGCGGGTCCAGCTTGCGCAGCTACCGCTGTCCATGGAGAAACGATGTTCGCGCCCAGAAGGCCCTGGTGGGCGAGGGGGGACTTGAACCCCCCACGTCCTTGCGGACACACGAACCTGAATGCCATCCGGCGTTCGGCTACCGTCCGGTCCCGTCCTGTCTCTGCTGGTCAAGCAGTTGCGGCCCGAAGAGCATTGGCGTCGGCGTCCGGGGCTGCCCAGCCCTGGAGGCAGCAGATTGGGCAGCACGGCAGCCCACTACCGGACCTGATCGGCTTGCCTCTGACCGCTAGGCCGATTGGCTCATCGGGCCTACGGGCGAAAACGAGGCGCTGTGGTTGAGCTTCGGCGATCCACTAAAGCCATGAGCGCCCTCCGGAACGCCGCCCGGGCCTCCCTCGCCAGAATGTACTATCTACCGTAGCAGACGAGCCGAGGAGGGAGGGTCGCACGTGGACAGCGGGCTGTTCTTCGGCGGTTCGGTCGCCGCCGCCGTGGTCGCCGGCACGATCGCGCTGTTCGCGCCCTGCTGCATCTCGGTGATGCCGCCCGCCTTCTTTGCGACCTCGTTCCACAACCGCCGGCTGCTCACCGCGCTGACGTTTCTGTTCGCCGCGGGGATCGCCACGGTCATCCTCCCGATCGCGCTGGGCG
>JBOGEB010000179.1:0-8758 GCA_050743125.1 Egibacteraceae bacterium
AGCCCCCGACTGCCTGAACCAACTCCTCACCGACTTCATCCCCGCCCCGTCCCCCGCGTAACCGCCCCCACCGGCCGTGGCCCGTACTTCGCCTCCAACTCGGCCTTGTCGTCGAAGATGCTGTAGCTGCGCACGACGCCCACGGTACGGTCCTTATCCTCAAGCACGCCCACCCTGATGGACTTGAGTGGGTCAAGCTGGCTGCGCCACACCACCCCAACGGTGAGATCGGCGATCCGCTCAAGGTCGGTTCCGTGCTCGACGATGAGGTTAGCGCTTCCCGCTCCGGGCTCGGTGATGTAGTTGGAGTAGAGGACCTTGACGTCTACGACGCCGGGAACCTTGGCGAGTTCGCTCTGGATCGTGATGGTTTCGGCGTCGTTGCGAGCCTGCTGCTCGGCCTTCTGCTCCGAGCGGCCGGACAGCGAGCAGCCGGTGAGGACGACGACCAGCGCCACCACCGCACCCCCGCTGCGCAGATCCATCCTGCCCTCCCCGATCACGACGTGTCTCGGCTGACCTGATAAACGTTGCTGGTCATGCGGTCTCCTTTGAAGAAGGTGTCTGCGCTGTCACGGTACGCGTGAACCGACGAGTCGCTGCTAGCGTCAAGTTCGTTCGCCGCGACCCCATACGACAGATTGATCGCATGGTTGTCCCCAACGGTTCCGAGCTGCCGATCGAAGGTGACGGTAGTCCGGTTGGGAGCATCCGGGTTGTCTCGCCCGTCGAGGTGGGGGACGATGTCGTGCTCGTTCTCCAACGACAGCAGTTGCACCGTCCGGGGCACGGGCATGGCAGCCACGGGCGAGCCCGCGGTCACCACATGAGTGACGGTGAGCTTGCCGCTGGTCACCAGGCGGTTCGCCGCGCGGACGGCCACCATGCCGCCCTGGCTGTGGCCGACGAGCATCACCGGATCGCCCGGTTTGGCGCCAGCCCTGCGCAACGCTTCCTCGACACCGCGTTCGTAGGACGTGGCGTCCCCGGACAAGACGCGCAGGTTCGTGCCAAGGTCGTTGAGGTAGGTTCGGTCCCCAGCCGGGTCGAGCTGCCAGTCCTTGGTGCCAGGGATGTCGACGATGTAGCTGCGCTGGACGGAGCCGTCGGGCATCGTCCGCTCGACGATCCGGATGTCGAGATGGCCCGGGGCCTGGCGGTTCCGGTAATCGAGGGCAGTCATGAGATCCGCGAAGCCCCGCGGAGGCTCGACCATGGACGGATCGCCCATGTCCACGCCGAGGTCTTTCACGACCGGGCGGCCGTCGGGGTAGAGCAGACCGAGGAGGCCGGCGCCTTGTGCGACCGTGGTCGGGAGCAGGGTCTTGCCCGTCACGAACCGGAACACCCCGTCCACGGCTGGCCCGAGGACGCTCGACAGGGTGCTGACGAAGCCGGGGGCGCTGCCGACGACCTCGTCCACGATCCCCGGGTGGTCGGTGAGCAGCCGCTGAAGGTCTGCCGCCGGGTCACCTCCATGCAGTTGCTCCCCCGCGTACCACCCGGCCCCGGCGAGCAGCCCTACCGGCAGCGCCACCGCGCCCTGCAGGAACCGCCGCACCTGCATGAGGTCGGCCGCCATGTCGTCGGCCGTGCGGTAGGCCACGACCGCGGCCCGCAGTTGCACGGCGCGCAGGCCGACGCACCCCGCCGTCGCGGTGAGGCCACCAGGCCCGTCGAGCGCCGCGAGCAGCGCGGCTTCGAAGCGGGCCGCGCCCACCGGGTCGAGCACGGCCGAGGCGACCAGGTCCGCCGAGGCGAGACAGCGGTGGCATGAGGCCGCAACGCCGAGCAGCTCGAAGCTGACGTTGTCGATCAGCCTTGCCGCAGCCTCCATGTCGTCCAACTGCGCGGTGATGCCGCCGGTGCCTCCGCGGACGGTGAGATCGAGGTGCTGTCCCGAGACTTCGGTCACCGCAGCGCGCCTCCCACCAGCGGGGCAACCCATGGACCGAGGTCCTCGCGGCACACCCCGACCAGCCGGACCAGCCGCTCGCCTTGGGGTCCTGGCTCCGGGGCGGCGCCGATCCAGCCGTCCGGGGTGGCGAACCAGAGCACCTGCCCGGCGCGGACGTCAACGCCTGGCGTGGACGGCGGCCCGAGGACCAGGCACTGGAGGAGTCCAGCGAGCTGCTGGTCCAGGGCGCGCACCACAGCCACCTCGAAAGGGTCCAGGTCGAAGTCCGCGGCGAGCCTCCAGACGATGTCGTCTCCGGACTCGAAGGTAGGAACCACCTGCTCCAGCGCCTCCAGGCGGACGAGGGCGTCCGGACGCGGCTCGCGCTCCGCGGCGGTCGGGATCTCCGGCACGACGCGGACGAGCTCTCGCCCAAGGTGTCGCGGCGCGAAGAACGACAGCTCCACCGCGCGGTCGTCGAGGCGGACGAGGCTGGCGCTGTACGGCCCCGCGACCGCGTGAGCCGCATGCACCGAGGTGATGCCGTACCGGGCGCGCGTCTGCAGCAACAGATCAGGGTGCGCCAGCACCGAAAGATTGGCGAGGACCGACGGGGACACCTCGCAGGCGAGGGGGTCACCGGACGGGTCAGGCCGCGCGGCGCGCCTGCGAGCCAGCGCTTCGACCGCAGCGGCCAGCGCCTCGCGCTCCTCGGGGCCTCCGACCTCCCGGTCGGGGCCTACGGCAAAGTCCGGCGGGAGCGTGACGCCGGCCCGGCGGCGCAGCAACTCCAGCTCGGTTGGGGACAGAACCAGGCGGCGGGAGCCCGTGTCAGCACCCGTCGGACTCACCAGAGCACTCCCTGCCGGCGGAGGAACTCTCCCACCTCGAGCCACTGCTTGTCCCCAGGCGGGGGCAGGTTGTGCGGCGTCCACGGCCAGTGCGTCCACGGCGGGTCGTGCGTCGTGCGGCTCACCGCACCGACAGCCGCCCGCGCCAGATGGCGGGCCTGGTCGCCGAACCAACCGGTCACCGCATCCTCAGCCGCCCGGATCTGCGCGCTCCGCTCCCGGACGCTCTCGGCGTGGCGTCGCAACATGTGGGCCGCTTCGTCCAACTCGTCGGCCGCGCGGCGCAGCGCCGCGACCTCACCCTCGATCGTCCCACGGAACCGGTCAGCCGCCGTCGACTCCCAGTCGACCGCCATGCACCGCCACGACAGCGCGTGAGCGTGCGCACGCGCATCCTCGGCGGACGCGCTGACCCGTACTGCCAGACGATCCAACTCGTCCGGATCCCCATAGAAGGCCACCCCGGACCCCCGCGGCGATTTTCAACCTACCTCAACAGGGCACAGACCGTACCACTCGGGCGCTCGACGTCGCCCAGCGCTGGGTCGTCCTGGCTGTCTCCTGTTAGGCGACGGCGTCAGCGCCTAGGAGGGTCTTGAGCTCGGCGAACAGGCCCTGCTCGCGGCGGACGCGCAGCTCGTCGCACAAGCGCAGGGTCGTGGCGCTGCCGTCCGCGCTGGACAGGTGGAGGTGGACGGGCGCGAGGCCGCGGTGGTCGACAAGGACCGCCTTCAGGCGGGCGACGACCTCGGGGGTGCACTGCTGCGGAGCGAGCTGGAGGACGAGCGGCGCGCCGGTGGCCTCGGACAGGTCCGGCGCCCGGACCGCGGACGCCACGAGCTTCGGCGTGTCCCCCCCGTCCAACCGCCCGGCTACGGCGAGGACCTGATCCTCGACGAGCAGGTCCGAGGCGTCCGCGTACGTGGTCGGGAAGAACATGACCTCGAGGCTGTCGGCGAGATCTTCCAAGACGCCGACGACGTAGGGCTCGCCGCGCTTCGTGTACTTCTTCTGCACCCCGGTGAGGATGCCCGCGACGGTCACCGCAGCGGCCGAGCCCAGCTCGCGAAGACGCGCGATCGGCGCGGTCGACAGCTCGGCGAGCACCGGCTCCAACCCGAGCAGTGGATGGTCGGAGACGTAAAGGCCGAGCATCTCACGCTCGGCCACGAGCTTCTCCTTCCGGTCGAACTCGATGTCGGGGATCGCGACCGTCTCGCCCGCGCCGCCGGCGGCGTCTGGGTTGTCGTCGAACAGGGAGAACTCGCCCTGAGACTGCTTGCGCTTGTCGCTGATCTTCCGCTCGCAGATGTGCTCGAACACCGCAAGGAGGCCCTTGCGGGGATGGCCCAGCGACTCGAACGCGCCGGCCTTGACGAGCGACTCGATCGTGCGCTTGTTCAGGACGACTGGGTCGACCTTGCTCGCGAAGTCGGCGAAGTCGGTGAAACGCCCGAACGCGGTCCGAGCGGCGATCACCGCCTGCACGACCTGCTCACCGACGTTGCGGACCGCGGACAGCCCGAACCGGATCTGGTCGCCGACCGGCGCGAAATCGACGTCCGAGGCGTTCACGTCCGGCTGGAGGACGGTGATGCCCATCGACCGGCAGGTGGCGAGGTAGGCGGGCAGCCGATCCTTGTTCGACTTCACCGACGTGAGCAGCGCGGCCATGTACTCGACCGCATAGTTCGCCTTGAGCCACGCCGTCTGGTAGCTGAGCAGCCCGTAGCCGGCGGAGTGCGACTTGTTGAACGCGTAGTCGGCGAAGCCCTCGATGAGGTTCCACAAATCCTGCGCGAACTTGTCCTGGTACCCGTTGGCGGCGCACCCTTGCAAAAATTTGGTCTTTTGGGCCTCCATCTCGGAAGCCTTCTTCTTGCCGATCGCCCGCCGCAACAGGTCCGCGCCGCCGAGCGTGAACCCGGCGATGCGCTTGGCGATCTCGAGCACCTGCTCCTGGTAGACGAGGATCCCGTAGGTGGGCTCGAGGATCTCAGCGAGGTCCGGATGCGGGACGGTTGCCGGGGACAGGCCGTGCTTGCGCCGCGCGTACTCCGTGTGCAGCCCGGCGGCCATCGGCCCCGGCCGGTACAAGGCGAGCAGCGCGACGATGTCGTCGAAGCAGTCGGGCTTGAGCTGGCGGCACAGCGCCTTCATGCCGGTGCCGTCGAGCTGGAACACGCCGTCGGTGTCGCCCTCGGCGAGCATCTTGTAGGCCCGCTGGTCGTCAAGGGTGACGTCCTCGATCTCGGTCCGCTTGCCGGTGTTGCGCTCAATGTGGGCGAGCGCGTCGGTGATGACCGTCAGGTTGCGCAGGCCCAGGAAGTCCATCTTCAGCAGGCCGATGGCCTCGACCATGCCCCCGTCGTACTGCGTGACGATTTCGCCGTCGGCCTCGAGCCGCAAGACGGGAGCGTGGTCGGTGATCGGCTCGGCGCCGATCACGACGCCGGCAGCGTGAATGGAGTGCTGGCGGCGCAGTCCCTCGAGCGAGAGCGCGGTGTCGAGCACCGTCTTCGCGTCGGGCTCGCCCTCCCATGCCTCTCGCAGCTCGACGGACATCTGCTTGGCCTTGAGCAGCGGGAATTCTTTCCCGAGCACCGGCGGCGGCATCATCTTCGCGAGCCGGTCGCCGAAGGAGTACGGGTAGCCGAGCACGCGCGCCGAGTCGCGGATCGCCTGCTTCCCCTTGATCGTCGAGAACGTGACGATCTGCGCGACTCGGTCCTCGCCGTAGCGGTCGCGGGCGTAGCGGATCATTTCGCCGCGCCGACGCTCGTCGAAGTCGATGTCGATGTCCGGCATCGACACGCGCTCGGGGTTGAGGAAGCGCTCGAAGATCAGCCCGTGGGCGATCGGGTCGAGGTCGGTGATCCGCAGGCAGTACGCGACCGCGCACCCCGCGGCCGATCCGCGGCCGGGGCCGACGCGGATACCGACCTTCCGGGCGTACTCACAGAGGTCGGCGACGATCAGGAAGTACGCCGGGTAGTCCATCTGCTCGATCACCGCGAGCTCGTGGTCGAGCCGCTGGGTCACGGCGTCGGGCAGCGGGCGCCCGTAGCGGGTGGCGGCGCCCTCGTAGACCAAGCGGCGCAGCTCCTCGGCCTCGGTGCTGCCCTCGGGCACCGGGAAGCTCGGCAGGTGGTTGCGGCCGAACTCGATCTCGACCTCACAGCGCTCGGCGATTGCGAGCGTGTTCCGCCAGGTCCCCGGCAGGTCCGGGAACAGCGCCTGCATCTCGGCAGGCGCCTTCACGTAGAACTGGTCGCCCTTGAACTTGAACCGGCCCGGGTCCGATTTCTGCGAGCTCGTCTGGATGCACAGCAGCACGTCATGGGCGTCGGCGTCAGGGCCTTCCGTGTAATGGCTGTCGTTCGTCACGACGAGGCCGAGGCCGAGCTGCCCAGCGATCCAGACGAGGTCGGGGTTGGTGGAGGACTGCTCGGCGATGCCGTGGTCCTGCAGCTCGATGAAGTAGCGGTCAGGGCCGAAGATGTCCCGGTACGTCGCCGCCGCCGCGAGCGCGTCGTCGCGCCGGCCGGCGAGGAGGAGCTGGTTGACCTCGGCGCCGAGGCAGCCGGACAGGCAGATGATCCCCTCGGCGTGCTCCGCGAGCAGCTCCTTGTCCGCGCGCGGCTTGTACCAGTAGCCCTCGAGATAGGCACGCGAGACGAGCCTCATCAGGTTCGCGTAGCCACGCTGCGTCTCGGCGAGCACGGTGAGGTGGTGGTAGGCCTCGGACTTACCGCCCTGCCGCGCGCCCGTCCCGTCGGCGACGGGCGCACGACCGCGCCCCTTCGCGAAGCGGCTGCCGGGGGCCATGTAAAGCTCGGTGCCGATGATCGGCTTGACGCCGTGGCGTTGACCGGCCCGGTAGAAGTCGACGACGCCGAACATCACTCCATGGTCGGTGATCGCCACCGCCGGCATGCCCATCTCGGCGGCGCGCCGCATGAGCGCGTCCACCCGGCTCGCTCCGTCCAGCATCGAGTATTCGGTATGGACATGAAGGTGGACGAATGAGTCGGCCATCGCGCGAGCGGTCCCTCCCCAGCGAACTCATATGTTTGCCACGGCTGCGGGGAAGGCCGGCGCGCGGCGCCCGAATCACAGCCGTGTGATCCGGCTTCCAAGCTACCACTCACCGGGGCTAATCGGGCACTCTACCGCCAGCCCGAAGGACGGCAAGTGCCGACGAGAGATCGGGTGGGAGCGGTTCGTCGACCTCGATCCGCTCTCCGGTCACCGGGTGGTCCAGACCGAGCACGCGCGCGTGGAGCGCCGGCCGGGACAGGCCCAACTCCACGGCCAGGGTCTTTGACGCGCCGTAGGTCCGGTCGCCCGACACGGGGTGGCCGACGGCGGCGAGGTGGACCCGCACCTGGTGCGTCCGGCCGGTCTCCAGCCGCACCTCGAGCGCGGCGGCGCGGCCGAAGGCCTCGAGGAGGTCGTAGTGGCTCACGGCGCGCCGGCCTCCTTCTTGGACCTGGAAGCGCGTCCGCACCGCGGCCGACCGCGCGATCGGCGCGTCGACCGTCGCCCGCGGCGGATCGGGGATCCCATCGACGATCGCCCAGTACCGGCGATCGACGGCGTGTGCCTTGAACATCCCGACAAGGCCGTGGTAGGCGATCGAGGTCTTCGCCACCACGAGCACTCCCGACGTGCCACGGTCGAGCCGGTGAACGATTCCCGGCCGGGCGGGATCGGCGGTTTCGGCCAGCGGCATCCCCAGCTGCTGCAGGGCGTCGACCAAGGTGGGGCCGTGAGGGGGAACGGGGGGACGCCCCTGGGGACGCCGCTGGGGACTTGGAGGGGGTCCGGCGCCGACGTGTACGACCAGCCCGGCCGGTTTCGCGACTACGGCGAGATGCTCGTCCTCCCAACGGACCGGCACGGCCGGCGGTGCGTCCAGGTCCGGGGCCGACGCTGGCAGCCGGGGGGTGATCCGGACCCGCTCCCCTGCACGGAGCCGGCGCGACTTCACCACGGGATCCCCGTCGATGGCGACCTCGCCAGCGGTGAGGCGCTGCTGGACCCGGGCACGCGGCTCGGACAGCCAGCCCGCGAGGACGAGATCGATCCGCTGGCCGTCCTCGGAGGAGGAAACCACCTTTTCACACGATCCTGCACTGTGCAGGCTGTCTTGCATGAACCCGTCCAGCTGCTAAGGGTCGGCGTCGGCCGTCTCGGCCTTGACGAGGACCGGCTCATCGCGCTCCTGCTTGGCCAGAAGCAGCGCGATGAGGAGCGCGCCGACGACGATCCCGCTGTCGGCAAGGTTGAAGACCGGCCACCAGCCCAGGTCGATGAAGTCCACGACCCGCCCCGACGGAAAACCGGGGTCACGAAGGATCCGGTCGACGACGTTGCCGAGCGCGCCCCCGGTCACGAGCCCGTAAGCGAGGAGCAGCGACAGCCGGTCGGTGTGCGGCAGCGCCCGCAGCACGAGCACGACCACGACCACCGTGACCAGGACGAACAGCCCGGGGAACAGCCCGGGGATGCCGAACGCCCCGCCAGGATTGCGCACCAGCCGAAGGGCAAACAGGCCCAGGTCGATCGGCGGCCGACCCTCCAGCGCCCGCACGGCCAGCGCCTTGGATCCCTGGTCGAGCAGAAGCCAACCCACGGCAATCAGCGCCCACACGGAGTAGACGACCGAGCGCGAGGAGTCCCGACGCTGGCGCCACCAGCGCCCGGAAGCCTCGGGAATTTGCTCAACGGCCACAGACGCCGAGTCTAGTGGTCCGCGCGGAAAACCCGTGGCATTCGGCTGCGTCTGCATCCGCGCCTCGCGGCGTTGCGGATCGCTTGAGGACAACCAGTACACGGCGCGACCCGCGCCTTGCGAGACGGGCGCAGTCGCACCCTCGGTGCCGACGGAACTTTCCGCTTGGACCACTAGTGGCCGCGCTGAACTACGGCTTCCGGCCCCACAGCGACCTTCGCTACCATGACTGGAGGAGCTGCCGACCATTGTGCGGGGAGGACAGCAGTGGGA
>JBOGEB010000180.1:0-8492 GCA_050743125.1 Egibacteraceae bacterium
CTTCGGCCTGCGTGTGGCGTTGTTCTTCACCCGCGCTCACGCGCGTCTGCTTCGTCCCGGCCTCGGCCAGGCTCTTGGCCCCGGCCCGCCCCAGCAGCCGCTGCGGCGGGCCTTTGACAGGCTGGAGGCCGTCATGGACGACCACGCCGAACAAGCCCGCCTGGCCGCCTGACCTGTGCAAAGGTCCGACCCAACCCGGCAAACTTGACTCACGCGCAACGACTTCCGGGCTTCAAGACATCCACGCCTAGGCGAGCACCGCAACGCCGGCCTTGACTGCCGAGTAGGCAGGCTTGCCTGTGCGGCCACTGCGCGCCGCCCGGCTCCATACGAAGACGAGCCGGACCCGTCCCGCTCACGCATCGAGGGCAGCACAGCGCGCGTACACAGGAACGCCGAGCGCAGGTTGAGCGCATCATCAGGTCCCAAGGTCCCAAGTCGGTAACGAGTGTTCGTGCACGGGCTCTTCTCTCTTCCAGCCATCGACGAGGTGAACGAGCACGTTGATCGGCCCGAGTCCTGCGACCACCCCGTCTACGAGCGTCGCGACGGATCCTGCGTCCGTGCGCCTGCTTTGAGCACGGGTCCGCGCCCGTGCGGTGTCAACCCTCGGTCTCCGCCGAGTGACCCTCGCAGGTGTCAGCAGAGGGAGGCAGGCTCACGACCCCGTCCAGGTTCGCGAGGTTGTCGAGCGCCGTGCGTTGCATCCATCTGAGCCTGCGGCGCAAGAGGACCGACAGGATCCGGCCCCAAAACCCGCCGGGGAGATCGGCCACAAGGCGATGGTGGAGCACGGCTCCTCCTTCCGCAGGCTCGACCTCGTATCGCACTCGCATTCGGATCCCCACCACGACGTCATGCTCGACAGCGTTCTGCTCGAGCGCGCGAATCTCGGCACGGCCGTCTACGTCAAACCCGAGCATCCGGGCCTCGCCGGTCACGACATCTCCGCCCTGCAGCCTTCGCGGCCCCTGCACCGAGACGATCTCCGGCTGCCACTGCGGCCAGCTCGCAGGAGTGACGAGGCGCTCGATCAGCGCGTGCGGATACATCGAGATGAACCGCGACTTGGCTATGACCCAACGGGTCTTCACTGCGCCTCCTTTGGTATCTGATGGAAGTTGGGCAGGCTGTACCGAACGAACGGATGACCGCGGTGTCTGCGGACGCTGAGAACCTCGCACCTGGGGGGCCGGCTGGCAACAGGTCGACTGCCTCCAACCAGGCCGGGCCGGAGCTCAGACGTCGTCCGGCCGAACATGACGGGGGAGATCGTCAGGAGGAGCTCGTCGAGCAGGCGGTGCCGCAGCAGCTAGCCGATGACGGTGGGTCCTCCTCGGTGAGCATGAGGCTGTGGCCGCACGACCGGAGCGTTCTGAGCGCTCGGGCAGGTCCGCGGCTGCGCCGCTGCTGTCAAGAGACAAGCTGCAGACCTGTGCCGCTCTCGGGTTGCTCCGCTCTGCGCCGAGGCTGCGCCGCACGCGCCTGGAGGAGCTTGGTTTCGATCGTCGCGAGCAACTTGGCGAGGTCGGCGTCGAAGGCGCGGATCCCGTCCTCCACGAGCGTCGCCGTGATCCGAGCAAGGTCGATCCCGTGCTCGGGCAGCAGCGCCAGCATCTGCTCGGCCTCCTCAAACCCGTCGAGCACCGCAAGCGGCCGCACGCGGCCATGGTCCCGGAACGCCTCGAGGGTCTGCTCAGGCATGGTGTTGACGGTGTCTGGACCGACGAGCTCCTCGACGTAGAGGACATCGGAGTAGCTCGGGTTCTTGGTCCCTGTCGAGGCCCACAGCGGCCGCTGGACACGCGCCCCCGCAGCCGCCAGCCGCTGCCACCGTTCGCTGGAGAAGATGCGGCGGAACCGGTGGTAGGCCGCCTTCGCGTTGGCGGTGGCGATCTTCCCCCGCAGCGGCGAGCGCTCCGGCAGCTCGTCATCGACAGCGGTGTCCACGCGCGACACGAAGAACGAGGCCACCGACGCGACCGCGTCGAGCGCGTCCCCAGCGCCGCGCCGCCGCTCCAGCCCGGCGATATAGGCGAGCGCGACCTGCTCGTACATCGCGACGGAGAACAGCAGCGTGATGTTGACGTTCACCCCGAGCGCGGTCAGCTCCTCGACCGCCCCCACGCTCTCCGGTGTCCCGGGAACCTTGATCATCACGTTCGGCTTGCTGATCCGCTCGAGCAGCTCCCGCGCGGCAGTGATAGAGCCCTGAGTGTCGTGCGCCAGGCGCGGCTCGAGCTCGAACGACACGAAACCGTCCATCCCGACCGTCTCCTCATAGACCGGCCAGAAGACGTCGGCAGCCATCCGGATGTCGCCCAGCGCCAGGTCATAAAAGATCTCGAGCGGCGTCCGGTCTCCCTTTTCGGCGATCTCTCGGAGAGCTTCGTCGTAGTCGGTCGAGCCTCCGATCGCTTTGCCGAAGATGCTCGGGTTCGAGGTGACTCCGGTCACGGCATCCTCACGGAGGAGACGCTCGAGGCCTCCGCTCGTGATCAGTCCGCGGCGCAGGAAGTCCAGCCAGATCGCCTGACCTGACTCGTGCAGCTCGCGCAACGAGCTCATCGCGCTTCCTTCCGTCCGAGCTCCGTCTTGTCCACCCCAGGGAGGTGGTAATCCTGACGGTCGAAGGTCGTGTGGCCAGCCTCGGCAAGCGAGCGCTTTCCATGAGCAAGCCGGCCAGTCAGGAGCACGCCGATCCCCGCAGAGAGGATGAGAGAGACCAGGCCGCTGACCCCTTGCGCGGCCCCGAAACGGGACCCTCCCACAGCCGCCAGGTGCGAGGATCGGTCCTCTGGGGCCGTCCCGCCGCCTCGTCGACCGTGCTCTCCCGCCGCGGTCACGATCGTGATGTCGCCCCTGTCGACCTGCCCACCGAGGTCCGGCGACTGGAGGAGTGACGAGGCCGCTGTAAGCCCAAGTCCGCCGGAAGCCATCGCGGGGATCCCGGGGACAAGGACCGGTCCTCTTCGTGCCCCCGAGCGGGCCCGGTCCAGTGCCAGCGGGAGGACCTCCCGCCGCACGTGGGCAGTGATCTGCGCAAGCCCGTACTGGCATCTGCCTGCCGGTCCTCTGCCCGTCACCGGCGAGACCCCGTCGATGTGGGCCGTGACGACACCTTGTCGGTCGACAGACAGATGGACGCTGTCGACCAGCGCAATCTCGCGCAGGGACCACTGCCCATGGTGGAGGATTCCGCCCGCACCCGTGTCCAAGCAGAACCGGGCAGTAGCCAGCAGCTCCCCTACCAAGGCTTCGCCGTTGTCGGTGAGGAATTCGGCACGGCGGGCCACCATCCTCACCGCACGCATGTGGCGCCACACTCCCAGCTCTTCCAGACGCCGGTGAAGCAGCCCAAGAAGCAGACTGGTCTCCTCGCCTTCGTTTCCCTCGCCAACCATTCCCGCTCCTCCCTCTACGTCTGGCCACGACTCGTGTTGGTCATGCCCGCCGTTCGCCGGGACCAGCTCGGGCCTTCATCGTGCTCGCACAGGGCGAAGAGAACGGCGACGTAGCGGCCGGCGAACCGGGTCGCGGCCGCCTCCCCGAACAGCGGCGGCGGTACCGGAAGACCACGCGGAGTCGACTGCCGGCGGTCACCGCACCGACCGCAAGGCGGAGTCGAGCAGGTGCACGGCTTCGTCGGCGGCGCTGAAGCGGATCCGCTGGATGAGGCAGGGTTGGAAGCCCGCTCGCCGGCCCTCCCGACCTCCAAGGCATCCACTCCCAGCGCTGTCATCTGCCACCTCCGCGATCTATCACTAAGATATTCTAGCTTTAGAACCAAGTTCTGGCCCAGGGAATTCCCAGGTGGCACGAGATCGAGCTGGCTGCCGGAGCCTAGAGATCTTGGTGTTAGACTTTTGGTGTGCACAGGGATCTGGAGTCGGCAGCTATCCGGGTAGGCGTCCTCAGCGACGAGCTCAGGCGCCGTATGTACGAGTTCATCCGAACCACCGGGCGGCCCGTCAGCCGTGACGAGGCCGCGGCGCAGGTCGGCATCTCACACAAGCTCGCCGCCTTCCACCTGGACAAGCTCGTCGACCATGGTCTGCTCAAGGCTCACTACGCCCGCCTTCCCGGTCGCTCCGGTCCGGGCGCGGGCAGGAGCTCCAAGCTCTACGAGCCGTCGGATGTTGAGATCGAGGTCTCGATCCCGCCCCGGCGCTACGACGTGGTCGGAAGAATCCTCGTCGAGGCCGTGGAGAGCGGCCGTCAGGACGAATCCCCGCGGGACACGGTGCGCCGGGTGGCGCGGAGGTTTGGCGTCGAGCTCGGCGAACAGTTCCGGCGTGAGCGCAGGCTCAGGCCCCCGGGGCCCGAGCGCGCGCTCGCGATCGCCGAGCGCATCCTTGCCCGGCATGGGTTCGAGCCCTACCGTGACGACCAGGGTCAGGTGGCGCTTCGGAACTGCCCGTTCCGCGACCTCGCGCGGACGGCACCGGATCTCGTGTGCGGTCTCAACCAGGCCCTTCTCGACGGGCTGCTCCGCGGACTCGGCAACCAGAGCGTGGAAGCGTTGCTCGAACCCAAACCGGGACAGTGCTGCGTGAGCCTCAGGGGGCGGTGAACCGACGAAGTACCCCAGAGCGGAAGTACGGTGCCCATCGATCCCCAACTAGCGCGGCACCGGCACCGAGGCGAGCAGGCCGGCGAGTACACCGTCCGCGGTCACGCCCTCCAGCTCGGCCTCGGGACGGACCAGGACGCGGTGGCGGAGCGCCGGCAGCGCGACCGCCTTGACCTCGTCCGGCGTCACGAACGGCTTGCCGGCGAGCCAGGCCCACGCCTTCGCGGCGTGGAGCAGCATCGTCGCGCCGCGCGGGCTGACGCCCAGCGACAGGGAGGGAGACCCGCGGGTCGCGCGGGCGAGCGCCACGATGTAGCCCTGGACAGCCGGCTCCGTACGGACGGCGCGGACCTCCGCGCGACCGGCCTCCAGATCGTCCGGGCCGGCCACCGCCCGGACGCCGAGGCTGGCGAGGTCGTGTGGGTCCATCCCCGCCTCGTGGCGGGCGAGCACCTCCCGCTCCTGGTCCTCGGTCGGGTAGTCGACGACCAGCTTGAACAGGAACCGGTCGAGCTGCGCCTCCGGCAGCGGATACGTGCCCTCGTACTCGACCGGGTTCTGGGTCGCGGCGACCAGGAACGGGTCGGGCAGCCTCCGCGCCTCGCCCTCGACAGACACCTGCCGCTCCTCCATCGCCTCGAGCAGCGCCGCCTGGGTCTTCGGCGGGGTGCGGTTGATCTCGTCGGCGAGCAGGAGGTTCGTGAACACCGGCCCCTCGCGAAACCGGAACGTGCCTTCACCCTGGGCGAAGATCACCTGGCCGAGCACGTCCGACGGCATGAGGTCCGGCGTGAACTGGATCCGGGCCTCGGCCAGGTGCAGCGAGGCCGCGAGCGTCTTGACCAGCAGCGTCTTCGCGGTGCCCGGCACGCCCTCAAGCAGGACGTGGCCGCGCACGAGCAGGGCGGCGAGCAGCCCGCTGACCGCCGAATCCTGCCCGACGACGGCCTTCGCGACCTCGTCGCGGACCCGGCCGATCACCGCGCGCGCGCCCGTGGGGGGGTCGGGGGGGACCCCCCCGACGGCTGTGGCCGTCTCAGTCGACACGGGCGTGTCCTTCCAGTAGCGCCTGGCGGACTCCTTCTACCGCCCGGGCCAAGCGGACGAGGTCCTCGTCGGTAGCAGGATCGGGACCGTCGAGCGCGGACCGTACCTCCTGCGGGTCGACACGCGCCGCGACGGCAGCCGCGACCGCGTCGCTCGGCGTCGACGGGGGCAGGCCGAGCCGCTCGGTGAGGGTGCGCCGCAGGTCAGCCCGGAGCAGCGCGGCGCTCCGGCGGCGACCGCGGGTCTGTTGGAGCAGATTGCCGACCGCGATCACCAGCTCGGAGCCGGGGATCCGGACCGGGGTTCGCTCGAGCACCGGCCTCCCGAGCCGGCGCGCCCGCCAGGCGACCACGAGCGCGAACGCGACGCCGAGCTGGACGAACGCGGCCCGGACCCGTGGGGGGAGCAGATCGGTGAGGCTTGCGTCGCCCTCGCCCGGCTTCGCGGGGCGGAGGATCGTGACCCGCTCTGTGCCTGGGGGGCTCCCCCTCACCCCCTGGCCACCGGGGGGACTCCCCCCGACCCCCTGGCCACCGGGGATGAGCAGCGAGGTGGCGAGCAGCGCGTTGTCCGCGGTGCCGAGCCGCTCGTTGACGAACACCGTGGGGCCGCCGAGCGCCACGACCACCCCGTCGCCCATCCGCTTCGCGACCAGCCACGCGCCGCGGTTACGCGGGAAGCACCGCGTCTCGCCACCGGAGTACACGACCCCGCCGCCAGCCACCCGCTCGACGTCGCGGAGCGCGGCGAGGTCACAGCGCTTCGTCAAGGGAGGATCGAGGAGCCCCACCTGGGTGAGGCCGCCGATCTTCGGCGCGAGCTCGGAGGTGGGGTCGGTCAGGATCAACCGCCCGCCCTGTGTGACCCAGTCCCGCAGGCCCTTGTGCTGGGCGTCGTCGAGGTCGTCCTGCAGCACCAGGGCGGTGGCGACGTCCGGCCCCGGCACCGCGTCGGTCACGCGGACGTCCGCGCCGAGCTCGCGCAGCGTGTCGACGAGCGCCTTCGCCCCCAGCGGCCCGGTCGAGCCGGGGTCCAGCGGCGGACCCTCCTGCCCTGGGGGGCCCGCGACGACCACCACCCCGACGACGGCGACCAGCAGGACCAGAAGCGGCAGCGCCCGCCGCGCGCGCCCCTTCACAGTGCGGCCCCCACGGCCGCCCGTCGCAGGCCAGCGTGGCGGCGGACGTCGTCGGCGTACGCGCGCAGCGCCTGGACGTCCCGGCCGAACGCGGGCGCGCGACCGTACCAGACCGCCTCGAACGCCCGCGTGAGCGCGGTCGCGCTGGGGTCGGCGTCCGGCAGGCTCGTGCGGAGCTCGGCCAGGTACTCACCGGTCGTGCGCCCCGGCGCCTCCTCGACCAACCCGGCGACGGCGAGCTCGGCGATCAGCTCCCGGTAGCGGCAGCGCAGCGCCTCACGCCAGCGGCCGGCCTGCTCGTGTCCGGCGGCCTCTGCCGCCCAATCGGCGGCCGTACGGCCGATCGCGCCCGTGACGGGGTCGGCGACGTCCGGGTCCGCGCGCACCCCGCGCAGGAACCAGACCACGACCACCCCGACGACCGCGAGCACGACGAGGATCACCGCCCAGGCGACCAGGCTGCCACCGGCGCCGCCTAACGCGTCGAGCAGGCGGCCGACCTGGTCGAGCGCCCAGCCCCAGACCCGGTCGAGCAGCGAGGGCCGGATCGGTGCGTACTCAGGGCGTGCGAGAACCTCTTGGACCGTGCGCCGGACCTGCTCAGGGTCGACGGTCGGAGTGGGCAGCTCGACAGCAGCGAGGATCACCGGTCGAGGTCGGCCGCCATCATCTGCAGGTCCAAGCCCTCCTGGCGGATGCGGCCGTCGAAGTAGAGGAGCGTCGCGACGATCGCGCCGAGCGGGATCCCCACGAGCTGCCCGAGGAGGCCGCCGATCCCCGTCAGCACCCAGGCAAAGGGCCCGCCGAGCCCTGCCGCAATCCCCGACGTCACCACGCCGACGATGAGGCTGAGCACCCCTGTGAACAACCACGTCACCAGCACCACGCCGACCGTCGGCCACAGCCGCGGACGGCGCAGCCGCCACGACCGCCGCATCGCCGCGACCGGGCCGATGCCCTCGGTCACGACGGCCGGCGCGACGGCAACGTAGAGCGACGAGACGATGACGACACCGACGATCCCACCGAGCAGCAGCAGGAAGCCGAGCGCGACGAGTCCCCCGCTCTGCGCCACGATGGCTGCGACGAACAGCGCGAAGGCCGGCAGGAACAACGAGGCCACCAGAAGGGAAACGAGAACCGTCGCGCCCAGCAACGACCCGAAGCGCCCTCCCGCCGTACGGAGCGCCGCTCGCCAGTCGACCGGTTGCCCGAGATACGACCGTCCGACAATCAGGCAGACAGCGCCGACGAGGACGGGCAAGAACAGCAACAGGACCAGACCCGCAAGCGACGCGGTCTGCTGACCAGGACCGGCCAAGCTGCCCTCCTGGGCGAGCCGCTCGAGCGCGGTCGGGTCGGTGAACAGCTGGAAGAGACCGAGCCGCGGCTGATCGCGCTGGAGAAACGCAATCAGCAGGTGGAAAGGCACGACGACCACACCGACGGTGAGCAGCAGCGGCCGCCAGTTCGCGACGAACAGCCGGACCGCGCCGTCGAGCAGGTCACCGAGGTTCATCGGCCGCAGGGGGATCGGCCCTCGCGTCAGGTCATTGGTCGTCACAGCGGCCTCCCCTTCTGGAGATGACGATCCGAGAGTAGCCAGGCTCAAGGTCAGGACAACGCCCGCGCCTCGATGGCGACCAACGCCGCCTCTGCTCGAAGCGCCTCATCGTCTTCGGTGTCGGGGTCGGCGCCCGGGTCGGCGCCCGGGTCGGCGCCCGGGTCGGCGCC
>JBOGEB010000181.1:0-5798 GCA_050743125.1 Egibacteraceae bacterium
GCGCGACCCGCGCCTTGCGAGGCGGGGAGCACTCCGCCCGGGCACTCACAGCGATCGGGGGCGTCTGTCCCGGACCCCCTCACAGCGATCGGGGGCGTCCCCAGGGGTCCCCTCTGGGGTTCCGAACCCCCTCACAGTCAACGGAGCTTTCCGCTTGGACCACTAGGCGGGGGGGCGAAGTCCGACCTGGAAGCTCATGTGGACGCGCATCCCCTCACCGCGCACAAAGGTCACGTCATCCGCGAGTGCCCGGATAAGCATCACACCGAGCCCGCTCTCAAGTGTCCAATCGCGGTCGCGATCTGGGGGCGGAGGGTCGAATCCCGGCCCAGCATCGATGATCGTCACCTCGAACGAACCGTTGTCCGTGGGTCCGAACTGGAGGACGACCGGGCGCTGCTCCTGGTAGCGGCGGTGAGCGTTGATCGCGTTGGTGGTGGCCTCGCTGACGGCGATCCTCAGGTCCTCGACGCGCTCCTCCACCATTCCTGCTTGCCGCGCAACGGCCGTGACCACCAGCCGAGCCAACCCGACGTACTGGTTATCGGCCGGGAGTTGGAGCTCGACCTGGTCGGTCATCACTCGATGTCCGCCAACGCCTCGTCGATCGTGTCGTACATGGGAAAGACCTTGGTGAGGCCGGTGATGCGGAAGATCTTGTAGATCCGCTCCTGTTGGCAGACCAGCGCCAGCTGGCCGTCATGCGAGCGAACCCGCTTGAGTCCGCCCACCAGCACGCCGAGCCCCGTCGAGTCGAGGAACTCGACCTTGGCCATGTCGATGATGATCTTGTAGTGACCCTCGCCGATCAGATCAACCAGGCGCTCGCGCAGCTTGGGAGCGGTGTAGACGTCGATCTCTCCACCGATTTCGATGATCGTGCGGTCCCCGTCCTTGCGGTGCTCCAACGTTAGGTCCACTCACGGCTCCCTGGCTGGTACGGGGAAGCTCCCCGGGTCTTCTGTGCGCAACGTAGCAAGTCTGCCCCCACTGAGACGTCCGCCTACTTCTCCCCGTGGACAGCGCAGACGAAACCTTTGCACTGCGGCGCAATGTGGTGGCCGGCACATTGTACGGGCGTCGATCGCGGCGTTGCTCTTCGCTTGCACACGCTCGATCGTATCCGCGCTCGTCACCAGGAACGCCTCGATGCGAACCGTCATGTCGCCTTGGCGGTTAGTGGGCTTGAGGCGGAGACCCGTGGCATTCGTGCGCAAAGCACCCCGCCTCGCGGTGTTGCGGATCGCTTGAGGGCAACCAGCACACGACGCGACCCGCGCGGAGCGCTTCGCCTTGCGAGACGGGCGCAGTCGCACCCTTGGTGTCATCGGGGGCGTCCCCCGGACCCCCGGGAACTTTCCGCTTGGTCCACTACGTGATCGTAACGGATGGCCCGGTACTCGCGGTGGAGCTGGACTTGCGCGGACGGTCAGCGGCGGAGTTGCAAGCCGACCTGAGCGGCGTTGATCATCAGAGGTAGGCTCCGGCGATTGACAAGCCGCTAGCCACTGGGGCGGGCAGCGGCCGTTGCGTGGGCGCGCAGGGGCGGCATGAGCATGCCTCCGAGTTCCCGTCGCGGCTGGACCTCGACCGTGACTCGGACGCGGAGCGGCCACCCGGCGACGTCCACCTCGACCAGTCGGGCGCCGTTGGCGGACGCCACTCGTGCGGCCTCATGCTCAGGCCGCCCGCCGCCGCTGAATACCGGGGACGCCGCCATCGCCGCGAGCGCCGCAGCATCCGCCGCTGTCCGCGCCCGCGCCGCGACCACCCCGACCCCGGCCGCCGTCAGGATCACCGCCAGCGCCAGCGCTGCGACGACGAGTCCGCCGATGACGGTCAACAGCCCCACGGCACCCCCGTCGCCCCTTGTTGAGTGCCCGGCCGTCAGGCCGGACACCTTCGGAGTGTGGTGGGTGCGTCGGTGGATCCCGGCCGCATGCGGCCGGGATCCACCAAATACCCACTCCAGTGCGGGCGTCACGGGGTTTCCACGCGCATCGTGGCCTGGGCGGGCAGCCAGATGGGGACGCCGAACGCGGCGAAGGCTCGGCTGCGCAGGCGGAGGCGAGCGGTGACGAGGTCGCCAGGCGCCCGGGCTCCAGAGGCCGGGGTGAACGTGACCTCGACCGGGCGATGGCCGGCCGCGTCACGCGCCGCCGTGCGGGCCGCCACATCGTCGGACACCGCGGCGGCCCGGGCGGCCTCGCGCGCGAGCCCCTGCGCCGTGACAAGATCGGCGGCCATGACCCCCGCGTGCAGGACGAGCACGAGCAGGAGCAGGACGGCGGGCAAGACCAGCGCGAACTCGATCGTCTGGCTCCCACGCTCATGCTCGCGGAGGGTGTGGGAAGCGCCGCCCCCCACGCCCTCGCGAAGAGCGCTCAGGCGAACCACGACTGGACCCACTGCGCCATCCCGTTCGTCACGGTGTTGATCAGCGTGGTGAGGAGTCCGCCTTTGAGCAGCGCGACGAGCGTGCCGCAGGCGACGGCGGCCACGGCGCCGAGCATCGCGTACTCGACGACCTGGGCGCCGGACTCGGCGTCGTCGCGCAGCCTGCGCAGCCGGCCGCGCGGCGCGCTGGCGGTGCGCCGAGGGGAGGGCAGTGGGTGGGTGGCTCGGGGCATGGCGGTTCCTCCTCAGGTGGGCGGGCCGAGGCCGCCAACGTCGGCGAGGGCCGCCCACAGCAACGGCGGGACGACCCCGAGCACGAACGCCGGCAGCGTCAGCAACGTGGTGGGGAAGACGAGTCGGAGCTCGACCTTGGCGGCGGCCTCCTCGACCGCGGCGCGCGCGTCGGCACGCAGATCGGCGGCGAGCTGCCGGAGCGCGGGGCCAGCCGGGGCGCCCCAGCGCTCGACGGCGGCGAGGACGGCCCCGAGGCTCGCGAGGCCGCTGTCGGCGAACGCGGCGTCGGCGTCCCATCCGCCGGACAGCCGGCGCTCCGCGGCGGCGAGCGCCGTCCGGGCGGACGGGGGGGCGAGCGGGGCCACGGTGGCCACCGCCCGGGCGGGAGGCAACCCACCGGCCAGAGCCACGGCGACCAGCTCGATCGCCTCCGCCGCGCCGCCGCAGCGGCCATCGCCAGCGAGCGGGTCGGCGTCGGAGGCGGCCCGGCCGGCAGCCTCCACGATCCGTCGTGACCATCTCTGGCCGGCGAGCGCAAGGGCGACGGCGAGGCCGCCGGTGGCCATGCCCGGGGTTGTGGTGTAGAAGCGGAGCGCCCGGGGATCGAAGAGCACGAGCAGCACCCACAGCAGGAAGGGCAGCACCGCGAGCACCAGCGCCGTCCCCCGCGCCTGCGCGGTCCGCGCCTGGAGGAGGCGGCGCAGCGCGGCTGCCTCTCGGATGCTGTCGAACGCCTGCTCGACCCCGGTCAGCGCGCCTGCGCCCGCGCGCTCGGCGACGCCGAGCGCGCGGACGAGGAGATCCGCGGCCGGATCGCCGGTGTCGATGTCCCCGGCGGCCTCGGCGAGGGGCTGACCCAGCCGCGCTGCGCGGGCGAGCGGCGCGAGGATCCCGTCGCCGGCGCACTCGGCGAGCGCGGTCGCGGGCGACGCGCCCGCCGACAAGGCGGCGCGCAGCCCGGCGAGGACGCAAGTGTCCATTCTCAGGCTCATGACCAGCGCCCCCTCCTCCAGACGTCGCGGACACTCAGCGGCCCGTCGCCGTCGCGGGCGGCCATCTCGGCGACCTGCACGACGCCGCGCTGCCCGCCCGGGCCGCGGGACAGCACGACGAACAGGTCCATGCCGACCTCGATCTGCGCGCGCGCCGCCTCCAGCGGGAGGCCGGCGAGCAGCGCCATTCCCTCGAGCCGGACCAGGGCCTCACCGGCGGTGCGGGCGTGCACGGTGGTCATGCAGCCCTCGTGCCCGGTCGCGAGCGCCGCGAGCACGTCGACCAGCTCGACGCCCCGGACCTCGCCGACGACAATCCGGTCGGGGCGCATGCGCAGAGATTGGCGGACGAGATCGCGGATGGTGACCTCGCCGGCAGCCTCGGCGTTCGGCGGGCAGGTCACCAGGCGTACGACGTGCGCGCAGCGCGGGCGCAGCTCCGGCGCGTCCTCGATCACGACGACCCGCTCGGCGGCGGAGACCTCGCTGAGCAGCAGGCCGAGGAGCGTGGTCTTGCCGGTGCCGGTCCGACCGCAGCAGGTGATCACCCGCCGCTGCGCCACGGCGCCGCGCAGGAGCACTGCGACCTCGGGCGGGACGGCGGCCGAGGCGGCGAGATCCTCCCAGCTCGGCTGCACCGGCGCGAACTTCCGCACGGTGACGACCGGACCGGCCGGGGCGAGCGGCGGGAGCAGCGCGTGGAGGCGGCTGCCGTCGGGCAGGCGCGCATCGACGAACGGGCGCGCGCGGTCGAGGCGGAGGCCGAGCGGCCCCACGACCCGCAGGACGGCTGCCCGGACGGCCTCGGCGTCGTCGAAGCGCACCGGCACGCGCTCCAGCCGGCCCGAGCGCTCGACCCAGACCTCGTCGGGGCCGTTGACCATCACGTCGGTGACCTCGGGGTCGCGGAGCAGCGCCTGGACGGGGCCGAGGCCAGCGAGCGCGTCGGCGACCTCTCGCACGGTTGCAGCCAGCGCGTCCGGGGCGAGGAGCAGGCCCTCCTCGCGGACCGCACGCGCGACCGCGGACCGAATGGCGGCCAGCCGCGTGGGCCCGTCTGCAGCCTCAGCGAGCGCGGAATCGTCGGCGACCCGCCTGCGGACGCGGTCGACGCAGATGGAGCCGGCCGCGGTCACCGGACCCACTGAAGCCGTCCCCAGGGTCCCCTCCGGAACCCCGGAGGGGACCCTGGTTCCGAGCCCCCTCACGGCCACACTCCCCCGAGCGCCGAGCGCAGCGCCGCCAGCCAGGCACCGGGCAGGCCGGCGGGCACGCGCCCGGCCACGCCCGCCCGCGCGACACGGACGGATTCCGGCAGCCAGGCGACGGGCGGGCGGCCGAGGCGTCGGCGGACGCCAGCCTGGTCGAGGGGGCCGTCGCCCAAGACGAGGACCGGGAGGTCTGCCGGCTGCCCGTCGAGCCCACCGAGCCCGGCGTCGGGCCTGGCGCACACGAGGTCGGCGCCGGCGAGGTGCCGGGGGGCGCGCAGGTCGACGACGACGGCCTGGACCGGCCACCCGGGAGCACCGCCGATCGCCTCGCCGCTCCCGCCGAGGACCGCGAGCCCGTCGATGCCGGGGACCGGGCGGGCCAGGCTGGCGACCTCTGAGGCGGCGCCGGCCGCGCCGAGCTGTCCGAGCTCCGACGCGCCTGGCCCCGACCAGGGACCCAGCCCGCAGAGCCGGAGCAGGTCGTCGTCGCCCACCACGAGCGTGGCGCGGCCTGACCAGGCGAGGAGCCCACCGACGGCCAACGCGACGGTCGACGTGCCCACTCCTCCCGCGCACCCGGCGATTCGCAGCACGGGCGGGCCCGACCCGTTGCGGTGCGTGGCGTGAGCCCGCAGCGGCGCCTCGAGCAGCCGGGCGCGGTCGTCGGGCCAGGCGATGACGTCGAGCGCGCCGCCGAGCAGCGCCTCGCGGACCTCCTCGGCCTGTACTGGGCACTCGACCACCACCACGCACGGCCGCCCAGCCCGCGGCGCGGTGGTGAGCTCGAGCACCGGCGTGGGCGGGCCTGTCGCGCTGACCACCTGCCAGCCGGCCTCGACCTCGACGAACGCGGCCACCTCCTCGCCCAGCCTGCCGGGAAGGTCCACCACCACCGGAAGGTCCTGCAGTCGCATCGGTCTCCCCCAATCGCGATCCGTTTGTCGTCTGTTCGACGGTACGCCCG
>JBOGEB010000181.1:5898-8471 GCA_050743125.1 Egibacteraceae bacterium
GCGCCCACGGTTCGGGGAACGCGGCGCGCACCCCGCGGATGCGCTCGACGCCCATCGCGTTGCCGGCCTCGAGGGCGAGCGTGAGGGACTCGTGCAGCACCTCGGTGCTCATCTCGGGCTCGTTCTGCAGCGCCAGCGCGGCGCCCAGGTCCGCGAGCGCGGTGGCCCGCCACATCCCGCCCTCCGCGAGCGTCAGACGGCGACGTAATGCGGCCTCGGCCTCGTAGGGCGTTTGAGCAGGACGTAGCCGACGCCCTCGAACCCGTCCATCGCCATGGTGTCCCAGCCCGAGAACACGCCGGGGAAGCCGTGCAGGATGCTCAGGGAGCCGAGCGCCTGCGCGTGGAGCGTCATGTCGCCCGTCTCGCGCGCGAGCTGCCGGGCGTCCTCCAGATGACCCGAGGCGACGCTCGGCTGTCCGGCGTAGAACTTGAGCCAGCCCAGCAGCGTCGCCGTGTCACCCGAGCAGCGGGTCAGCCGCTCGCGTTGCGCGGGCTCCATGGCGGAGGCGTCCAGCACCCGGGCGAGCCGGTCGAGGTGCAGCTGCGCGGCCCGCGTCAGCCGGGCTGGCCGAGCCTGCTCGTATGATTTGGGCGAGCGCGCTGGTCAGCGTCTCGTAGTCGGCGACCAGGACGTCGCTGACCTCGGTGTCCCGCGTGTGGGCCACGCGCTCGATGGCGTCCAACGGCGCTGGCGTGCATCCGAACGCGAAGATGAGCTTGAGGAAGACCACTCGCTGCGTGTCGTGCCCCTTGCCGCTGATCGCCTGCCACTGTCTGTGCATCATCGGCGGCCTGGACGCCATGGCGCGGGGAGGGGTCGGCCGGGGCGCGTCCTGGCACAGGCGGACGAGCGCCTTGGGAGGCTGGGCGCCGCGCAGCAGGTTGTGCAGGTCGGCCAGCGACGGCCGCAGCGCGCCGACGACGTAGCGCAGCGTGTCCGGCGACGGGTCATGCTTGCCGTGCTCCGCCCTGCACAGCGTCGCCCGCGAAAGCGAGGACCCCTCGCCGATCGACCCGGCGAACTCGCGCCCCTTCTTGGCGAGCCGGTTCAGGCTCCACATGCGGTCCTCGCGCGACCCCTCGCCGCGAGACCTGGGAGGTTGTCGTCGAAGGCTCGCGGGGGCGAGCCGAGCGCCGTCCCCGCCGGGCCGCCACGCAGGCGTCAACGGACACCCTGCGGCCGGTTGGGGGCAGCCGGCTGCGGGGCGGACACGTCCGCTCCCCTGGATCTTTGTCTCTGAGCCGCTCCGCTCCGTGTTCTTCGATCTCGACCACACCGTGACAGCGCGGTTTCACCCACCGGCGCGACCGCGTTCGTGAGCTGGATGGTCCGACAGACCCTCGCCGACACTGGCCGCGGTCGCTGGTGTCCAAGCGGAAAGTTCCGTTGACTGTGAGGGGGTCCGGAACCCCAGAGGGGACCCTGGGACGCCCCCGATGACACCGAGGGCCCGGGCGGAGTGCTCCCCGTCTCGCAAGGCGCGGGTCGCGCTGTGTGCTGGTTGTCCTCAAGCGAGCCGCAACGCCGCGAGGCGCGGATGCTTTGCGCACGAATGCCACGGGTTTTTCCGCGCGGACCGCTAGTACCGCTTGCGCACCGCCAGGACCGTGTCGATGTAGTGGTCGGTCTCCGCCAGTATCCCGCGCTGGCGGACGGACGCGTACCCTTGGTAGTACGACCCGAGCGTGAGTCGCACATCACCATCGGTGAGCTTGTAGAGGTGATTGAGGAAGGCGACGCCCGCCTCGACGTTGTCCGCGGGGTCGCGCACGTCGAGCGGCCGTTTCACGACGTAGCGCGACACAAATCTGCCGGTGTCGGGCAGGACCTGCATGATGCCGAAGGCGCCGGAGTCGGAGACGACGGCGTTGTTCCATCCGGACTCGACCATCGCGAGCGCCTTGACCGTCGCGGGGTCCCAGCCGTAGCGGATGGCGGTGCGCTCGAGCAGCGCCTGGACCTGCGCCCGTGAGGCAGCAGGGCGTGGCCTGGCTGCGGGGACCATGATCCGTTGGCCGCGGGTGAGCAGGCTAGTGCTGCCGAGGTGGTTGGCCTGGGCCAGGCTCGCGATGCTCACGCCGAAGCGTTGGGCGATGCCCGACAGTGTGTCGCTGGAGCGCACGACGTAGGCGAACCCGCCGCCCGTTGCCCCCCCAGGGATCTTCAGGCGCTCGCCAGCGGTGATCAGGTCGGGGTTCTCGAGGTGGTTGGCCTGGGCGAGCGCCGCGACGCTCACGCCGAAGCGGCGAGCGATGCGCGAGAGCGTGTCGCCCTGACGGACCGTGTAGTCGGCCAGCCCGGAGAAGCCGAGGGCGGCGACGGTGACCACCGTGACGAGCGGGCGGGGCGGATGCAGAACAGCTCCTTGGGCTGTGCCGCGTGCCGAAACGCGGCGCCAACGGCACGTAAGGTAACCGTAGCTGTTGCTCCTGGCAACCGTTGATATCCAGTGTTCCGTTAGTGCCCCGCTGAGCACATGTCTGAGAACCGCGGCCTTGCCCTGTGGGCGAAGCGAAGCACGGTTTCGGGCGGCCACAAGCCGTCCGAAACCGACCGCACCAACCTCCCCC
>JBOGEB010000182.1:0-8336 GCA_050743125.1 Egibacteraceae bacterium
AACTGCAGACCAGTTTGGGATGCACGGGAAAACTGCAGACCAGCGGAACGACCCAGGTCCCCTCTGGGTTCTCCACCCCCGGGAGTTGACTGTGAGGGGACGCTGGGCGCCCCCGATGGCTGTGAGGGTGCGGCCTGCGCCCGCCTCGCAAGGCGAAGCGCTCCGCGCAGGCCGCGCCGTGTGCTGGTTGTCCTCAGCGACGCCGCGAGGTGCGGATGCTTTGCGCACGAATGCCACGGGTTTTCCGTGCGGGCCACTGGACCGGGCGGCCTCATGCAACGCCCAGAGCATCCGTTCTTGCCCGTGTTTGGACACACGCGCTCAGCGCCGCCGGGGGGGAAAGCCTCGGGGCGCCCCCCGCTTGGGGGGCGCCCCGAGATCGGCGGCCGCGCGCTCCGTCAGTCGGGGGCGATGGCCAGCGGAGCGCTGCCGCCTATGGAGATGAACCTGATGCCCGAAAGAGAGGCGTCGGCGCATCGATTCGTGAGGGTTGCCACGCCTTGACCACCTCCGCTCCGCCTGTCTGCCCCGAAATGGACTAGTCCATTAGACCTAGTCGGAGCCTAGCGGCTCGGAAGGTGGAAAGCAATCCACGGGACCGGCTACAGTCACGGATCTACACCCCTGACCGGGGGAATCCGGGAGCAAGCGGGAACGGACGATATGGGTAACGACCCACCCGACCGAGGGACCCTCGGAACGGTCCGCAACGCCGTGCTGGTCCTTGAAATGCTCAGCACAGGACCCTCCTACCAGCAGCTCACCGAGCTCGCGAGGCAGGCGGGCATGTCCCTGCCGACCATCCACCGGCTGCTCAAGTCGCTGACCAAGGCCGGGTACGTCGAGCAGCATCGCCAGTCCTCGCGCTACAGCTTGGGACCGGAGCTCGTCCGCCTGTCCGGGTGCTACCTCGGCCGCCACCCGGCCCTGCGCGCCCTGGCGCCGTACCTCGTCGAGCTGCGGAACACGACGAAGGCGACGATCCTTGTCGCCCTCCTCGTCCGTGGCTCGGTCGTGTACGTCGACCGGGTCGACGGCGAGGACGTCGGCGGGGTGTATCGGAAGTCCCACCGCTCGCACTCAGCGCTCGAGACGGCAGCAGGCCGGGTGCTCGTCGCCCGCGCTGACGACGATGCCTGGGTCCAGGCGATCAGCACTGCGACCGATCCGGGCGGGACCCCCCAAGTGCACCGCTCGCGCGACTTCACCCACAGCGACCGTGAGGAGTGGGCGCGGCAGCCGTACCTCGTGCTGCGGGACCCGCAGCTCACCGACTTCGTCGAGATCGCCGTCCCGGTGACCGACCAAAGAGACCAGGTGCGCGCAGCGCTGGCAGCCACAGCAAGGGCCGACGCGTTCGCCGACGAGGGCTTCACCCGACGCGTGAGCACTCAGTTGCTCCGTGCGGCCACCACAGCGAGGCAGGCGATGGACGATGCATGACGCAGACCGCACAGTCGCGGAGTGGGCCGAGCGAGCACGGGCTCACTGCCAGTGGGAGCAGCCGTTCCACACCACGTTTGACCCGTCCACCCCCGCGGGGCAGTGGTTCCTGGGCGGGAAGCTCAACGTCTCGGTCAACTGCCTGGACCGGCACCTCCTCGAGCGTGCGGACGTGCCGGCGATCCACTGGGAAGCCGAGCCGCCCGACGAGCGCCGCACGATCACCTACGCCGAGCTCCACGCGGAGGTCGTCGCCTTCACCCGCGCGCTCCGCAGCCTGGGGATCGGCCCCAGCGACCGGGTCGCGCTGTACATGTCATGGCTGCCCGAGACCGTGGTCGCCATGCTCGCCTGCGCTCGGATCGGCGCCATCCACGCCCTCCTGCCGGCGCTCCTACCGGCGGACGCGCTCGCCGACCGCCTCGTCGACCTGGAGCCGAAGCTGCTCGTCACTCAGGACGGTGCCTGGCGCCGGGGCGTGGTCCTCCCGCTGAAGAGCCAGAGCGACGAGGCCCTGGCCACCGCGACCAGCATCGAGCACACGATCATCGTGCGCCGCACGGGCATCGACATCGAGGAGTTCGAGGGTGACTACTGGTACGCAGACCTCATCGCGCCTCACCGGGCACCGCCCAGCGGCCCGGACGAGGGCGGCCGGGCGGAGTCGGTGGAATCCGACCACCCGCTCGCGATCATGTACATCGCGAGCCGACGCAGGCGACCGACCGGAATCGTCCACCGCAGCGCGGGCCTCCTCGTCTCTGCGGCCGTGATGCACCGCCACGGGTTCGCGTCCCGGCCGGAGGACGTGCTGTGGTGCGCGGTCGAGTTCAGCTGGGCGGTCGGGCAGACTCACGGGGTCTACGGCCCACTTGCCTGTGGCGCGACGACGGTCATGTACGAGGGCACGCTCGACACCCCCAATCACGGCCGGACCTGGGACATCATCGAGCGCTACCAGGTCAACACGCTGCTGACCACGCCCTCCATCGTCCGCAACATCCAAAGCTGGGTCGACAGCCCGCCCGGCGACCGGGTGGGCTGTGTCCGCCGGGTGGTCACGAGCGGCGAGCGGCTGGACCCCGAGACCCGGGAGTGGCTCACCAAGGAGGTCGGGCACGGCCAGGCGTCGATCGCGATCGCGTGGGGCCAGACCGAGCTCGGCGGCGCGGTGCGGGTGCGGCCGTGGCTCGACGACGGGCTTCCCGACCCTGGCCTCGAGGTCATCGACGAGCACGGCAACACGGCGCCGATGAACGTCGACGGGGAGCTCATGCTCCTCCACCCTTGGCCCGCCGTCTTCCTCGGGCACCACCACCCGGGCGGCAAAATCGAGTTCGACCCCGAGCGGGGCAACGCCACCCGCTTCCGCACCGGCGACGTGGCTCATCGAGACATCGACGACGAGGGCCTCATCAGGATCGTCGGCCGCAAGGACCCGGTGATCAGCGTCGCCGCGCAGCTCGTGTCGGCGACCGAGGTCGTCGACGTCCTGGTCGAGCACCCGTTCGTCGTCCGCGCAGAGGTCATCGCCCGCCCCGACCGCCGTAGGGGCCGGGCGTTGGTCGCCTGCGTCGCGCTCGAGCCCGGCGTCGACCCGAGCAGCGCGATCGCCGCCGAGCTCCGCAGCCACGTACACGACGCGCTCGGCGGCCTCGCCACCCCGCGCGCGTTCGCGTTCTGCGAGGACCTGCCCGCCGACGTACCGCGCGCAGCGCTCCGCGGAGCGCTGAAGACCCTGTGCGCACGGACGACGTCCCCCTCGTTCCGCCTGACGGCAGCGCAGATCCGGGCCGCCGTCGTGGCCACACCGCTCGACGTCCCATGAGCGGCGAGGGCTGCTTGTTCTGCAAGGTCGTGTCCGGCCAGGTGCCCTCCGAGCAGGTCGCCACAGCCGACGGCGTCGTCGCGTTCAAGGACAAGTTCCCCCAGGCTCCCGTCCACATCCTGGTCGTGCCCGTCGAGCACATCGACTCGGCCCACGACCTCGACCTGGACGGCGCCCACGACGACCTGCTCGCCCACTGCTTCCGGCTCACCCAGCGTGTCGCCGAGAAGTACGGAATCGCCGACGGCTACCGCATCACCACCAACATCGGCCGCAAAGGCGGCCAAGCCATCGGGCACCTGCACTTTCACGTCCTCGGCGGCCGTCAACTCGGTCACATCGACGACCGCGGCTGACTACTGCTCCTCGTCGAGCAGTACCGCGCCCGGCCGCTCGTGGGGAGCGCGACCGCAGCTGCATTTACCCGCCGTACCGGCGGCTTTCCGGGCCATGCCGATCGTCGGCAGGATCGTCGTTCCTGGCGGGGTCTCCAGCCGGACCTTCCCACACTCCGGACAGACCACTTGGTTGCGCGTTGGCTCCATGACGAGATGGTAGCGGGCTCCGCAGGGCTGATCAGACCTGGTGGTCCGCGCGGAAAACCCGTGGCATTCGTGCGCAAAGCATCCGCACCTCGCGGCGTTGCGGATCGCTCGAGGACAACCAGCACACGGCGCGACCCGCGCGGAGCGCTCCGCCTTGCGAGGCGGGGAGCGTTCCGCCCGGGCCCTCGGAGATTTCGGGGCGGCCCAGGGTCCCCTCTGGGGTTTCGAACCCCCTCACGAGAGCTTTCCGCTTGGACTACTAGGAGACGCCCAGAGCGCGGGCGAGGAAAGCGAGGACGTCCGCCCGTTGCGCGATGAGCTTGCTCGTGGGCGTGCTCCCGCCGTGGCCGGTCGAGGTCTCGACCCGCAGCAGGGCCGGGGCGTCGCTGGCCTGAGCCGCCTGAAGCGCGGCGGCGAACTTCAGCGAGTGGCCGGGCACGACCCGGTCGTCATGGTCGCCCGTCACGACAAGCGTCGGCGGGTACGCGGTCTGCGGTCGCAGGTTGTGCAGCGGGGAGTACGCGAGCAGCGTCTTGAACTGCTCGGGGTCGGAAGCGCAGCCGTATTCGCTCTCCCAGGCCCAGCCGATCGTGAACTTGTGGAACCGCAGCATGTCGAACACGCCAACCTCGGGGAGGCACGCGCCGAACAGATCGGGTCGTTGAGTCATGCACGCACCCACGAGCAGACCCCCGTTCGACCCACCGTTGGTCCCGAGCCGCCCTGCGCGCGTCCATCGCGCCGCGATGAGCCACTCGGCGCAGGCGATGAAGTCGTCGAAGACGTTCTGCTTGTTCGCCAGCCGCCCGGCGTCGTGCCAGGCCTCGCCGTACTCGCCGCCACCGCGGAGGTTCGCGACAGCGAGCAGGCCGCCGAGCTCCAGCCACACGAGCCATGGAAGCGAGCACATCGGGGTGACGGCGATGTTGAACCCCCCGTAACCCCACAGGAGCGTGGGCACCTCGCCAGATACCTGACCGTCCGGAGCGGGAGCGAGGCCCTCGCGGTGGACGAGGAACATCGGCACGCTGGTACCACCCTTGCTCGTCACGAACACCTGCTCGGTCACATACCCGCGCAGCGCGACGCCAGCGGGCCTGATCGTCGCTGTGTCGCCGCTGTCCAGATCGTGGCGGAGCACCGCAGTGGAATGGGTGAATCCCGCCGAGGTGAAGCAGAATGCGCGGTCGTCCTCCCGGCCCGTGAGGGCGGTGACGGACACGAGCGCCCCAAGCGGAACCTCGCCAGCCGGGCGGCCGTCGAGATCGAACACGCGGATGCGGTGGCTCGCGTGGTGCAGGTAGACCGCGACAAGCCGCCCGCCGACAACGCGGGCGTCCTCAAGGGTGTCCGAGGCCTCGGGCACGACCTCCCGCCAGCGCGCCCGCTCCGGCTCACGCACATCGACGGCGACGATTCGGCCGCGGGGCGCGTCGAGGTCGGTCAGGACGTAGAGCACATCCCCGTCGCTCCCCACGACGCGGTAGCCGGCGTCGAACTCGTCGATCAGCGGCCTCGGCGACGCCTCGGCGACGGCGAGGTCGGCAAGCCAGATACGGTTCCGCCGGTCCGTGCCCTGCCAGACGTGGACGATCAGCCACCGCCCGTCGTACGTCACCGACGGGCCGAACACCCACTCAGGCTGGTCGGGGCGCGCGATGACGAGCCGGTCGGCGGCCTGCGGGTCACCGAGCCGGTGGTAGTGCAGACGCTGGTTGAGGTTGCGCTGCTCGTACACCGCATCGGCGGCAGGCGGGTCGTACACCCCGTAGAAGAAGCCCACCCCGTCGTGCGTCCAGGCGGCAGCGGTGAACTTTGACCATTCGAGGACGTCGTCGCGGTCTTTGGCGGTCTCGACGTCCCGGACCCGCCACGTCATCCAGTCAGAGCCCGCGACGCTCGTCGCGTGCGCGAGCAGCGCCCCGTCAGCGCTCAGGGCGGTCGCGGCGAGCGCCACCGTCCCGTCCGGAGAGAGGGTGTTCGGGTCGAGCAGGACGCGCCCCTCGAGGTCGTCGGGGGCGGCCATCGTCCACAGGACGTCCTGGTCCTGCAGCCCCGTGTTCCGCAATTGGAACCAGCGTGCGCCCCGCCGCCACGGCGCTCCCGCGCGCGGGTGGTCCCACAGCTCGGTCAGGCGACCGCTGATCCTCGCACGACCGTCGGGAGCGTCTCCCCGATGGTCAGCGAGCCAGGACTCGGTCAGCGCGTTCTGCGCGGCGATCCACTCCCGAACCTCAGGCGCATCGACGTCCTCGAGCCAACGGTAGGGGTCGGCGATCCGGGTGCCGTGGTGGTCATCGACGACGTCCCCGCGGCGGGTTGGAGGGTAGGCAAGTTGGGACATCGCGCCACGCTACCCCGCCGGGCCGGGCACGGATGCCGGATACCGCTACACGCCCGCCGACGCCAGGCTCGGCATGCGGTCGATCGCGAAGCTGGTTCGCAGGTAGTACCACCACGTCAACGCAAGGCAGGTCACGTAGAAGGCGATGAAGCCACCAAACGCGGCCTGCGGCCCACCGGTCAACGACGCCGAGAGCCCGTAGCCCAGCGGGATCGCCCAGCCGCCGTAGGCCCCGACCGCCGAGGTGAAGCCGAGCACCGCGGCCGTCTCCCGGCGCGCGGCGACGATCGCCCGCGCCTCGGCCTCGGCGCCCATGCCCTCCACGCCCTTCAGATGCTCGGCACGGAAGATCAGCGGGATCATCCGGAAGGTCGAGCCGTTGCCGACACCCGACAGCACGAACAGGACCATGAACAGCACCAGGAAGCCCGCAAACCCGTAGGGCTCGCCTTTGTGAGCGAGGAAGAAGATCACGCCCAGCACGGCGGGGATCATCGCCAGGAAGCTCGCGAAGGTGACCCGAGCGCCGCCGAGCTTGTCCGCCAGACATCCACCGAACGGCCGGGCAATCGACCCGACCAGCGGGCCGAGGAAGGCGATGGAGAGCGTCACGTTGGGGAACTGCTTACTGATCAACAGCGGCAACCCTGCGGAGTAGCCGATGAACGAGCCGAACGTCCCGATATAGAGCCAGGCCATGATCCACGTGTGCTTGCTCCGCAGAATCACCGCCTGCTCCTTGATGGGTGACTGTACAACCGCAAGGTTGTCCATGAAGAACCAAGCGCAGGCCGCAGAAACGAGGATGAACGGGATCCAGATCAAGCCCGAGTTTTGCAAAAAGATGGTCCCGTTTTGCCCTTGTGCCCCGCCCACGACAGCGAATGCGCTCATCGTAATAACGATCGGAACGACCAGCTGGACAACGGCGACGCCGATGTTGCCGCCTGCCGCGTTCAGCGCGAGCGGCAAGCCCTTCTTCTTATCGGGATAGAAGAACGAGATGTTCGCCATGCTCGAGGCGAAGTTGCCGCCCCCGAAACCCGCAGTCGCCGCACCGACGAGGAACGCCCAATACGGCGTCGAGGGATTGGACACCAGCACGACGAGCAAGACCACGGGAACGAGCAGGAGGAGCGCGCTCACCACAGTCCAGTTGCGCCCCCCGAAGCGTGGTACGGCGATCGTGTAAGGAAACCGCATGGTTGCGCCGACGAGCGCTGGCACCGACACGAGCGTGAAGAGTTGGCTCGTCGAGAACGCGAAGCCGGCCTTGTTCAGCTTGACAGCTGTGACGCTCCACAGCAGCCATACCGAGAACCCCAGAAACTCGGCAAAGATCGAGAAGATCAGGTTCCGCCGCGCCACTCTTTTCCCCTCGCGCTCCCAGAACTCGTCGTTGTCGGGGTTCCAAGAATCGATCCATCTCGACATGATCACTCCTCGACAGGTCCGGTCCGCAAGCACGCCAGCTCGACGTTGCGCTGATGGGCTCGGCGGGGGTCAGCGCAGAGGAAAGCCCCCCTGGGCTGGGGAAATGCAGGGTTGTCGAGGACCGCATTCGTCGTTCAGGAGGGCTGTCTCGAAGCGACAGGCTATACAGGCGTTGACGACGTTGCAGGGCGATTCGGCACACGAGGCGCGAACCTTCGTCGCGGCTCAAGCCAAGAGGACGCCCGCCTGCGAGTCCTCGCGCTCGCGGACCTCAGCGCTGGCCGCCGCGTCCGGACCCGGAACCCGAAAGGGCGTTGCAAGGCGCTCGTCACCGGGCTCGAGCGTCCGTGCCGGCTGGCTCTACATGCCTGGCTTCCAGCGCATGCGCAATGCGCGGCCAGTTCCCCCCTCGGGCCTGTCCGGGCAAGGGGAACCTGCGGTGTGGGGCAGCCCGCTGGGCGTGGTCATCCCGCTGGCCTGCGGTTTCCTCCGTATCCGCAGGCCAGCGGCGGCTTTGCCGGCCGCGGCGGCGGCTCGGGCGCGGCTTTCCTGCGCATCCGAGGGAAAGTGGCGTCACGCTCGGAGCAGGCAAGCCGGCCAAGTACTCCGCCGGGCGGTGCGTTACGGTGACGCACCGAGAGCGGCCCTGCGCCGCGCTCGCAAGGCGCGCCGAGCGCGCATACCCGGCCGGGCGACAAATGAGGAAGCGAGGCGCAACGCGGCGAGCGTGGATGCAGGGTCG
>JBOGEB010000183.1:0-8296 GCA_050743125.1 Egibacteraceae bacterium
CCCCGTGACACAGCCCAGAAGAGTTTCGACACCTGTCGCTGTCGTCTTTGGTGTGGAGCGGTGAGACGCCCTGGTGAGCCTTCGTCGGCGACCCCGTGACACAGCCCAGAAGAGTTTCGACACCTGTCGCTGTCGTCTTTGGTGTGGAGCGGTGAGACGCCCTGGTGAGCCTTCGTCGGCGACCCCGTGACACAGCCCAGAAGAGTTTCGACACCTGTTGTGGGCCGGCGGTACGTCGGCGTGGACCCGCTCCGAAGAGGAACTCGCGCGGAAGCGCTGCCCGCACGCGCGCTTCGTGCGAGGCGATGCCGACCAGCTCGACACGTTGGTCGACGGCCCGGTCGATGGGGTCACCTGCTCGATGTCGCTCTAGCTGCTCCAGCCGCTGCCAGGGGGTGCTCACCGCGATCGCCGCAGTCCTGCGCCCCGGCGGGACGTTCGTCGCGACGATGCCGACCGGTGGCGCGCTCAGCGCCCGCGACAAGCTGCGCTGGCTGCGCGTGACCGCCGCGCTCCGCACCCGGCTGCGCTACCCGAACGACGAGCTGCTGGAGAACCTGCCGCAGCTGCTCGACGAGGCCGGGCTCTGACCTGGTCGAAGACAAGCACCGCCGCTTCGTGCTGCCGATCCGCGGGCGGGCCGACGCGGAACGCCTCGTGGCCAGTCTCTACCTGCCCGACATCGACGACGCGGCGCGCGTGCGGGCCGCCGAGATGGCCGCCAGCGGGAGCATCGGGCTCCGCAGGATCGTCGCGCTCAGACGTGAGCCGGCAGGTTGACGGTAAAGCGACAGCCGACGAGCGCGGCGCGGGTCGTGGGGAGGGATGAGCATCGCGTTGCCGGGCTCGGTCTTCTCGCGCAGCCGGCATCGACGTGTCCCCGAACGTGCAGCCCCAGACCCGGTCGAGCAGGACCTCGCGGCGGAAGGCCATCGCCGGGACGGCGCAGGAAAAATGCGAGCAGGTCAACGCGCGGGCGGTGGGCGCGGCCGGCTGACCCGTCCACGCGGACCTCGTGGGAACACTCGTCCAGCTCGAGCCCGCTGTGGACCAACGGCCCGCAGCAGTCGTCAGCCCCGAGTTCCCGGCCACAGATCCGCTCGACCGCCTCGCCGCGAGCGGTGAGCATGATGACGGGAACCCCGCTGCGCTCCCGCAGCCGCCGGCAGACCTGGAAGCGGTCGAGGCCGGGCAGCATGACGTCGAGCGCGACGAGGTCGGGCCGAGCCGCCTTCATCCGCGAGCGCGGCGCGGCAGCCATCCCCGGTCGAGGTTCTAGGCGGCGACACTCCGCGGCACGCCACTGGGCGCCGCGGCTCACACTGTCTGGCTGCTCGGACGTCTCACGTACAAGAGTCTCCAGCCCACTGCCCCATACAAGTTCATGACGCATGTGAGCGTCATGGATCAACCCGGTACGGTTTGGGCGGAACGAACCGTGACCGTGGGAGGACGCGTGGCGATCATCGAGCTGCAGGGCACCGCCGCGCGCGCCGTGGGCCTCGCCCCCGGCGCGCTCGGGCCGGGAGGGGAGCGTTGACCGTGAGGAGGGCCGGGAAGACGACTGCCCTGCTCGCGGTGGTCGCCGTGGCCGGGCTCGCCTGCTACGCGGGGGTCGCCGCGGCGGCGCTGGCCGGGCCGGTGCCAGGTCCCGGGGTGCCTGTGGCTCAGGCCGGGCGCGTCTACTGGATCGCGCTTGCCGGCGGGGCGGCGGTGCTCGCGGCGGGGATGGCGCTCGCCCCGCGCGCGGAGGCCCGGGCGGCGCTGATGCTCGTGCTCGGGGCCGGAGCGCTGTTCCGGCTGGTGCTCGTGCCGACCCCACCGGCGCTGTCGAGCGACCTCTACCGTTACCTCTGGGACGGCCGGGTCCAGGCGGCGGGAATCAACCCGTACGCGCATCCTCCGAGTGCGCCGGAGCTCGCGCCGCTCCGTGACGAGGCGGTCTGGCCGCGGATCAACCGCCCGAACGCGCCGACGATCTACCCGCCGGCCACCGAGGCGGTGTTCGCTGGCGCGTGGTGGCTCGGGCTGCGCACCCCGGCCACGTGGAAGCTCGTCACCGCCACGGCGGACATCGCGGCGATGCTCCTGGTCGCCCGGCTGCTCGGCGCGCTGGGCCGCGACCGTCGGGCGGTGGTGGCGTACGCGTGGAACCCGCTGCCGATCCTCGCCTTCGGCCATTCGGGCCACATCGACGTGCTCGTCGTGCTCGGCCTGGTCGCTGCCGGGCTGGCATGGCGGGCGGGGGCGCTACGCCGGCTGGGCCTGTGCCTCGGGCTGGCCGCCGCCGTCAAGCTCTACCCGCTGGTGGCGGTGCCGGCGTTCATGCGGGACGTGGGTGGGCGGTGGTCGACACGGCGAGCGGCCACGGTGAGCGCGCTCGCGGCCGGGGTGGTCGCGGCAAGCTACCTGCCGGTGGCGGGGCTCGGCTCGCGGGCCTTCGGCTACCTCACCGCCGGCTACCTCTCGGAGGAGGGCTACACGACGGGCCGGCGGTTCCTCCTGTTCCGCGCGCTCGGCCTCGACGGCCGGCTGCTGGGGCCGCTGCTTCTCGCCGCGGTCGTCGTCGTGGCGCTCCGGTCACGACGCCCGGCGCCGATCCGCGCGGCGTGGGTGCTCGGGGCGGTCGCGATCGTGACGCTCTCCTACCCGTGGTACGCGGCGGCGCTCGTGGCGCTCGCGGTCGCCAGCGGCGCGGGGTGGGCGTGGCCCTGGCTCGGGGTCGCGCTGGAGACCGCCTACGCCGGGCAGATTGTCCGCGTCACACGCGGCCCGCTCCCATTCAGCGAGCCGGTGCGCGTCGTTGCGGCCGGGGCGATCGTGCTCCTTGCGCTCGCGGCGACCCGCTGGGCGTGGGCGCGACGGGCGGTGATCGCGGCATGAGCCGGACGGCGGTGACCTCGGCATGAGCCGGACGGCGGTGACCTCGGCATGAGCCGGACGGCGGTGATCGCGGCATGAGCCGGACGGCGGTGAATTTGGTATGAGCCAGCTCTGCGTGGTGATGCCCGCGCTGAACGAGGCCGATGCGCTGCCGGCGGCGCTGCGCGGGCGGCCGGACGGCGTGCGGGTCGTCGTGGTCGACAACGGGTCAACGGACGGGACCGCCGCGGTCGCGGTCGCGCTCGGTGCCGAGGTCGTCACCGAACCGGTGCGCGGTTTCGGCGCGGCGTGCTGGCGCGGCGTCGAGGCCGCCGCCGGCGCGGACGTCGTCGTGTTCATGGACGCCGACGCAACGCTGCACTGGGGAGACCTGGAGGCCGTGGCCGGTCCGGTCCTCGACGGGCAGGCCGACCTCGTGCTCGGCCGCCGGGTGCGGGCGCTGCGCGCACCGGGAGCGATGCCGTGGCACGTCGCGGTCGCGAACGCGGTCCTCGGCGGGCTCTGCGGGCTGCTCGCAGGGACGCGGGTGCACGACGTGGGGCCGTACCGGGCGATCCGCCGGGACGCGCTGCTCGGGCTGGGGATGCGGGACCGGACGTACGGATGGCCGCTCGAGATGGTGCTGCGTGCCGGCCGCGCTGGTCTGCGGGTCACCGAGGTCCCGACCCGCTACCTGGAGCGCGTGGGCTCCAGCAAGGTGACCGGGCGGTGGTGGCCGACGGTGAGGGCCATGTCGCGCATGACCGCCGTGCTGACCCGCCAAGCCCTCGACCTGCGTCGATCCGCCTCGTGAAGGTCGCGGTCGGGCTCATCGCCAAGGTCCCCGAGGCTGGGCGTGTGAAGACCCGGCTCTGCCCACCGCTGACCCCGTCCGAGGCTGCGGAGCTGGCCGCGGCGATGCTCGCCGACACGCTCGCCGCGGCGGTCTCCTCCGGAGCCGACCCGTGGTGCGTGTACGACGGCGACGAGCGCCTTCTGGCGCGTCACCTGGGATTGCCGGTCCCCTTGCTGCGCCAGACCGGCGGTGGGCTCGAGGCACGCCTCGCGGCGGCGCAGGCCGAGCTGTTCGCGTGCGGCTACGACCGGGTGCTCCTGCTGGGAGCGGACTGCCCGACCGTGTCGGGGGCGTACCTGCGCCAAGCCATCGACGCTCTGGCCGACGCCGATCTCGTTCTCGGCCCGGCGGTCGACGGTGGGTACACGCTGATCGGCACGAACGCTCCGAGTCCGGCGTTGTTCGACGGCGTGCCGATGAGCACCGACCGGGTGCTTACCGACACCCTCGAACGGGCGGTGCGACAGCGGCTGCGGACGCGGTTGCTCGCCTGGCGCCACGACCTCGACACGGTCGCCGATCTCGCCGAGGCGCGGGCGAGCGGCCAGCTCGCGCACGCGCCGGCTACGCTCGCGGCGCTGGACAGGCTGCAACTACTCTCCCGGTCGTGACGACCTTCTGCCGCAGCTGCGGACAGCCTCTGGAAGACGCTCACGCGGCGTGCGACCGCCGCCTCGCGCTGGACCCCCCGCGCTTCTGCGCCACCTGCGGGTTCCGCCTCGACGTGCAGGTCTACCCCGACCGCGTGGAGACCGCCTGCCGGGAGTGCCGCCGCCGGGCCCGCACCACCCTGCTGCCGCGCAGGGGGCGTAACGCAGCCGGCGCCCGCGTGCCCTGAAGCGCGGGCGCCGACCGTGTCTCCCCCTGCGCCTTTGTACAACGTGGCCATTGCGGTTTTATTGCGGTCTGACCGGTGGGCCTTCCGGAGAGTGACGTCGTCCGAGGGCTCAGCGGGGCAGGCTGTCCCAGAAGAGCAGCTCGTAGGACTGGAGCAGTCGGGCGGCCAGGGCGATCACGGCCGGGTCAACGCCCTGGGCGAGGCCCGCGTCGATCACCTCCAGGCTGACCCGCTCCAGCTCTGTTGTCGGCCCGGCGAACACGGCGAAGAAGGCGCAGGCCTGGTCCGTCAAGCCGTATACAGACTGCAAGGCCCCCAGCATCCGCGCGCAGTTACCGCCCCACGCCTCGAGGTTGACGAGGAACGCGCCAGCGACCTCGGCCGGTGTGCCGTCGCGCGCGAGCCGGGCGACGTAGGACGGGTAGACCTGGCAGCCGGGGAGCGGCTCGTAGGCGCGGCGGGCCTCGCCGGAGAGGTCCACGGCGGCGGCGAAGCCTTCCAGCGCCTCGAGCGCGGCCCGCTCGCCGCCGGCCATCCCCTCCAGGTAGCCGTGTGCGGGCTCGTCGGGGAAGCGGTCGGCGAGCGTCGCAAAGCTGCGCAGGTCGCTCGGGATGACGTGAAGCTGCTCGCCGGCGAACGCGCGCAGGCCCTCGGATGAGATCCTCCCCGCCTCCAGCTCGGCGAGCCATGGGTGGCTGCGAAGACGCTCCTCGACGTCCGACAGCTGCTCCCGCACCTGCGCGCACAGCTTGGCCGCCGCGCTCATGGCGACAGGGTGCCAGCGGGCTTGTGCTGGCCGAACACGCCGCGCAGCGCATCGCAGACCTCGCCGACGGTGGCCATGCGGCGCAGCGCCTCCTTCATCGGCACCAGCAGGTTGTCGGCGCCACGGGCGGCCTTCTCGACGTCGTCGAGCGCGGCCTGCACGGCGCCGTCGTCGCGCTCGGCGCGGATCCGCTCGAGCCGCTCGACCTGTGCGTCACAGACGCGATCATCGACGCGGAGCAGCTCCGGCTCGACCTCTTCGTCGATGGTGTACCGGTTCACGCCGACGACGACCTGCTCGCCCTGCTCGACGGCCCGGGCGAACTCGTAGGCGCTGCGCTCGATCTCGCTGGACTGGTAGCCCTGCTCGATGGCGCGAACGGCGCCGCCCAGCGCGTCGATCTGTTCGATGTACGCCGTCGCGCGGCGCTCGACCTCGTCGGTCAGCGACTCGACGAACCAGCTGCCGCCGAGGGGGTCGGCCACGAGCGGGACGTCGGTCTCGTGGGCGATGACCTGCTGGGTGCGCAGCGCCAGCCGGGCCGCCTTCTCGCTCGGCAGCGCGAGCGCCTCGTCGAAGGCGTTCGCGTGGAGCGACTGCGTCCCACCGAGCGTCGCCGCGAGCGCCTGGATCGTCACCCGCGCGAGGTTCACCTCGGCCTGCTGGGCGGCGAGCTGCACCCCAGCGGTCTGCGCATGGAACCGGAGCGTCTGCGAGCGCGGGTCCTTGGCCCCGAACCGGTCCCGCATGATCCGCGCCCACATCCGGCGCGCGGCGCGGAACTTCGCGACCTCCTCCAGCAGCGTCGAGCGGGCCACGAAGAAAAACGACAGCCGCGGCGCGAACGCATCGACGTCGAGGCCCGCGTCGACCGCAGCCTGGACGTACGCGATGGCGTTGGCGAGCGTGAACGCGACCTCCTGCACCGCCGTCGCCCCGGCCTCGGCCATGTGGTAGCCGGAGATCGAGATCGTGTTGAAGCTCGGGAGGCGCTCGGCGCAGTAGGCGAAGACGTCGGTGACGATCCGCAGGGACGGCTCGGGCGGGAAGATGTACGTGCCCCGGGCGATGTACTCCTTGAGCACGTCGTTCTGGATCGTCCCGCGCAGCCTGGCCGGGTCAACCCCTTGCTCCTCGCCGACCAGCTGATAGAGCAGAAGGAGCATCGCGGCCGGCGCGTTGATCGTCATCGAGGTCGAGACCTGTTCGAGCGGGATTCCCTCGAACAGCTGGCGCATGTCCGCGAGCGAGTCGATCGCGACGCCGACCTTGCCGACCTCACCCGCCGCGATCGGCGCGTCGGAGTCGTACCCCATCTGCGTGGGCAGGTCGAACGCCACCGACAGCCCCGTCTGGCCCTGCTCCAGCAGGTACCGGTACCGGGCGTTCGACTCGGCCGGCGACGCGTACCCCGCGTACTGCCGCATCGTCCAGCGCCGCCCCCGGTACATGGTCGGGTAGATCCCGCGCGTGAACGGAAACTCCCCTGGCCTAGCACAATCCGCAGGGCCGTAGACGGCCTCTACCGGGATCCCGGAAGCGGTGGTTTCATCGGCAACCACGGCGCGATAGTAGCCCTCAGCGTCTCTCCAGCCCTTGTGGCCAGGGTTCGTAACGGATGCGTGACGAACCCTGGCCACACGAGGGTTTGCTCACAGGGCGGTCACGGTCCCGCCGACCAGGTCCGTCATTGGCAGGCCGTCGACGTAGGCCACCGAGTTGGTCCGCAGCGCGGGAACGCGCGGTCCTGGGGTCACGATCCCGACGAGGTTGAGGGGATCGGCGGCCGAAAGCCGCACCACCTCGCCGGTGCGGTCTGACCGCCGCACCGCTCGCAGCGCATCGACGGCCTCTGGCAGCGCGTACTGCTCGCCGACGAATCCGGTGACGAAGCGGCCTCCACGGATGACCCCACGGGCCTCGAGGCGACGGAACGCCCACCAGACCTCGCGCCACGGCAACGCGAGGCTCTCGCGGACCAGCAGGTCACGGAACACCACACCCCACCGGGCGAGGAGCTGCTCGGCGACGGCCTCGGCAAGAGCGTCGGGATCATCGACGGGGGTGGCGCCGGGCAACAGCGCCCAGCGCCCTTGCCCATACCCTTGGGCGCGGGAGCTCGTCCCCGCCCCGCTCTGTGCGGGGCCTCCCCGCGCCCCTTGCTGTGCGGGGCCTCCCCGCGCCCCTTGCCGAAGCCGTCGACGGCGGTGGCGCTGACGCACGGCCCAGCGGTCCCTCGCCGACAGCAGCCCGCGCACCGCGTCGAAGCCGTCGGCGGTGACCAGCCCACGCGCGACCCCGTCCCACAGGCCCTCCTCCACCTCGGTGGGAAGCCGCCCGCTCGCTGCGGCGAGCTCGGCGTGAAACAGCGCCCCGCGAGCGCGAAGGCACTCGAGGACGTCGGAGCCGGCCCCAGGTCCCGGCTCGGCGGGCACCAGGTCTGCGCGGGCGGCCTGCAGGAGCCATTCCAGGTCCGCCCGTATCGCGAAGCTGACCGGCGTCGCGCGCGACGGCGTCGCCGCGCTGCGCTTGCCGGGCGCGTCGGGGTCGTCGGGGCGGACGCTGAGACGGCCCCAGACCACCTCGCCCGACAGGCAGGCGGCGTCCAGCCACTCGCCGCGATAGCCCTCCAGGCGCGCGGGCAGGACGGCTTCCTCCCACGCGCCGGCGGGGATCTCGAAGCCCTGGAGCTGCTCGACGACCGCGAGCACACCGGCGCGGCCGACGGCTTGCGTCCCGGGAGCGACGTGCTGCCAACGCAACAGGAAGCGCATGAGGTCCTGGGCCGTGACCGGCTCGACCTCGCGCCGCAGGCGCTTCTGGGTGTAGGAGTGGATGCGGGCGAGCAGCCGGCGGGCGCAGAACTCCTCTTCGGGCTCTGGCCGCGGCGAGAAGCGGCCCCGCAGCGCGAACCCCTCCGCCTCGAGCCGGATCAGGGCGACCGCCACCGCGTCCTCCGACAGCCCGGTCGCGG
>JBOGEB010000184.1:0-8254 GCA_050743125.1 Egibacteraceae bacterium
TCGTCACGGCGGACGCACCGCACCGCCAAACCCTCGCGCACGCTCCTCGACACGCAAGACCTCCACCAGCCACCCGCACAAAAAAACCAGCACCGCAGCGTCCAGCCAGGCCAGCGGCCCACCTCACCGACTTTGCCGAGGCCCTGGAGAGGCCTGGTACCGGTGCTGTGGGCAGCGAGGGCTACCCCGGACGCGAAAGGGTCCTGTACCAGCCCCAAACTCGTACCGTCCGCCCATCGACGGCGTAGATCGCTTGTTCTTGAACGCAGCACGCCCTCGGGTAGCGGCTGCTACCGAAGGGGCGGCGACCGTGGATTGCTCATGTGGAGCCGGCCGGCGATGACGGCCGTGAGATGAGACCATGTTCGGCCCGTGTCCAGCATTGGCGGCGTGGACGCTCACTTGCGTCCAGGCCGCCTGGCGCTGCTGGGGTTCCCGGCGGCAGCAGCAGCAGCCGCCGGGAGAGTCGAGGCCCGCCCCTCTGGCCGCCTAGCTGAGGCAACCGATGCCGGGGCCACCGAAGCGATCAGCTGCCCGGGACGCGCCGGCAGGCTGCAGGGCACATGGGCCCCAGCAGGGTCGGCCCGCGGCGGTGTGCTGGTCATCCACGAGAATCGAGGGCTGACCGACCGCATCCGCTCAGTCGCGTCGCGGCTGGCGGGCGAGGGTACGCAAGTCTGGCGCCTGACCTGTTGTCAGAAGAGAGCGGCACCACCGCGCTGGGCGATCCGGCCAACGCCACCCCCGCCCTGTCATGGGCACCGCAACAGCGGTTGCTCGCCGACCTGCGGGCAAGACTCGACGAGCTGGCCCGCCGGCTGCCACAGGCCAAGCTCGCCGCAATCGGGTTCTGCTTCGGCGGCGGCCTGACCTGGAGCCTGCTCGCCGCCGGTGACCCCGCCTGGCCGCTGCCGTCCCCTTCTGCGGCCCGGCGCCGCCCAACCCAGATTTGGCCGAGGACGCGAACAGCGAGCTCGCGCCTCTTCTCGACCTCCGCCCTCCTGTCATTCGCGTCCCGACCTTGCCGTTGTCTCCTGCGGCCTGCACATGGGGAGACGCCTACCGTGCAGCCTGACAACGGTGAAACAGCCCCGTGGCCTTCGTGTCCGGGTGGTGACCAGGTGCTGCGCAAGGCGTTCCATAGACGTGATCGGCTTCGCGGGGTTCTTCATGTGCCGATACGACATCCCGGTCGGTCCGCTGCTCCTGGGCGTCATCCTCGGTCCGCTTATGGAAGCGCCGTTCCGCCGAGGCTGTCCCTCAGCCAGGGCGACCTCTCCGTCTTCGTTCGTCGCCCGCTCTCGCTGGCCTTCCTCATGGCGGCGTTGCTCGCGCTCGCGCTGCCCGGGTTGCCCAAGGTCGTGACCCGGCTTCCCGGGGGCACGACAGCCCGAGGGCCCGGAGGCTTGCCGACCCTTGTCTCCGCTTGGTTCAATGCGGTAGACTGCGAACATAAGTTCGATTGACGTCGGCCGCTGACAGGAGATCGTCGCATGGCGAACGTGAAGCCCATCCCTGACGGATACCCGCAGGTCACGCCGTACCTGTGCATCGACGGCGCCAGCGCCGCGATGGAGTTCTACTGCAAGGTGCTCGGCGCGACCGAGCGGATGCGCATGCCGGCGCCCGACGGCAAGATCGGCCATGCCGAGCTCCAGATCGGCGATTCGGTGATCATGCTCTCCGACGAGTATCCGGAGATGGACGTGCGGAGCCCGAAGGCCCTTGGCGGCACCGCCGTCACGATCAACGTCTACGTCGATGACGTCGACAGCGTCTTCGAGCGCGCGGTGAATGCGGGCGCCAAGGCCCTGCGTCCGGTCGAGGATCAGTTCTACGGCGACCGGACAGGTCAGTTCGAGGATCCCTTCGGTCACCGGTGGAGCGTGGGGACCCACGTCGAGGACGTGTCACCTGACGAGATGGCCAAGCGCGCAGCCGAGGCGATGGGTGGCGGCTGAGCTGCCACGCCGAGCGCCCGGGTTGTCACGGTCGTCGGAGCCCGATGGTGAGGTGAACAGCGGCGCAAGGCGTGTGGGGTGACGCCGGTATCCCGTAGGTGAGCAGCAGCGGACCTGCGGCCCGATGTTCGCCCCCGCATGCCGCGGACACGCGCAACCCACCGCAGCCTGAGCAGGCAGGCCAATGCGTGGGGGTGGCCTGCCTGCTCGAGAACGTGTTTGAGAATTCGCGCAGTAGCCCTGGATGCCGTTGGGCGCGATGCCGTGCGGCTTCCTCGGCAGCCGCGCGAGGCCGATCCGGCACCTGCTTGCGCGGCCTGATCTGCGGTCTGAAAGCGCCACGTGGAGTGGTGCGGGCGTCCGGGCCGCTGTGTGCCCATCCCGCCGCGCCGGTTGCAGCTTTCCTTCTGATGCGAAGGAAAGCGGGATCCGAGCCGCTGCCTTGCCCGTCTGACCTGCAGCTTTCCTTCGAGTTCGGAGGAAAGGTGCCCCTCTGCCCGGCAACAAGACCGCATCCTCAAACACGCTCTGATGCAGCGCGCAGCGGCAGTAGCCTGAATCGCGACCGGGCGGGTGGACGGAAGGTGGGGAGCACGTGGGGGAGTATCACTTCGGCACTCGATGGGTGGTCCAGGCTCTGAGGGATCAGGTCTGGCAGGCCATCGCCGAGGCAGAGACGTGGCCGACCTGGTGGAAGGGCGTGAGGTCCGTCGAGGTCCTCGACCCCGGCGCGGCCGACGGTGTGGGGACAGCGGATTCGTGACGTCTTCAGGTCGGTGCTGCCCTATGGTGTTGCGGGAGGTGAACCGGCCACGCTTGCTGCTCGGTGACGCCTTCGGCGAGCTCGATGGCGCATCGCCGAGGCTGGCGGGGTGACGACGCTCGACTACACCTGGCACGTGCGGACGACCGCAACGGCGATGAATCTGCTCGCCCCTTTGCTGCGGCCGGCGTTTGGAACCACCACGTGGCGATGCGCTGCGGAGCCGAAGGGTTGGCCCGGCACCTGGACGCTCCGCTGGTTGGCGTCACCTCGACGCCGCACCCGAGGCTTGCGGATGTGGCGCCGCTCGCGGAGCTGTTGGCGGTCCTGGCACTGGCGACCCGCCGCTGGCGCGGGACGATGTGCGCTACCGCAAGATCCGTCCGGAAGCGCACATCCTCGCAGGGGCATGGGCCAGCGCCGCGCGTGGGCCGGAGGGGCCGCCTACCCTGGCCCTCATGAGCATGGGGCCGTCATTGCTGAGCGGGACCGAGATGAGGTCCGGGACCGGACGGGTCCGGCGGGGCGCGCCGGACGTGAGCGGGATGCGCCGGCTGCCGAAGGGACTGGCCGGGCGGGTGTGGCGGGAGTTCGCGCGGCCGTACAAGGCCAAGCTCCTGGTCATGCTCCTCGCGATCGGCGGCGTGGCGGTGCTTGAGGTCGTCCCCGCGCTGCTGTCGGGGGAGGTCGTCGACGTGATCAGCCGGGGTGGTCCCGGCGCCTTGGTCAGGCTGAACCTGCTGTTCGGAGCCTTTCTCGCGGTGGCGCTCGGCGGTGCGGGGTTGTCGCTGCTCCAGCGCTGGGCGTCGGCGTGGGTGGGGGAGCACCTCATCCTCGACCTGCGCCGTGCGCTCTACGACCACGTCCAGCGGATGCCGCTCGCGTTCTTCACCCGTACCCAGACCGGGGCGCTGATCAGCCGGCTGAACAACGACGTGGTCGGCGCGCAGCGGGCGCTGACCGGGACGTTCGGGACGGTGGTGGCCAACGTCGTGCAGGTGTTCGCGGCGCTTGGGTTGATGTTCACGCTGAGCTGGCAGCTCACGCTGCTCGTCCTTTCCGTCCTCCCGCTGTTCGTGGTTCTCGCGAAGCGGGTCAGCGTCCGCCTTCAGGTGCTCACGCGGGAGTCGATGGAGCTCAACGCCTCGATGAACACGGTGATGACCGAGCGCTTCAACGTGGCGGGGGCGCTGCTTGTGAAGCTGTTCGGCCGGCCCGAGGCGGAGGCGGATCGCTTCGCCGAGAAGGCGGAGCGGGTCGCCGACGTCGGCGTGCGCAGCGCGCTGGTCGGCCGTCTGTTCTCCGTGATCCTCACGACGGTCGGGGTGATCGGCACCGCGGTCGTGTACTGGCTGGGCGGGCGGATCGCCCTGACGAGCCTTTCGCTCGACGCTGGTGACGTGGTCGCGTTCGCGCTGCTCGTCGGCCGCGCGTACTCGCCGCTCGCCGCGCTGACGAACGCGCCGGTCGACGTCCTGACCGCGCTGGTGAGCTTCGACCGGGTGTTCGAGGTGCTCGACCTGCCTCACCCGATCGCGGATGCACCGGGTGCTGTGGTCCTCCAAGGCGCCCGTGGCGAGGTCGCGTTCGACCGCGTGTGGTTCGCGTACCCCTCGGCGGCGGACTCGTCGCTCGCGTCGCTGGAGTCCGGTTTCCGCCCGGTGCTCGACGCGACGCCCGGCCCGATGGTGCTGTGCGACGTGAGCTTGCGGGTGCTGCCAGGGCAGACCGTCGCGCTGGTCGGCCCGTCCGGGGGCGGGAAGACCACGATGCTCGGCCTGGTCTCGCGGCTGTACGACGTGAGCGGCGGCGCGGTGCGGGTCGACGGGCACGACGTGCGTGACCTGACCCTGGCCTCGCTGTCCGCGGCGGTCGGGGTGGTGAGCCAGGATCCGCACATGTTCCACGACACCGTACGGGTCAACCTGCGGTTCGCGAATCCGAGCGCAAGTGACGCCGAGGTCGAGGCCGCGTGCCGCGCCGCGCAGATCCACGAGGTCATCGCCGCGCTTCCCGACGGCTACGAGACCGTGGTGGGGGAGCGCGGCTACCGCCTGTCCGGCGGGGAGCGGCAGCGCCTCGCGATCGCGAGGGTGCTGCTCAAGGACCCGGCGGTCGTCGTCCTCGACGAGGCCACCTCGCATCTGGACAGCGAGTCCGAGGCCGCGGTGCAGGAGGCGCTCGCCACGGCGCTCGCTGGCCGCACCTCGCTGGTGATCGCGCACCGTCTGTCGACGATCCTGCGGGCCGACCAGATCCTCGTCATCGACGCCGGGCGGATCGTCCAGCGGGGCGCCCACGCTGAGCTCGTCCGCGCGGGGGGCCTGTACGCGGACCTTTACCACACCCAGTTCGCCCCAACCTAGGGACCCTTGGGCTCCCCCGCTATACTGAGCGTTGACTTACGAGCGACGGTGCTTCCGCGAACTCTCTGACGCGGGCGCCGTCTTTTTTGTCTCTCGGGTCAAGGAGCGACCGGGCCGACCCCCACCCACCGCCCTTAAGAGGATAAGGAACGCAGATGAACGGTCTCTACGACCCTCGCTTCGAGCACGACGCCTGCGGGATCGGCTTCGTCGCCGACACGTCCGGGAGGCCCTCACGCTGGCTCGTCGAGGCGGGGCTGGAGGGCCTGTGCGGGGTGATGCACCGCGGCGCGGTCGCCGCTGACGAGAAGTCAGGCGACGGCGCGGGGTTCCTGCTCCCGCTGCCGAGGACCCTGCTGGCCCGGGACCTCCGCCGTGAGGGGGCCGGGGGGGCGCCCCCGATGAAAAACGGCATCGACCCCGACCGGATCGGTGCGGCGATGTGCTTTTTCGACGGGGGCGAGGACGCCAACGCTGATCGGGCGCGCGCGGACGCGCGGCGGGCGGTCGCCGACGCGCTCGTGGCTGAGGGGCTGGGGCTGCTCGGCTGGCGCGAGGTCCCCGTCGTGCCTGAGGCGCTCGGCGACATCGCCCGCGCGGCGATGCCGCACATCGTCCAGGCGGTCTTCACCCGCCCGGCCGACCTCGACGGCGAGATCGCCGAGCGGCGCTGCTACCTCGCCCGCAAGCGGGCCGAGCAGGCCTGCCGCGAGCTCCGGGCGCAGGCCTACTTCGCGTCTTGGAGCCTTCGTACGATCACGTACAAGGCGATGTCCCGGGCCGACCAGCTCGCCGAGTTCTACCCTGACCTGGCCGAGCGCGACGTGACCGGCTGGTTCGCGATCTTTCACCAGCGGTACTCGACGAACACGACGCCGACGTGGGAGCGGGCGCAGCCGTTCCGGTTCCTTTGCCACAACGGCGAGATCAACACGATCGAGGGCAACGTCAACCTCATGGGCGCCCGCGTCGGCCGGCTGGGCGCCGACTGGCCGGAGCTGCATTCCGGCCAGCCGCCCATGGGCGAGGCACTGCTCGAGCCCCTGATTGACGCCGACAACTCCGACTCCGCCAAGCTCGACAACGTCCTGGAGCTGCTCGTCCGCGGCGGCCGTGGGGTCGACCACGCGATGGCGATGCTCATCCCGCAGGTGTGGGAGGGCCGCCGCGACCTCCACCCGGCGGTCCGCGACTTCTACCGCTACCATGCCGCCCTCACCGAGCCGTGGGACGGCCCTGCGGGCGTCGTCTTCACCGACGGGCTGCGGGTCGCGGCGGCCCTGGACCGCAACGGGCTGCGACCGCTGCGCTACGCCGCCTGTGAGGACGGGTTCGTCGTGGCCTCGTCGGAGGTCGGGGCCGTGCGGACCGCCGGGCGGGGCGTCGTCCGCCGGTCGCGGCTCGGGCCAGGGCAGATGGTGCTCGTCGACCCCGCCCAGGGCGGCCTCGTCTGCGACGCCGAGATCAAGCGGCGCCTCGCCGCGCGCCGCCCGTACGGCGAGTGGCTCCGCGAGCACCAGCGCAGCGTCGGCGTCGGCCAGCCGATGGGCGGTTGGGTCTCCGACCTGCTGCCACGGCAGGTCGCGGCCGGCTACACGAGGGAGGAGGAGACGACCGTCCTGCGCCCGATGGCCACGACGGGCAAGGAGCCGGTGTCCTCCATGGGCGACGACACCGCGCTGTCGGTGTTCACCGGCCGCACCCGGACCGTGTACCAGTACCTCAAGCAGCGGTTCGCTCAGGTCACGAACCCGCCCATCGACCACCTGCGCGAGTGGCAGGTGTTCAGCCTGCGTACCCAGCTCGGCCCGCGCCAGCCGATCCTGTCCGAGACCCCTGTGGCCGCGCGGCTGCTCGAGCTCGACGGGTTCGTCATGTATCCGGGCGGTCTCGTCGATCTCGTGCTCGCCGCGAAGATCCCGTTCGCCGTCGTCGGCCTGGACGCGACCTTCCCCGTCGCGAACGGGCCGAGCGGGCTCGGCGCGCGGCTGGCCGCGTTGGGGAACGAGGCCGCCGGCGCCGTCCGTGGCGGGGCGGCGCTGCTGATCATCAGCGACCGCTCGATGGACGGCGACTGTGCTCCGGTCCCTGCGGTGCTCGCGGTCGGCGCGGTCCACCACCGGCTCATGGCGGAGGGCTTGCGCTCGCAGGCGAGCCTGATCAGCGAGACCGACGACGCCCGTGACACGCACTCGTTCGCCTGCCTGCTCGGCTACGGCGCCGACGTGATCTGCCCGCGGCTCGCGCTCGAGTCGATGGCCGAGCTCGCGGACCGGGGCAGGATCGGCGGCGACAACCCCTCGGCCGGCGAGGTGGGGGACCTCTATCGCCGGGCAGCCGAGGAGGGCGTCTTGAAGATCATGTCGAAGATGGGCATCTCCACCCTCGACAGCTACCGCTCCGCCCAGATCTTCGAGGCGGTCGGGCTGTCCGGCGACGTCATCGACCTCGCGCTGCGCGGCACCCCGTCGAAGATCGGCGGGATCGGCCTTGACGCGCTCGCCGAGGACATCCTCGCCCGCCACGCCGAGGCGTTCGTGGACTCACCGAAGCTCGCCCGCCCCGGCTACTTCAAGTTCCGCAAGGGCGGCGACTACCACGCGACGAACCCCGACGTGATCGACGCGCTCCAGCGGACGGTGGGCCTGGAGGGGGACCTGGAGCCGTTGACCGCGGAGCTGGTCTTCAACGGCCACGCCATGAAGGCGGCGCACCTGCTGTCCGTGGCGACCGACCAGGGCCGCTTCCCGCTCTACGAGGAGTTCGCGCGCCTGGTGAACAACCGGCCGCCGGCCGAGCCGCGCGACCTGCTGGAGCCGGCCGCGGCCGCAGCGCCCGTCCCGCTCGTCGAGGTGGAGCCGGCGACGTCGATCGTCCAACGGTTCTTCACCGGCGCGATGTCGTTGGGGGCGTTGTCGCCGGAGGCGCACGAGAGCCTTGCGGTCGCGATGAACCTGCTCGGCGGCATGTCGAATTGTGGCGAGGGTGGCGAGGACCCGGTCCGGTACCGCAAGCGGGGCAGCGCCCGCGACCCGAACTCGAGGGCGAAGCAGATCGCGTCGGGGCGGTTCGGGGTGACGCCGGAGTACCTCGCGTACGCGGACGAGATCCAGATCAAGATCGCTCAGGGCTCTAAGCCTGGTGAGGGCGGGCAGCTGCCTGGG
>JBOGEB010000185.1:0-1589 GCA_050743125.1 Egibacteraceae bacterium
CCCGCAAAACCGGCCACGCCGACGACCGCACCTACCCGCAGCGGATGGCCGACGCGCTCGTCGAGCTGGCCCGGCGCTCGCTCGACGCAGGCGACCTGCCCCAAGTCGCCGTCCAACGCCCGCACGTCATCCTGATCGCCACCGCCGAGGCGCTGGACGGCGAGGCAGGGGCGCCGGCGGCCCGGTTGGACGGGGTCGGCCCGGTCAGCTCTGCGACGGCGCAGATGGTCTGCTGCGACGCCGAGACCGACCGCGCCAACCTCCCCCACCCACCCTTAACCGAACCCGCAACGGGGAGGTCCTGGACGCGGGCCGCACGCAACGCCAGCCGACGAGGCAGCAGCGGGTCGCGGTCATCGCCAGAGACCAGACCTGCGTCGGCTGCGGCGCGCCCGCGTCCCGCTGCCAGGTCCACCGACCACGCCAACCTCCCCCACCCGCCCACCCTGAAGGAACACGCGACCTGGGGCCCACAGACGAGGACAACCTCTGCTTAACCTGCTGGACGTGTCATCACAGGATTCACGAGGACGGCTGGCTCGTGGCCCGTGACCCGGACACCGGAAGGTTCAGCATGCACCCGCCCGACCCGCTCGCCCGGCCACACCGGCGACGAGCCGGCTGACCCGCGCCCGACACCACCCACCGACACATGCCAAGAGCCATAGAGAACCCCGCCGCGGTGAGTCGCCGTCGAACGCCAGCACCTGATTGATCCTCAGGCGACGCACGGTCACGAAGCTTGTGGCGTCCACCATGGTTGGTGGTCGGGATTGGGGTGTCGGCGCTGCAAAAGGCGGGCCGTCGCCTCATGTCTGGGGTCCCGCACATCTCCAGCAGCGGTCCTCAGAGAGGGGGCGCTTCATGTGCCCCTTGCTGCTACGGGCGTACCCTATATAGACTTCTTTTATGGTGCGCAGTGAGGGTGTCCGGCCGACGCCGCAGACCGCCGCGGTGCTGCGGGTCTTCCTGGCCTGCCCCGGCGACGAGCACTACGGGTTCGAGCTGTCCAAGACGGCCGACCTGCCGACCGGCACGGTGTACCCGATCCTGTCCCGCCTGGAGGACGCCGGCTGGCTGGTCAGCTCGTGGGAGCAGATCGACCCGTCCGTGGAGGGACGCCGGCCGCGGCGCAACTACCGGATCACCGAGAAAGGCGCCGTCGCCGCCCGCTCCCTGATCCAGACGGTTGACGGCCGGCTCGCGCGCTGGGGCGTGCCCAAGCTGGGGCAGGCGCAGGCATGAGGCTGGCGACGATCCTCTGGGCTGTGCTGGCCGGGGCTGCGGGAATGGTCATGGTTGGCTTCTGGAAAGCCTTCGGCGAGCGGCTCGGCAAGCAGGCCGCCGACGAGCTGATCCTGTGGGCTCCCCGGTTGGCCGAGGCGATCGTCCACGCCGGCGCGCGGCTGTTCGTTCCTGGCTCGCACCGGCGGCGCTACACCGGCGAGTGGCTGGCGCACCTGGACGACCTCCGGGCCGAGCGGGACACGGCCCTGGCCACGATCGGCTGTGCGATCGGGATCGTCCTCAGAGGCGCGACCCGCACCGTCGCGCCGCGCACCCCAGGCAGCGACCAACCCGCACCGGGC
>JBOGEB010000185.1:1689-8234 GCA_050743125.1 Egibacteraceae bacterium
GGACGACCTCCGGGCCGAGCGGGACACGGCCCTGGCCACGATCGGCTGTGCGATCGGGATCGTCCTCAGAGGCGCGACCCGCACCGTCGCGCCGCGCACCCCAGGCAGCGACCAACCCGCACCGGGCCACGAGGCCCGCAAGGGCCAGCCCTCACCACGGCAGATATCCACTGAGCGCACGGTGTTTGATTGGGCCGTCGCCGTCGTCGTCGGCGGCTCCGGCGCGCTGGGCGTGACAGGGGTTGAGCGGGCGCGGGGCGCTCCGGCGACTCGCTGACGGCGTCAGCTCGATCCCGGGGCGGCGTAGCAGTGTCCCTGGGCGTCGATGGTGGCCGTGTCGAGATGGTTCCGTGTCGAGCACGTCCTCGACGGTGATCACCGGGGCGGCGGAGAAGTCCGGGAGGAGCGCTTTGACGGCCGGGGAGAGGTCGACGTCGAAACCGGGAGCGCCTCCCACCCATGGCCACAGCAGGTCGTCCAGGCGGTGGCCCGGCGGGGCCGGATCACCGTCGAAGGGCGACAGCTCGGCGTTACCAGATCTCGAGAACGTCAGGGCAGGTCGTCGAGGGTGCAGTCGCGCGGGTCCAGGTCAGGCGCCAGGCCCTTGTAAACGGGGCTGCGCAGGCGCCTGGCCTCGGTGACGTCGGCGAGCTCGACTTGGCAGACCAGGCGGGGCTGTACCCAGCGGGCAGCGCGGCGGACCTCGGCGGGCAAGTCCGCGGGGTCGGCGAACGGCGGCTGGCCAACCGCCAACGGCGCGAGCTGCCCCGCGAGGCGGTCCAGCTCGGCATCGTCGAAGCCGGTGCCGACCCGGCCGACGAAACGCAGCCCGCCGCCGTCGTAGACACCGGCGAGTAGGCTGCCGAGCCGCCCGCCTCGCGCGCCCTGGCCGGGAAGCCACCCGCCGATCACGACGTGGGCGCGCTGGCGGACCTTGAGCTTGACCCAGTCACGCGACCGGCGCCCCGGCTGGTAGGCCGAGTCGGCGCGTTTGGCGATCACGCCCTCCAGCCCCTGCCGGCGCACGGCCTCGAACAGCGCGACCCCCTCACCCCGGACCGGCTCGCTGCGCACGACCGCGCCGCCCGGTATCAAGGTCTCGTCGAGCAGCTCCAGGCGGGCGTCCAGCGGCCGGTCGACCACCGCCTGCCCGTCGATGGCGAGCAGGTCGAAGACCACGTAGGTGACCGGCGCCGCCCGGGCCGCGCGCGCCACGGCCCGCGGCTCACGCAGGTGCATGCGCTCCGCGAGCCGCTCGAACGACGGCCGGCCGTCGGCGCCGAGCACCACGATCTCCCCGTCGAGCACCGCGTTGCGCGCGAGCACCCGCTCCCACAGCGACCCCAGCTCCGGATAGGCGCCGGTCAGGTCGTTGCCCGCTCGGCTGCACAGCGTCGTCGAACCGTCGCCGCCCGCGCCCGGCCGGACGGTCTGCGCGAGCGCGCGGATGCCGTTCCACTTGACCTCGAACAGCCACTCGTCGTCGTCGAACGGGGTGGCCCCGTCGACCGCGAGCATCGGCGAGAGCTGCGGGGGCGGCCCGACGAGCATGTCCGGCTGCCCGGCGCGGGTGACCAGCCACTGGTCCGGGCGGTCCCGGCCGCTGGCCATCGGCGGCGTCCCCCCGGACCCCCCCGTGCGGAACAGGTGCCACTCGCCGTTGTGGCGCCGGCCGGACAGGACGAACGTGACCTTGTCGTCCTTCGCGCCGGACACGCGCCACTCGAGGACCTCGTAGGTGCCCTGGTCCCAGATCCGCATCGGCCCGGCGCCGTACTCGCCCTCGGGGATGTCACCGGAGAACGACAGGTACTCCAGCGGGTGGTCCTCGGTCTGGACCGCGAGGTGGGCCAGCCCGGGCACGTCGGGCAGCCCCTTGGGGATCGCCCACGACCGCGCCGTGCCCTGGTGCTCGAGGCGCAGGTCGTGGTGGAGGCGCCGGGCCAGGTGGTGTTGGATGACGAAACGCTGTCCCTGCGCGGCCCCGGCCCCGGCGTCAAAGGCGTCAACCGGGGGCGGCTCCGGTGTGCGTGAGAAGTCTCGTTTGCGGGCGTACTCATCGAGCGGCTCGCGGCGGTGCGGCTCGCCGACCACGTGGTGAGGCGGCGGCTCAGGCGACGAACGCACGCCGAGTGAGTCCATCGCCGCGCGCAGGTCCTGCCCGCCCCGCAGGGCCGGTGCCCACAGGTCGCCGACCTCGGCCAACCGGGACCAGATCGTCGTGATCGTGAAGTCGCGCGGCTCGACGCCGCCGGCGACCTCCTCCCAGGTCAGCGGGGTCGCGACCGGCGCGCCGCGCTCAGGCCGCAGGCAGTAGGTGGCGGCGACGTTCTTGCCTTCGGTGTTCATGCCGTGGTCGAGGAAGACCTTGCCGCTGCGCGCGGCCACCGACCACTGCATCGTCGTGCGGTCTGGAGCCGCGCGGTTGATCAGCCGGCAGACCCGCCCGACCCAGTCGCGCACCTCGTCGGCGGCGTGGACACGGTCGATCGGGACGTACACCTGCATGCCCGTCGCGCCAGAGGTCCGCGGGTACCCGCGCAGCCCCAGCTGCTCGAGAGCCGCGCGGACGAGCAGCGCCACCTCACGAACGGTGTCGAAGCCGACGTCGAACGGGTCGAGGTCGAACAGGGCGTAGTCCGGCCGGCCGATCGCGTCGATCCGGGCATGCCACGGATGCAGCTCGATGCAACCCAGGTTCGCGAGATACAACAAGCTCGCGGTGTCCTCGGCCAGCAGGTAGGTGACGGTCTTGCCCGAGTCGACCGAGGTCACCGGCGCGCGGGCCATCCATGCGGGGGTGTGCCCCGGCGCCTGCTTGGCGTAGAAGAAGTCCCCGTCCGCGCCGTCCGGCATGCGCTTGAGCGTGAGCGGCCGCCCGCAGACCACCGGCAGGATGCACTCGGCGATGTTGAGGTAGTAGGCGACCAGGTCGGCCTTCGTGTAGCCCTCGGGCACCCAGAACGGCTTGTCGAGGTTGGACAGCTCGACGTCCACGCCGTCGACCGCGACCCACCACATGCCGCGCTCGCGCCGGACAGGCAATTCAACCGGAAACTCGACGGTGGTTGGCGAAGACCCCACAGGCACAGGATAGGCACCGAGTGGGGGGTTGCCTTCTCCCCCGCAGCTAACATAAAACTAAAGGCGAAGGAGGTGGGGCGATGCCGCGCACGCTGTGGAGGGGCACGTTGTCCCTTGGTCTGGTGACGATCCCCGTCGGGCTCTACACCGCCGTGGAGGACCGCTCGCCCTCGTTCAACCAGCTGCGCGCGTCCGACCATGCCCCGATCGGGTACAAGCGGGTCGCCAAGGTGGACGGGCAGGAGGTCGACTACGACGACATCGTCAAGGGCTACGAGTACGAGCGGGACCGCTACGTCGTCTTCGGCCCCGACGAGCTCGCCGCGTTGCGGCCTCAGTCGAGCCGGATGATCGAGATTCAGCAGTTCGTTCCGCTTGGGCAGATCGACCCGATCTACTTCGACCGCGCGTACCACGTGGCGCCCGAGCCGCCCGGCGCGAAGGCGTACGCGCTGCTCGCCGAGGCGATGGCCGACCGGGGCACGGTCGCGATCTGCACGATCACGCTGCGGGACAAGGAGCACCTCGCGACGCTCCGCCTGCGCGACGGGGTCTTCGTGCTCTCCACGATGCACTGGCCGGACGAGATCCGCGCGTTCTCGCTGTCCGAGGTCGGGATCGACGAGGTTCCCTCACCGCGCGAGCAGGAGGTCAGGATGGCCCACGCGCTGATCGAGAACCTCACCGAGGACTTCGATCCCGGCGCCTTCCACGACGCCTACCGCGAGCGGATCCTCGACGCCGTCCAAGCCAAGGTCGCCGGCGAGGAGATCACCCTCGTCGAGGCTGCCGAGCCCGCCGGCGTCGTCGACCTCATGGACGCGCTCAAACGCTCCATCGAGAAGTCGAAGCAGCGCAAGGGCGGCTCGACGCAGGCGGCGTCGTAGGCGGAGTTCTGTGTGGAGCATGCGCTGGGGCGCGGCACACTGGGGCCATGCCGCTCCTGGTCCTCGCGTTCATCGTCGTGCCGATCGCCGAGCTGTGGGTGATCCTCCAGGTCGGGCAACTGATCGGGATCCTGCCGACGGTCGCGCTCCTGCTCTTCGATGCGCTCGCGGGGGCCTGGCTCGTCAAACGCGAGGGGCTGCGGACGTGGCGGCGGTTCCGTGCCGCGCTCGACGAGCCGCGGATCCCCACCGAGGAGGTCGTGGACGGCGCGCTCGTCCTGCTCGGCGGCGCGCTGATGCTCACCCCCGGCTTCCTGACCGACGTCGTGGGCCTCCTGCTCGTCCTCCCGCCGACGCGCGCGCTGGCCAACCGGCTCGTCCGCACCCGGGTCCGTATGTCCTTCGGGCTGATCGGGCTGGCCCCACGCCGCCGTCACGTCCGGCGGCCGGAGGAGCCCATTGACGTCAAGGTCGTGAAGATCAAGCGCTCAAAGCCAGACGAGTAGGCGCCCGGTTATCCACAACTGTGCCGGAGATCCGCCGAGATCGGGCGGTTTGCCTCTACCGTAGCGGTCATGCTCGACCTGAGGGAGCGGACCCGGCTGGCGCCGGTGCAGCGGCAGGTGCTGGAGGACCTGCTCGCGGTCGATGCGACGCGCCCGTTGGCCGATCCCGAGGCCGGCCCCCGGCTGCGTGCGCAGCTCCAAGCCGGGCTCGCAGAGGTGGCGCCACTGCTGCCACATGGCCGCGCCCCGCTGGTCGTGGGCAAGAGCACGCTCGACACGCTCAACTGTGACGGGCGGTTTCTCGACCGCCTCGACACTCCCTTCGCGTGGGCGCCCGCGATGGTCGCCGGGACGCTCGCGCACACCGGCATCGCCGTCGATCTGGCCGGTGGGTGGGCGCGCGACCCGGGCGAGATCGTGCGCCACGCCTGGCAGGCGTTCGCGAGCTCGGGCACGCCGGCCGGCCGCTACCTCGCTGAGCTGGGAGGCACCGAGGCCGACGCGCTGCGTGGACGCGCCCTCAACCTCGTCGTCGAGTTCCGCGAGATCTTCCCGCCCCTGCCCGACTGGGTGACGATCCGCACCGAGCCGGACCTTGCCGCGAGCCTGCTCGACGGCCGGCTCGCCCTGCGCGGCAAGCCCGACCTCGCGATCGGCCGTGCGCTCCACGCCGGACGACGCCGGCTGCTCCTCGTCGACCTGAAGACGGGCCGCCGCAACGCGCTGCGTGACCGCGCGGACATGCGCTTCTACGCCCTGCTCTCGACGCTCAAGTACGGCGTGGCGCCGTTCCGCGTGGCCACCTTCTACCTGGACGAGGCTGGCTGGGACGCCGAGGACGTCGATGACGACGTGCTCGAGGCCGCCGCCCGCACCGTCATCGACAAGGCCGCCCGCGCGGTGCGGCTCGTCTACGCCCGCCCGCCCGACGGCGAGCTCCGGCTCGTCCCCGGCCACGGCTGCCACTGGTGCGGCCGGTCCGCCGCCTGCCCCGAACGAGCCGACTCCGCCTCGTAGCGTGGACCACTAGAATCACCGCGCGATGACGAACTCTGCGGCCTTCTTCGACCTCGACCGCACGCTCATGTCGGGGAGCAGCGCCTTCTCCTTCGTCAAAGTGATGTATCGGGAGGGCATGCTCCCGGTGCCGCGCCTGGTCGCCGACTCGCTCAGGTCGATCACGTTCAGGCTCTTCGGTGCGTCGGAGGAGCAGTCGCAGGCGCTGAGGGACCGGATCCTGGCGAGCGTGGCAGGGACTCCGGCGGAGGCGTTCCGCCGCATGGCTCCGACGGTGGTGGAGGACCTGCTGCCCCGGATCCGGCCCGAGGCGCAGGCGCTGCTCGACATGCACGCGGAGGCGGGGCGCGACGTCTACATCATCTCGGCAAGCCCCGTCGAGATCGTCAGCGAGCTCGCCCGGACGATCGACATCACCGGCGGGCTCGGGACCTCCAGCGAGATCATCGACGGCGTCTACACCGGGCGGCTCGCGGCCCCGTTCTGCTATGCCGAGGGCAAGGCCGTCCTGCTCCGCAAGCTCGTCGCCGAGAAGGGGTACGACCTCAGCCTCTGCTACGCGTACTCCGACTCTGGCAGCGACCTCCCGATGATGCAGCTCGTCGGCCACCCGGTCGCGGTGAATCCAGACCGGTCGCTCATGTCGGTCGCGCATCGCCGAGGCTGGCCGGTCGTCGAGTTCAACCGGACGCAGAAGCGGGCCACCAAGATCGGTGTCGCCGGCGTGCTCACGGCTGGCGCGGGCGTCGGCGGCTTCCTGCTCGGGCGGCGGGCCAGGGGGCCGGGGGGACGCCCCACACCAGCCAGGGGGTCAGGGGGAGGCCCCCAACAGACCAGGGGGCCGGGGCGCTCCCCCCTGCCAGTCAGGGTCACCGGAGGCCTGCTCAGGCGCTGATGTGCGCGTCCGCGTCGCCTACACCGACCACCTCGTCGACCTCATCACGCGGGCCGAGGTCGCCGCAGCCCGGCTGGCTGGCGCTGACCCGGACCTGCGCGCCAGCGCTGGCGCCAGCGCCAGCGCCAGCGTCGTCGCCGTGGCGCGGCGCGGCGC